>CANJJU010000123.1 GCA_947474815.1 Chitinophagaceae bacterium | reverse complement strand
TTAAAAAAGAACCTATATGCAATATGATTTTGATGGTTGGTTTTTTATCTCAACAACTAAACGCCTCAACGTCTCAACAGTATTCAATCTATGAAATTCACTAATCCATTCTATATTTTCGTTATAAAATTTTTAGTCCTTTTCCTTGCCTTCTATTACGGAACAAAGTTTCTAAGTGGCCTGGCTACTCCTGGAGGATATTATATTCCATTCATTGAAAAGTATGTTGATTATGTAAGTTGGCTAAGACACTCTCTTGTTTATGGCGCAACTTATATTGCAGCATGGTTTGGATATCAAACAGAAATTTTACCAGGATTTTTATTAAAAGTAGTCAATGCCAAAGGTGTATTTGTTTCTTATAGTTGTGCAGGATATGGGGTGATGAGTTTTTGGGCAGCTTTTGTAATTGCAAATACCAATCCTATAATTAAAAAGCTACTTTGGTTATTGGGAGGTTTGTTGATGTTGTGGTTAATCAACACCACTCGCATTGGGTTGTTTTTAGTAGCAATCAATAAAGGATGGCCAATGCCATTAGGACTTGATCATCATACTTGGTTTAATATATTTGCTTACTTAGCTATTTTTATCATGATGTATTTTTTTGATAGAAATTCAAAACATACTAATCAGTCAGAAGTATAATTGTTTTATACCTATTGGTAGGTTATTACTATTTTAAATAAGTTACAATTAAATATCTTACAATGAAAGTGGATTTGTCTACATACAATAATAAAGAATACCATTCTGGCAACGTACTCAAGAAATTGATTTGGTATTATGTAAATCTATTAGTCTTTCAATCTGGTTTATTTCCTATTTATTTTATTAAAACGTTTCTATTGAAATTATTTGGGGCTAGAATAGGAAAGGGCGTCGTTATAAAACCGCATGTGAATATTAAATACCCCTGGTTATTGGAAATTGGCAATCATGTTTGGATAGGGGAACAAGTTTGGATTGATAATTTGGCTACAGTAACCA
Source organism: Chitinophagaceae bacterium (assembly GCA_947474815.1). Lineage (GTDB taxonomy): Bacteria > Bacteroidota > Bacteroidia > Chitinophagales > Chitinophagaceae > Ferruginibacter. The sequence continues at coordinate 2,059 of CANJJU010000123.1, read as the reverse complement.
TTGGCGACAATGTTTGTATTTCACAAGGAGCGCTTTTATTATGTGGAAACCATGATTACAAAAAAACAAGCTTCGATTTAATGGTAAAGCCCATTTTGATCGAAGAAGGAGCATGGGTAGGTGCTAAATCCACGGTTTGTGGGGGAGTTATCGTACAATCTCATGCGGTACTTTCAGTTGGGTCTGTCGCAACTTCTTCATTGGATGCTTTTGGGATATATAGTGGCAATCCTGCTGTAAAAATAAGAGATAGAGTACTATCTGTATAGTATTTAATGATAATATTTAACAGATTCCTCTATTTTGACTATATGAACTATTTATTATTTATTTCTGGCGGTGTGTTTTTTTAACAAATTTTAACTAAATTGATGATGCATAATTCGAACTATCCAATTTTTTTCGATGAAAGTAACCATTATTACAGCCACATACAATTCGGAGAAATATCTGGAAGATTGCATACTTTCTATTGCCAATCAAACCCATCATGATATTGAACATATTATCATAGATGGGAAATCTACAGACGGGACAGTTTCCATTATTAAAAAATACGAATCAACTATTGCTAGTTGGATTTCCGAAACAGACAAAGGAATGTACGATGCCATCAATAAAGGCATGGCGATGGCTACGGGTGACGTGATTGGTATTTTGAATAGCGATGATATGCTCGATACAAATGATGTGATTGCATCTATTGTAGCATCTTTTGAAAACAATCATGTTGATTGCGTGTATGGGGATCTTGAATATGTAGAACAAGAAAATACTCAAGAAGTATATAGAATATGGAAGGGCAGAGAGTTTAAACGTTCTTTATTCAATCTCGGTTGGATGCCTGCTCATCCTACGTTTTATTTCAAATCCGATCTTTTTAAAAAGTTTGGAGGCTACGAAAATCACTATTATTCTGCAGCAGATTATGAATTGATGTCGAGGTATTTGTATAAGTTTAAAGCAAGTGCATGCTATCTTCCAAAGCTCATTGTAAAAATGAGAAGAGGCGGACAAAGCAACAACGATTTAAGAATGCGGATAAGAGCCAATCGAAGAGATTACCTGGCGATGAAAACCAACAATATTCCTTTCCCTTTTATTGTTTCTATTTTTAAGCCTCTGAGTAAGTTGCATCAATATCAAAAAGCAAGTGCTTACTTCAATCGCAATAACCTATTCTTTATAAATGCTTTCAATATTTTCTAAAAAAAAATATGCTGAAGATTGTAGCTATTTCCCCATAGCCAATGACATTCATTCTCATATTCTTCCCGGTATAGATGACGGATCTCCTGATCTGGAGACTTCTATTACGCTTATTAAAGGGTTGATGGAATTAGGCATTACAAAATCAGTGGCTACTCCTCATATTATTTCAGATTTATACCGAAACGATTCAACTACCATCAATAATGCATTATCATTATTAAAAAATGAATTGAAAAAACAAGAGATAACTTTTGATGTAACGGCTGCTGCCGAATATATGATGGATAGTTATTTCCTAGAATTGCTTCGCAAAGAAGAAAAGCTTCTAACTATAAAAGATAATATTGTACTGACGGAATTTTCTTATGCTTCTATGCCCGATGATCCAGGATTGTTTTCATTCGCTATTATTACAGCAGGGTATAAGCCAATTTTAGCACACCCCGAAAGGTATCCTTATTATTACGGGAATAACAAAGCATTTCATCGATTGGTTGAGTTGGGATTCTCTCTTCAATTAAATATATTATCTCTTACAGGATACTACGGTAAAGAAGCCGCAAAAGTGTCTGAATATTTATTAAAAAATGATTTAATCTCCTACATAGGCACCGATCTTCATCACGATCGTCATCTCGCTGCCCTCACAAATCCTTCCAACAGAAAATTATTTGAAAAACACCTTGGTCATAGAGAGTGGAATTTTTAAAGGTTCAAGGTTTAATGTTTAAGGTTTAACACGTTGAACGATTTTAACCAGTCTGCCATTAGGCAGACGACTTGAACGATAAGTACTATATCACCCATTCCACCACTTCATTCTCCCATTCTTTCTTATAAGGCGCCG
>CANJJU010000122.1 GCA_947474815.1 Chitinophagaceae bacterium | reverse complement strand
TATTCCTGTAGGAAATCAGCTTTAAAATTTCGTATTCAGGGCTTTTTGTATTAAATTACAATAACATATAAGTCAATGAGTAAAAATCCATACAGGCAAGATCGAGAAGAATTGAGGGAGCTGTTGCAACAGTTTGCCAACTTAAAATCGGGGAAAAGCTATGCCTTTATTGAAGAGGATGGCTTTCATCGAATCCTGGATTATTTTATTGAAAAAGAACAACATTCAAATGCTTTGGAGGCCGTCAATTATGCGATTCAGCAATATGCTTATTCTGCTGCGCTGTTAATAAAAAAAGCAGATGTGCTTATTTCCCTTCATCAGTATAAAGAATCATTGCAGGTGATTGAGCAAGCAGCCTTATTAGATAGCTCAGATGCTGCGCTATATGTTATTAAAATGGATGCATTGCTGGCTCTCGACGACCAACAAGAAGCTTCAGTATTGCTAAAGGAGGCAGTTTCATTGTTTGAAGGAGAGGAAAGAGTAGACTTGCTTTTCGAACTAGCGGATGTGTATGACGATTATGAAAATTTTGAAAAAGTGTTTGATTGTCTCAAAATGATTTTACAAGATGATCCTACTAATGAAGAGGCGCTATATAAAATTTGTTTCTGGACTGATTTCACGGGAAGAAACGAAGAAGGGATAAAATTACATCAACGCATCATTGAACAACACCCTTTTAGTGAATTGGCATGGTTTAACTTGGGAGCCGCTTATCAAGGGATAAAATTATATGAAAAAGCCATCGATGCGTATCAATATGCAGTAGCCATTGATGATAAATTTGATTATGCTTATCGCAATATGGGCGATGCTTTTATTAAACTAAGAAAATACAAAGAAGCGATTGAAGAATTAGAAAAGGTAGTTGATTTAGCTAGGCCAGAAGCGGTGATATATGAAGCCATAGGGCATTGCTATGATAAGCTCGGTAGTTTTTCTCAAGCCCGTTCAAACTATAAGAAAGCAAGTCATCTTAATGCAGAAGACAATCAAATGCATTATAAAATTGCCTGTACTTATATGAACGAGGGTATTTGGCACAATGCAATTAAGTCGCTTCAAACTGCGCTTAAATCAAATGCAATGCAACCAGACTATAACTTAGCATTGGGTCGTTGTTATTTAGAATTAGGCAATATTAATGATGCGGTGGTTCATTTGGGAAATGTAGTTAGAGTAAAGCCAAAGAATATGATTGGATGGATGGAGTTGCTCAAATGCTTGTATAAAGGCGAATTGTATGAAGAAGGACTAGACTATGCTTCAGTAGCATTTGAACAAACAGATTCGAAGCCCATTTTTGTTTTTTATACAAGTGCTTTTCTTTTTGCCTTGGGTCGTTCTAAAGAAGCATTGATTTATTTAGAGCACGCTTTGGTAGCCAATGCAAAACTTATCAAACAATTTATTGAAATCAACCCCTCTCTTTTACAAAACCAACAAATAGTAGAATTGTTGGCCAAATATAAAAAAAGCAAATCCCGCAAATAGCCCCCCGAATATAATTTATAACCTCTAATATGGGCGTCTTTAAATATATTTGCAGTTGAAAAACAACCATCCAATGAATTTTAATCTTAGTCAAATTCCCGACAGAACAGCAAAGCCTCGCAAGAGTGGCATCACCATGGTCATGGATAAAGGCCTAAGTATACAGGAGGCCAAAAATTTAATGAGTGTTGGTCAGCCACATATAGATGTAGTAAAACTTGGCTTTGGAACAGCTTTTGTTACCCCTAATTTAAAAGAGAAACTAGAAGTATATCGTTCTTATGATATGCCTGTGTATTTTGGAGGCACATTGTTTGAAGCTTTTTTAATTAGAAATCAATTTGAAGACTATATCAAAGTGTGTAAAGATTTTGGAGTGAGCTATATGGAAGTTAGTGATGGTTCTATCACCATTCCACATGCAGAAAAGTGCGGTTATATAGAAAAGCTTTGTAAGCATGGCGTTGTATTGAGTGAAGTAGGAAGTAAGGATGCGGCCCATATCATTCCTCCATACAAATGGATAGAGTTGATGCAAGCCGAATTGAATGCAGGATCTTCTTATGTAATTGCAGAAGCAAGAGAGGCGGGTAATGTAGGGATTTATCGTGGCTCGGGAGAAGTGAGAGAAGGGTTGGTACAAGAAATCTTAACTCAAATTCCAGCAGAAAATATTTTGTGGGAAGCACCTCAAAAAGCTCAGCAATTGTACTTCTTGGAATTAATCGGATGTAATGTAAACTTAGGTAACATTGCCCCATCAGAAGTAATTGCGTTAGAAGCAATGAGAATAGGACTTAGAGGTGATACTTTTGAATTGTATCTTAATAAATAATTATTCTCATGAAGCTTTATGGTTTAATTGGTTATCCGCTTAGCCATTCTTTTTCAAAAAAATATTTTACTGAAAAGTTTAACAAAGAGGCAATCAAAGATTGCCTCTTTGAATTATTTCCACTTAAGGAAGTACAAGGGTTCCCAGATTTGATTAGTAATCACAATAGTCTTTTAGGCCTTGCAGTAACAATACCCTTTAAAGAATCTATCCTACCTTATTTACATGAATTAGATTCGGTTGCACAAAAAATAGGGGCAGTTAATTGTATTTCATTTGTAGGTTCTACTATGAAAGGATTCAATACAGATGCAATTGGATTTGAACAGACTTTTCGTCCCTTGCTGAAGTTGCACCATACAAAGGCGCTCGTTCTTGGAACGGGAGGATCTTCAAAGGCCGTTCAATATGTATTGGATAAATTGAATATGAAATACTTATTGGTTACCAGTAAAAGTGAGAAGGCTATTGGAACTGTTGGATACAATGAAATAGATGAGGCTATGTTAAATCAGTATACAGTAATTGTCAATTGCACTCCTGTAGGAATGTTTCCCAATGAAAAGGAACAACCTGCCATCCCTTATCAATTTATTGGGAAGAATCATTTGTTGTACGATCTTATTTATAATCCACTCGACACCTTGTTTTTACAAAATGGAATGAGACAGGGGGCGACCGTGAAAAATGGGCATGAAATGCTTTTAATTCAGGCAGAAGAAAACTGGCGCATTTGGAATGCTTAATGCAAGAATGGTTTT
>CANJJU010000121.1 GCA_947474815.1 Chitinophagaceae bacterium | reverse complement strand
TTGGCCAATATGCTTGCGTCTGCATCTGACAGGGCAGCTTGTGGTGGCATTGGTACTGGGCCCCATTTGCCTGATCCGCCAGCTTGTATGCTCTTGGCCAAATTGGCGGCAGCGTCTTTTTGACCGGCGTACTTTTTGGCAATGTCTTGGTAAGCGGGACCAACGAGTTTTTTATCCACATTGTGGCAAGCCATACAGACGTTCTTCTTGGCCAAGTCCATGTTGGCCCAAGCAGGAACGGAAAGCAAGCAAGCAAGAGCAATAGTGGCAGTTTTAAAGTTCATGTGGATCTCTGAAAATTGAATATATAACCATCCACTAATTTAACTTAAATCAAGTCGATTTCTGTAAGTCGAGCTTGTTGAGATGGGTAGGTAATTTCCCGATACACAGCATCAGACGTGAATTTTTTTGAGGCTCAGTTGCGCAAGATGATTCTAGCTTTTGCAATTCTTTCTTCTAGATAAGAACCATAAAAATCAGGCAAGTAGCCGCCTTCCATTCGATCTACCAACTCTTGCCCTTGAGGGCCTAAGAAAATCAGTGTGGGTGCAATGCTGACACGCCACTGTTTGACCAATTGGTCGTGCGTTTGCAATTGCCCTGTTAAACCTCTGACAGGAAAATCACTTCTCATGTCAACTTGCACAATGGGAAATCCTTGTTTGTGCATTGGCCCCAAATAACTTTCGCGCGCCATCTTGCAATATGGACATCCTGCCAAGCTGACCATCACGATCAAAGGGTCTTTGGATTTTGAAGCTTTGTTAATTTCATCCAGCAAGGATTGAGCTGCAGGCAATTGGACAGGTACAGCCATTGCGCTGAAGGGCTTAAAAACCATGCCGCCAAGCAGGCTTATTCCTAGCCTGGAGAGGCAAGTTCTTCGCCTGAAGGAAGGCATGGCGGGTGTGAAATTGGTGGACATGGCTGAGTGCTACAAAAAAAGCGACAATCTAAGGCTTTACATATTTAGCTGATAAAGAATGCAGGCCTTATGGGGAGGTCATTGCCTAGAGTCTATATCAGTCATAAGTGAATTATTGGGGAACTTTGTGAACATCGCAACTCTGCTTGAAAGCTATGGCGATCACTGGGTGCTTGCTATCGGTGGGGCTTTGATTGGACTTCTGTTTGGCTTCAGTGCACAACGGTCTAAGTTTTGCGCACGTGCGGCAGTCATTGAATGTTGTGAAGGGGAATGGCGCCAGCGATTTGCAGGTTGGATGCTTGCATTCGCAAGCGCAGTCCTTGTCGTTCAATTGGCCATCAGCCTAGGCTTTTTAAAGCCTGAGAGTTCGCGCCACCTAGGTTCTTTGGGAAGTGTCTCTGGTTCTGTTTTGGGTGGCTTGATGTTCGGTATCGGCATGATCATGACGCGCGGTTGCGCCAGTCGCTTGATCATTCTCTCTGCCAACGGCAATTTACGTGCTTGGATTTCTGGTTTGGTTTTTGCTGTCACTGTTCAAGCCACAATTTCGGGTGCGTTGGCACCCATCCGTCTCAATATCGCTTCATGGTGGCCCATTGATGGGGGTGTCCAGCGCAATGTGTTGAATTTTTTGGGCGTATCGGCATGGGCTGGTTTGTTCATCGGATTGATATTCTTGGCCGTAGCAGTGTGGCGATTTAAGGCAACTGCTGGTCAAGCTAAAGCATCTATTTTGGGCAACATTTTTGTGGGCTTGGCAATTGCAATGGGTTGGTTGTTCACCCAGTGGGTTGCCGGTGCATCTTTTGAGCCCATTCCTGTTCAAGGACTCTCCTTTAGCGGCCCTTCAGCAGAATGGCTTACCCGTGTTCTTTACACTGATACAGCCCCAAAATTTGCATTTGACGCTGGCTTGCTGCCCAGTGTTTTTGTCGGATCACTCATCGCGTCAGTTTTGTTTGGTGAATTTAAATTCGAAGGTTTTCAAACTGAAAACAAATTAGGCCACTACCTTAGCGGCGCTATTTTGATGGGCTTTGGCGCCGTGCTAGCAGGTGGTTGCACCGTTGGGGCGGGTATGTCTGGCGGGGTCGTTTTTTCAGATACAGCTTGGCTCACGCTCATTTCGATCATTGCTGGTGCCGCAATGACCTATCAATTTTTGAAGTCTATTGGCGCACCCACTTGAACTTGACCCTTGATTGGCTTCACGGGGTTTGACACAAGTCAATTGCATCTGCAGTCAGACTGATTACATTTATATTAGTTAAGACTGATATGAAAAGAGCGAACAGTGAGCATTGCACTCAGTGAACTTTTAGAAGTTTATGGCGAAGGAAATTTACTGGCCTTTGGCGGAGCTGCCATTGGTCTGTTGTTTGGCTTCTTTGCCCAGCGCTCCAAATTTTGCCTGCGTGCCGCTGTGATTGATTTCTGGCACGGACATTTTAAAGACAAGCTTTCCATTTGGTTATTGGCTTTCTCTGCCGCCGTGATTGGAACGCAAGCCTTGGTTTTATGGGGCCTTCTTGACAGCAACGGGGCACGACAAATTGCAGCACGAGGCAGTTTGTCTGGCGCCATGATAGGGGGCCTGTTGTTTGGTGTTGGTATGATTCTTACGCGTGGCTGTGCAAGCCGATTGCTGATTCTTTCTGCCAATGGAAATTTGCGCGCATTACTTTCTGGATTGATTTTTGCGGTCGCTGCCCAATCCAGTTTGTCAGGTGCTTTGATGCCCGCCAGAATTGCAATCAGTGAACTTTCAACCATAGAGGGTGGTCCTGGTAGAGATTTGCTGGCTCTGATTGGGACTGGCCACATGACCGGTTTGGTGCTTGGCTTCTTATGTTTGTTTTTGGCAGTTTATTTCGGAAGCCGAAGCGTAACGAAGCCATTTGGATTGTGGATCGGAGGCATTGGGACGGGGCTCTCAGTGGCCATGGCTTGGGGTTTCACGCAATGGGTTGCCCACAATTCTTTTGAACCGATCCAAATTCAAGGTCTCACTTTCAGCGGCCCCTCAGCAGAATGGCTGATGAGAGTGCTTCAATCTCCCGCACCCAAAATTGGTTTTGAGTTTGGTTTGTTGCCAGGTGTTTTTGTGGGTTCTTTCGTTGGCGCTTTGGTGGGCAAGGAGTTCAAACTTGAAGGATTCAAAGACGGTTACAGCATGCGTCGGTACATTGCCGG
>CANJJU010000120.1 GCA_947474815.1 Chitinophagaceae bacterium | reverse complement strand
TATTGCAAGTACAAGAGAAGAGTTGACTAATTGCAATGTTCAGCTCGAAGAATTGCAAATTAAAATGCAATTGGTTGAACAAGATTATGCCGCTGCTGAGCAAGAGTATAATTTATCTAATGCTGCCTATAATGAAGGGAATTTGCAAGCAACCAAGCAACAAAGTAAATTAATTTCTCTTAAGCAAGAACTTGAATTCAAATCTAATCAATTACAAGATTTATCTGTTCAAGTAGAAAGTAGCAGAGCTCAATTGGAAGAAGCTGCAGCAAGTATTGAAGAGACTGATATTAACTTAAAGGAATTGGAATTGATGGTGGTTCAAATGCTTCAAACCAAAGAACTAGAAGAAAAGAATTTAAATGAAGCCGATCAGGCTTATTATAATTTAAGAAACGAATTAGCAGAAAAAGAAAGTGAACTGCGTTTAAAACAAAAATCAAAAGAAGGCATCGATCATCTATTGAATGAAATCAAGGACAGATTGACTGATCTTAAGTTGCAGTTGGCCGGAATGAAAGAAAGATTGAATGTAGAGTTTAAGGTTGATTTGGATGCAATCATCGATGAGCCAAGAACTTCAGATACTCCATTAGAAGAATTGAAAGAGAAGAACGAAAGAATGAGGAAGCGGATTGAAAACATTGGAGAAGTGAATCCTACTGCTATTGAGGCGTATACAGAGATGAAAAAACGCTACGAATTTATTCTAGAGCAAAAGAATGATTTGGTAACGGCGAAGGATAGTCTCATGCAAACCATTCAAGAAGTAGAAGCTACTGCCAATCAGCAGTTCCTAGATACTTTCAATAAGACTAGAGAAAACTTCCAAAAGGTATTTAAGGCCTTGTTTACAGAAGAAGATACAGCCGATATGATTTTGGTGGATCCTGAAAATTTAGCGGAGACAGGTATTGATATTGTAGCGAAGCCTAAAGGCAAACGCCCGAGCAGTATAGGTCAGTTGAGTGGAGGAGAAAAAACCTTAACAGCCACCGCGTTGTTGTTTGCTATTTATCTGATTAAACCTGCTCCTTTCTGTATATTGGATGAGGTTGATGCTCCATTGGATGATGCCAACGTAGGTAAGTTTACCAATATGATCAAACAGTTCAGTGAAAACTCTCAATTCATCATTGTTACGCATAATAAAATGACCATGAGTGCGGTTGACGTAATTTATGGCGTTACCATGCAAGAAGCAGGAGTGAGTAAATTGGTGCCAGTTGATTTTAGGAGCCTTAATTGACGCGCGGAGCGCGGGTTTAACCTGCCGGTCGGCAGGCGTTCAAGGTTTAAGGTTCAACGTATTAATAATCATCAAACCTACTAAACGTTAAACCTTGAATTTTGAACGTTTTGAACGAATTATAGTTTCAAAAAACCTATCCTTTCTCGTTCTTCCCATTTTTGCACTTCAATCTTTTGATCTAGTAAGTTTTCAATAGTATCGTAAATGGATTGTAGTTGATCGTCGTGTTCTCCCATACGCGTTTTAAGTAACTCGATTTGCTCCGTGATACTGGAGAAATCTAAGATGGTTTTCTTAATAATTACAAATGCTCTAACTATTGCAATGCTCATCGTAATTGCACTGGTGCTATTTAAGACACTGGCTAACATTGTAACCCCGTGTTCTGTGAATGCAGTAGGGAGCTTTCTATTGCCGCCCCATCTTGAAGTCACAGTTTGTGACTTCAAGATTTCGAATTCTTCCTGCGTTAATTTAAAGGCGAAATCTTTTGGGAACCTTCTAGAATTGCGCTTTACTGCCTGATTTAGGACTTTATTCTGAACTTCATACAATTCGGCGATATCAACATCAAGAATAACTCTATGTCCTCTGATATATTCAATTTTGATGCAATCAATGACAGCTCCATTCACCAAAACTATACAATTAAAAATGCTACTACTTTGTAAAATCACTGAGAGAAAAAGAGATTTTAAACTTATAGTTATGAAGTCTGATGGATTTAACATTAAACCCCTGCCTGCCGGCAGGCAGGTTAAACTTTAAACGTTTTAAACGGTTTTTTTAAACTTTTTCAAAGTTTAAAAAAACCTATCCTTCCTCCACCTCCCGCAAAATAAACCGCATTGCCTTTCTTCGCTTTTCTACATACATGAAATCCTGTGTTGCTGATGAGGGTAAAAGTTTTCCCATCGTCTTTCGTATAGTCAACACCATTTATTCCGCAGCTAATCCAATTATTTTTATTTAAATATTCAATGCAACTTCTGTATCCATGTGGGGGAGTAGTGGAGAGTGAAAATGTGTTGCCCGCATTGTTGGTAAGGGAAATATTTTGAGTAGTGGAATCTTTTGTATTGAAATCGCCACCTACAATGATAAATGTATGCTTATTTTTTATGGCAATGGAATTGGCTCCGGTTGTTTCAGTTCCTTGGTTAATGGGTAGTTTTATTTTATTTACATCATAATACAAATTGGCTCGCATGCCCCCAGTAATAAAATATGCCTTTCCTTGGTAGAGTCTAACATTGGTGCCGCTGCTAGCAAAACAAGCTTCCCCGCTATCAAGCAAAGGTCTTTTGTTCAACGGCTCTTTTTCCCAACTATTTCCTCCATTGGTTGTACGTGCAATAAATAATCTTCCATCTATTGGATCTCCAATTACTATTCCTGATTGATCGTTTTCAAAATCCATCGCATCCAAAAACATGCCTTTGGTAGTATCTTCAAAAACAATTTTCCAGCTATTGCCCCCATCTGTTGTTTTCAATATTCTAGCCGGACAATCAATTCCCATTATAACAGCAGTATTGGAATCAAACGCTTCAATGTCTCTAAAATCCGTTTGCTCAAATCCTTTTACTTTTTTCCATTCCCAATGATTTCCCGCATCCGTACTTCTGCCTATTGTTCCATTGCTGCCACTTACCCAAACAGTATTGTCATCCACTACACTCAATCCTCTTAAGGATGTTTTAGTGCCGCTGGATAGCAATGTTACGGTTTGAGAAAATGCAAGATTGGTAGTTAGGGCGAGAAGAAATAAAAGTGAATATTGTTTCATATAGTATTGTTGAGTTGTTGAGGCGTTGAGTTGTTGAGGCGTTAAGTTGTTTGGTCGTCTAAAGGCCTCAACGACTAAACATCCATCATTTGTATAGTCGTTTAGTTTTACTACTTTTTAACAAGTTAAT
>CANJJU010000119.1 GCA_947474815.1 Chitinophagaceae bacterium | reverse complement strand
TGTAGGATTTGATCATATTGTAGGCCATTTAAAAGGAGGCTTTTTGGCTTGGTTAGCTTCTGGAAAAAAAGCAGATGTGGTTGACAGAATAACACCTCAACAATTTGCTTCCAATCTTCAAATTGAGATAGACAAAGTTCTTGATATTCGTAAAGCTTCAGAATATGCAGCCGAACATATTGAAGATGCTTTTAATAGCCCTTTAGCCAGTATTAATGATTGGATTAAAGACATTGATCCAGCAGAACATTTTTACATGCATTGTGAGGGAGGCTACAGAAGTATGATTGCCTCAAGTATTTTACAGGCAAGAGGATATAGAAATTTTACAGAGGTAGCTGGCGGTTTTAAAGCAATCAGCGAAACAGCTATTCCAAGAACTGATTTTATTTGTCAAAGTAAAGTGCTTGCATCCTAAAAAAATACACAATAGAAATATCCTATTAAACTCACGAAACATCAAAACAATAAAAATGAAAGAAATATTAATAAACTGGACTTTTTTCAGAGCAATCAGATTGGGATTAGGAATCATGATGCTTATTCAGGCGTTTATGGTAAATGATTTATTCCTGGGTATCGCAGCGGCACTTTTTTCAATCATGGCCTTGTTTAATACAGGCTGTTGCAGTGTAAATAGCTGCCCTTCGCCTAAAGCCAAATCAACAAACAACTCAACAGAAATCGTATATGAAGAAGTTATTAACCCAAAATAAAATCACCCTGTTAGGCATACTATTAGGGGGCATTGCAGGTTTTTTATATTGGAATTTTATTGGATGCTCAAATGGGAAATGCCTTATCAAATCTAATCCATATTACATGAGTTTATATGGCGGAATAATGGGCGGACTAATTGTCAATATTTTTAAGAAATAAAATGATTCTTATGACATTCAATCAAATCATACAATCAGACAAACCTGTTTTAGTAGACTTCTTTGCAGAATGGTGCGGCCCATGTAAAATGATGGGGCCAATTTTAAAAGACGTAAAACAAGAAATAGGAGAAACAGCAACGATAGTAAAAGTAGACGTAGATAAAAATCCACAAGCAGCTAGTCAATTTCAAGTTCAGGGAGTTCCCACCCTGATACTTTTTAAAAAGGGAGAAGTATTATGGAGACAAAGTGGGGTGATTCCAAAAAAGGGATTAGTAGAAATAATAAATAAATTTTTAAACCAATAAAAATCAACAACATGAGTTTTTTATCCAATTTATTCGGCAGCGGAAATAGTGTAAACTTAAAAGACATTATCGAGCAAGGTGCATTTCTGGTAGACGTGCGTGAACCGGGCGAATACGCAGGTGGTTCTGCTAAAGGAGCTGTCAATATACCTCTTGGTACTGTGCCTTCTCAATTATCAAAATTTAAAAACAAAAACAACATCATTGTTTTTTGTAAAAGCGGCGGTAGAAGCGGCCAGGCAAAAGCTATTTTAGAAGCAAATGGGATAACAAACGTTGTAAATGGCGGACCTTGGCAAAATGTAGCTCAGCTAACCAATTAATTCTTTTGAGAAAGATGACCATTATGACTCCCAATATGTAAATTAATAAAGTAGATTTGATGTTACAAAAGAACATGATAACCATTTTTTAATTTACCTATGGATCTTCAAAGCTTAAGCCATTTATTCGAACCTGCATTACTCAAAGAAATTGAGCAATTTGGAACCGTGCAAAGTTTCAAAGAGGGAGATTTGATTATGGATTATGGAAAGTATATCCGTATGATGCCCATTATTTTAAAAGGATCCATTAAAATCTTAAAGCTAGACGATAATAATAACGAGATATTGTTATACTATCTTTCAAACAATGAAAGTTGCTCAATGGCCTACAGCTGTTGTTTGGAAGCAAAAAAGAGCGAGGTAAAAGCGATTGCAGAAGACGACGTAGAAATTATCGCTATCCCTCATGTAAAATTAGACGAATGGCTTTGCACCTATCCAAGTTGGAAGAATTATATAATGCGAAGTTTCAACGAGCGATTTACTGAACTACTGAAATCAATTGAAAGCATTGCCTTTCATAAATTAGATGAGCGGTTGATTGGATATTTAAAAGAAAAAAAACGCCATACGGGATCTAGTGTCATTAAAGGATCGCACTATTTAATTGCAGATGAATTAGCCACTTCCAGAGTAGTAATATCGAGACTGCTCAAACAATTAGAGAATGACAAAAAAATTATCTTATATCGCAATGAGATAAAATTACTGACTGGTTTTGATTCATAGAATAGCTCTAATCCTTCACCAACCGAACAGAAAATCCGCCGGATTTAACGTTGTTGCGTCTACCTACACTAGTATTGTCGTAGTTGAGATTCCGACACCAAGCGAGTGTTGAACCATTATCTGGAGAACTCCACCAATAACCATTGCTGCCAATATTAATAAATGTCCCATTATTACTTCTGAAGCCACCAGGAAGAGCTGAAAAATTTGAACTGTTGGTACCATTCCCCTCTTTTTTCCATCCTTTATTTGATTTCATTTTTACCCCAGCTACCGAAGTCCCTCCTAAATAAGTTTCTAGTGTTGACCATTCTACATCTGAAGGAACATGCCAACCCTTAGGAGATAATCCTCGTGGGTCATTCACTGCATACAAATTATATAATCTTCCGTATTTATTTCCATTAACACTATCCTTATCATAATAACACCAGGCAGCTTCTCCTGCAGCTCCATAGGTTTCCCATTCTTTAGCTGTTTTAGCTTCAGGAATAACATCCCCATTTCTAAAAGTAACAACACTAAGATTTTCTGTTGACCATATTTGGTTCCCAATTTTTACACTTGGGAAAGCGCCATCATTATTCGCCGTATTTTGTGATTGACCCATCAAAAAAACAACACAAGAAAAAAATATGAACAAAGTAATTTTCTTCATAAAATAATTTTAGATACTAAAAATAAAGTTAACCAAATTTTCAGAAAAAATAAATAGCATCCTAATTAATATTTACAAAGAAACTTCCACTCTTTAACTCTTTAAGCCCCTCAAACACAAAACCCCGCAATTGCGGGGTTTTGTTGTACTCGGGAACGGAATTGAACCGTCACTCGCATTACTGCGAACAGGATTTTAAGTCCTGCGTGTCTACCAGTTCCACCACCCGAGTATGATAGTGAAAAAAAATCCCGACATTGTCGGGAAGAACTGCTGAGCGGAAGACCGGGCTCGAACCGGCCACCCCGACCTTGGCAAGGTCGTGCTC
>CANJJU010000118.1 GCA_947474815.1 Chitinophagaceae bacterium | reverse complement strand
GCCGGTTCGTTGCAGGCGATGTTGAAGCCGCCAAGCGCAGCCTTCTGGGCGCTTTCAAGGGAATGTACGCCGTACCATATCGGGGGATGCGGCTGTTGAATGGGCGCCAGTTCCATGGGCACGTCATGGATGTCGCGCGCGCGCGTCTGGGCGTTGACCGTGCGCTCCCGCAGGCCTTGCAGGATCACCTCAAGGCCTTCCGCATAGTCGCGGGCGGAGTCTGCGGGGTCGACGCCGAAATATTCGAGTTCGATGGGTGAAGAGCCCCGGCCGAAACCCATCTCGAACCGCCCGCCACTCATCTGGTCGAGCATGCAGATCTCCTCGATCAACCGCAGGGGATGATGCAAGGGCATGGCGTAGACGAGGGTCGCAAGCTTGAGTTGTTGCGTGCGCTGGGCAGCGGCCGAAAGGAAGAGGCTTGGGCTGGGCGCCAGACCCAGCGGGGTCGAGTGATGTTCGGCCACATGATAGCCGTAGAAACCGGCGCGATCATAGCTCTCGATAAGCTTCAGGCGCATGTCGTAGCAGTCTTTCAGGACTGCGCCGCCACGGTCAAGGTGATCGAAGATCCCAAATTCCATCAGTTGTCCAATCGTCTAATATCGCTCGCTTCAGTCTTTGGAGTCCAGCGCTTTCATATGTGCGGCGCGCCTCTATTTGCAAATGCCTCGGTCGCCTCAAAGTGTTTGATGGTGGACATTGCCGGAAGCCCTGCGGCTGAGCATTTGGTTGCTATTGGTCACCCTTCGCACAAAGGAACTCCTAAAATCCAGCTGTCGGGTCAAATGAAAAGATCCAGTCGCGAGGAATCGTTGGAGGTGGTGGCCGTAGGAGGTTATTTTTGAACTGTTGTCGCGCTTGTAATGTGATTCTAGCAGTACGAGGTTGACGTAAACGAACAAATTCGGCCAACCCGGTCTTAGGATTATCACGATATTTGTCCAAACACCTTGCGATGGTATAGCCATCTTCGATGGCCATATTTGCTCCTTGCGCCAGGGTGGGCATTGTAGGGTGGGCTGCGTCACCCAAAAGGAGGACGGTATTTAGTCGCCACTCAAGACGAGGCGTGCGATCAAAAATTCCCCATTTATAGCAGTGTGTGACATGCTCAAACATTTTTAGCATCGAGGAATTCCACCCTGTATAGGCGGAAATCATCTCATCAGCATTCGAAGGAATAGACCACGATTCCTCCATCCAGTCCGTTGAATGATGACCAGCAAAGATGTTTACGCGCGAGCCATCGCCGATTGGGTAGCAAACGACATGCCCATTCCAACCGATCCAACCGAAATAGTCGTTTTGATCGATCTTTACCTCGTTGTTCGGGCCGACAGTTCGCGGTACTGCAGACGCAGGAACGATTGCACGCCAAGCTATCATTTCTGTAAACTCAGGCTTGTCAGCGCCAAAGCACTGCTTTCGGATCGCCGATTTGATACCATCGGCGGCGATTACAATATCAGCTCTGATGGTTTCGCCATCTGAGAATTTTACAGTTGCACTGTCATCGACTGAATCGACACCGATGCATTCTTTGTCGAGATGAATTCTGTAAGCAGGTATCCGATCGCAAAAAAGCCGGTGTAAATCTGGTCGGAAAGCCATTAGATAAGGCGCGCCGTATTTATCTTCTATTGCACCTTTCATTGGATCACAAAAGCGCATGGTGCCATCAACGCCATGAATGGATAGTTGGGTGTGCGGTTCGAATGTGCAATTTCTTAATTCGTCTTCAAGACCAATGGCGCGGAATACTTTTACAGAGTTGGGGCCTATTTGCAGACCTGCGCCAAATTCCCCCAGTTCTTTTGCACGTTCATAAACGTGTACGTCGAATCCATATTTACGAAGACAATAGGCAGCTGATAGGCCCCCGATACCCGCGCCTATGATCACTATCTTGAGCTTTGCATTGTCAGCATGCATGGGAAATATCCCTCAGTATTTAATCATAATCGACTACAATCATTCTGCAGTCAGTTCTCTTACCCGCTTGATCACCTCCGGGGAAAGGCGATAGGCGTCATCGACAAGACTTTTCATATCCTCTCCAGACATCGGACTGATGGTAGCGCCAACCTTCTCGGCATCGGTCAAAAACAATGGATCGTTCATTGTTGCCATAAAAGCATTTCGCAGGGCCTGTAATCTGTCGTCAGGTGTGCCCGGAGGAGCAATGTAAGGCCGCGCCATGAGCGTGGAAAGAAAAATCACATTCAGAGCCTTTCGATCTTCTTCCTGTGGAATAAAGTCCATGATTAAGGGGACGAGAGGAGATACTTCAGGCATTTTTTCGCGCGCCAACTGCGCGATGATATGGATTTGCTTGTCCGTCAACCAATGCGGCTTGGTAGATCGAATTCCGTCCATATCCCAAACTCGACCGGTGATCTCTCCTCGTTCGAGAGCCATAGCCGCTTCACGCGTCCCAGGATATCCCGTAACGATCTTAAGCCGATCGAGCGAAAGAATTTTTTTTATAGCTGCAGGAATTATATAGGTGTCTCCGGTTCTCGTCATGGCGCCGATGACAAGATCTTTCTTGTAGAGGTCCTCAAATTTTTCAATTCCTGAGTCTTTCCAGGTGAAAAGAACAGCGGCGGAACTTGCAGCGTTGCCAATCGTCGCCATATCAGGCCCTTTGAAATGGGCCTTGGTCTCTGGTCCCGTAAATAGCGGATCAAAAAGAAGCGCAGAATTGACGGCTCCGATTTGCAGGCCATCCGGAGGGGCCACCCTTGCCAGGTAATTCGCCAGCACCATGGTGCTCGCTCCTGGCATATTAGAATATTGTATCGCAGGTCGGCCGGGAATTTGTCTTCCTAAATGCTTTCCTATGGTTCGTGCGTAGAGATCATAGGCCCCGCCAACACCATAACCAATAAAGATTGTTAATGTCTTCCCACGATAAAAATCTTCTACCGGGTTAGCACGCGCGGTCTGTGAGAAGGCCAGACACAGACCAATAATCAGGATGAGCGCCCGCATGCGTTTCCTCAACATGTATCTTTTCTTTGACAATCAAGATTGCCATCAGACCAATGAGGTGTCAAATTGTGTTTTTATCGAGACTTTTAATAGAAATGATTATATGCACTCAAATGCTTAAGGTAAGCCACTCATTGAGTTTCGACCATCTCCGCCGTCCCGCTACGTTTCGCACGGCCATGGCTACTGCTTTTTTCTGTCCCACGAGGACGACGAGCTTCTTCCCCCTCGTGACGCCCGTGTACAGCAGATTCCT
>CANJJU010000117.1 GCA_947474815.1 Chitinophagaceae bacterium | reverse complement strand
CTACTACATGACTAATAAAACCATCTTCTTCAATTTCGGCTACTCCAAAGGCTCTTGGATCATCTACCTTTTTTACTCCCAACATTGAATAAGGAGAATCCAAGACTTCTTTAAGATCACACTCTACAATTGTATCCCCTAGTACAATAATAACTTCATCATTTCTAATGATTTCCTTGGTAAGTGCCACCGCATGGCCTGTACCATGCCTGTCAACTTGATTTACAAAATGACATGTTAATTCAGGATAGTTGATCGTCACATAATCTCTAATCTTTTCGCCTAAATATCCAATGATAAAAACAAACTCAGTAATGCCTGCTTCTTTAAGTTGATCCACTATAACACTAAGGATGGTTTTCCCCGCAAGTGGAATCAATGCTTTTGGTTGTGTGTACGTATGCGGCCGAAGTTTCGTTCCTGCGCCCGCAACTGGTATGATTGCCTTCATGAATTATCCTTCGTTTGGGGGAGTGAAATTAGTACATTTTGAGTGAAATGAAGATATTGCCCCATTTGTCCCCTCTATAGAAATGTAGATAGAGTATATATATTGATTAAAATAGGGGGCTTATATTTGCAGTATAAAAATAATATATGCAAAAAGATAAGTTGGTGTTTGATTTGATAGACCAAGAGCTTGAAAGACAAAGAAATGGCATTGAATTAATTGCAAGTGAAAATTTTACCAGCTTACCAGTAATGGAAGCGATGGGGACTTCACTCACAAATAAATATGCAGAGGGCTATCCAGGAAAAAGATATTATGGAGGATGTGAAATAGTAGACCAAATTGAACAAATTGCAATCGATCGAGTTAAAAAAGTTTTTAATTGCGCCTACGCAAATGTTCAACCTCACAGTGGGGCCCAGGCAAATGCCGCATTGATGATGGCAATATTGCAACCAGGCGATAAAATACTTGGACTTGATTTAAGCATGGGAGGACATTTAACCCATGGTTCTCCGGTAAATTTTTCTGGTAAAATTTATAAGCCCTTTTTCTATGGTGTAAAAAAAGAAACCGGGTTAATTGATTATGAAATGCTTGAAGAAAAAGCTAGAACAGAAAAACCAGCTTTAATTATTTGTGGTGCCTCTGCCTACAGCAGAGACATTGATTATGCAAGAATTAGAAAAGTGGCCGACGAAATCAATGCGTTTGTTTTATGTGACATGGCACATCCTGCAGGACTGATTGCAAAAGGATTGCTCTCCTCGCCATTCGAACATTGTCATTTTGTTACCAGCACAACGCATAAAACACTTCGTGGACCAAGAGGCGGAATTATATTAATGAAAACAGATTTCGAAAATCCATTTGGACTAAAAGATCCCAAAGGCAACATTCGAATGATGAGTCACTTGTTAGATATGGCCGTGTTCCCAGGAACACAAGGAGGGCCATTAGAACATGTCATCGCAGCAAAAGCAGTAGCTTTCGGAGAATTACTCACTGATGAATTTACTGTTTACATTACACAAGTGCAAAAGAACGCCCAAGCCATGGCGAAAGCATTTATGGCTAAGGGGTATGAAATTATCAGCGGTGGTACTGATAATCATTTAATGCTCATTGATCTTAGAAATAAAAATATTACTGGAAAAAAAGCACAAGAAACACTCGATAAAGCCCACATCACCTTGAATAAAAATGCAGTTCCTTTTGATGACAAGAGTCCGTTTGTAACCAGCGGTATTCGTGTAGGAGTTCCTGCAATTACAACAAGAGGCATGAAAGAAACAGATATGCAAATGGTGGTGGATTTTATCGATGAAGTTTTAATGAACATCGACAATGAAACCATTGTTGCAAAAGTGAAAGAAGAAGTAAAGACTTTCATGAAGCAGTTTCCACTTTACCCGGAATTAAAATAGTTTGTAAAATGAGCATACATTTACTCAGCATTAAATCGTACTAATATGATACAGCGCTTACAATCTATCTGGCTACTCCTCGCTTCTGCTTGTGCTTTTGCGGGATTGAAGTTCTTTTTTTTCACTGGAAACATTAGTGAAATTAAAGAAGGAAGCGCTACCATTACTCAGTACCTTGCTATCAATGGCTTTGAAAATATTTACCTAACCATTGTAACCGTCTCTATTGCGGTAATGAGTATATTGGCAATTTTTCTATATAAAAACAGGGGATTACAAATACGCATATGTGTTGCAGGAATGCTACTCGAATCACTACTACTTTATCTTTATTATCAGGAAACGAAAAAATGTATTGAAGGGGCTTATTCTCTTACTTCATTACTACAAGTATTCGTAATGATCTTTTTATTTTTGGCCATAAAAGGCATTAGCAAAGACAATAAGATTATCAAAGAAAGCAATTCACTTCGTTAATTTATTGGAGAAGATTTTTTATTATAGAAATCGAGCTGTCTGTCCAACTTTTTTCTTTTTAAGATCGGTTGGAGTTCCTGCAAAAACCAATTGTCCTCCTGCTTCGCCTGCTTCGGGCCCTAAGTCAATTACCCAATCACAACTTTTTATCACATCTGTATTGTGTTCAATCACAATGATGGAGTGGCCTTGCTCAACAAGGGCATTAAAGGATCCGAGTAGTTTTTTTATGTCGTGAAAATGGAGTCCGGTGGTAGGTTCATCAAAAATAAATAGAATGCTTCCTTGAGATTTTCCTTTTCCTAAAAAAGAAGCAAGTTTTACTCTTTGTGCTTCACCGCCACTCAATGTATTAGAAGATTGACCCAATTTCACATATCCCAATCCTACATCGCTCAGTGGCTGAATGGCCTTTGCTATGTCAGCGCCTGCCTTTTCATCTAACTTGAAAAAATCAATGGCTTCCTCAACACTCATTTCCAATATATCATGAATGTTCTTTTCATTGTATTTCACATCAAGTACTTCCTCTTTAAATCTTTTTCCCCCACATACATCACATTGCAAATGAACATCTGCTAAAAATTGCATTTCTACAATTTGCTCTCCTTCGCCCTTACAAGCATCACATCTTCCGCCGTCTACATTGAAAGAAAAATGCTTGGGCATGAATCCTCGCATTTTACTCAAAGGCTGACGAGAATACAAATCACGAATTTCATCGTAGGCTTTAATATACGTAACTGGATTGCTTCTACTCGATTTTCCAATTGGATTCTGATCTACTAGCTCTATTTGTTTGATAGCATCTATATCACCAGAGATGCTTCTGAACAACCCTGGCTTGTCTTTAAATTCTCCTTTTATTTTTTGCAAAGCTGGATACAACAACTGCTTCACTAAAGTTGTTTTTCCGCTTCCACTTACACCACTAACAGCACAAATAACATTTAATGGGAATTCAACCGTAAT
>CANJJU010000116.1 GCA_947474815.1 Chitinophagaceae bacterium | reverse complement strand
TATTTGAGTACGACCCTCGTAGAAGTAAAAGGAACTGCGAAGCGATTACAGTTTTGTGAATAAAAAAAACCTTTGAATTTTCAAAGGTTTTTTGCGTTTAAAAAGGTTAAGGTTTAATTCGTTCAACGGTTTTTTTCAACCCTTTAAACGTATTCAACTTTTGAAACCTCTGAAACTAAATAGTAGTTATAAAATCTTCTTTACTTTTTCTTACTTTTTTTAGCGGGGCTAGCCAATCTTTTTCGGCATCTCTGTAACCTAATGGTAATAGAACAACACTTTTTAAATGTTTGTCTTTTAACCCTAATATATTATCAACTTCATCCGCATTAAATCCTTCCATTGGAGTACTGTCTACTTGTTCAATAGCAGCGGCGGCCAAAGCAACGCCTAAAGCAATATAAGCTTGTTTGGCAGCATGTTGGAAGTTTAGTTCAGCTGATCTAGAGGGATATGCGCCTAACAAATATTGTCTATAATTCTCCCATCCTTCATTTGTAAATCCTCTTACATCATTAGTCAAATCAAACATTTTATTGATTCTTTCTGCTGTGTAAGTGTCCCAAGCTGTAAAAACAAGTAAATGTGAGCAATCAGAAACCATTGATTGGTTGTTGGAGGCAGCTTTTAGTTTGTCTTTTAATTCTTGGTTAGTAATCACCATGATTTCAATGGGCTGTAAACCGCTTGAAGTAGGGGAAAGTCTAGCAGCTTCTAGTATTCTATCTATTTTATCTTGTGGTACTTTTTGTCCATTCATGGCCTTTGAAGCATAGCGCCATTCTAAACTTTTAATTAAATCCATCTTTTATATATATTTAGTTTTATTACAAACACTCTAAATGCTAAATTGTTTAAAATGTTGTAGTGCCATTTGATTGATAAGTATAACGGAAGCTATAATACCTAGAATCATATGCTTTTACACTATCGGTTGCAGTTGAAAGGGGGGTCGTATTGCCTTTGTAGTAATTTAATATTTCTACTTTAGCATACTTGCCATCTGCTGTTTTGATAACCAATACTCTTCCTGGAATAGCCGAAATTATATTAACAGGGGGGAAATCATAATTATACCATCCTTTACCAGAGCCATAAGTGATGGCATATGAAGCAGGAGCATTGTCAATATAAAATGTAGAGTCTACTGGGATAGTAGCCAAAGCGTCAAAATTACCTTGTGTGTAAACAAAAGCACCGCCGTTTCCTGGGCCACTTGTTCCTGCATTGATTAGAATTTTTGTTCCTGCAAAGGCAATGTCCCAATTGCTAGTAGCAGAATCTGTACGTGCAATGATTGAATTGCTTCTTAAGCTGAAAAAGGTATATTTCCCCGCTCCATAAGGTCCCATAAGACCAATTCCTATAATTGTATCTGCTGGTAAATTTGTAACTGTAACAATTTTGCCTACAACAGAAACATTGAAAGCAGTTGGGTCAACTACATTGGTAACGGCATCTTTTTTACATGCACTGAAAATAATGGCTGACACTAAAATGATTGCGAAGGTGATTTTTTTCATTGTGTTGTTTTTTATTTTAATTTAATATTTGTTCCTATGTATATCATTCTTCCCTGTAAGGTGGGGAGATAATTGACATCTTTATAATTGGCCACATTATCAATTCCGGCATTGATTGTAATAAAATTAGAGATTGTTCTACCGGCAGAAATATTTAATAAAAAATATCCATTAGCCGATTCATCCGTTGTATTGTACAACCCATTTCCGTCTGTATCTGCTACATACCATTTAGAACGATACATTAATCTTGAAGTCGCAAAAAAGCCTTTTTTATTTTCGTAGCTGAACTTAATATTTGCTAGATGCTTGCTTCTATTGGGCAACCCAACATACTCGCTTCTAGTTAATAATCGACTAATGTTATCTGGGCCTCTTGTATAAACAGTCCCTGCTTTAATATTTGAAATGTCATCTTTATCCGCAGTTAATAAAAATTGATATCCCGCAGATATGTTTAAAAAGCTGGTTGCTTTCCATTTGATATCACATTCAATTCCCTGTGTATAAGCATTTTTTACATTGATGTAACTAAATATCTGTGCGCCATTAGTTTTAGTAGCTACTTGCCTAACATCTATCAATGCTTCTATATCATTTCTAAATAGATTAAAATTGAATTGTAAATTATTATTCAAATACAATGATCCTCCAGCGTTTATTCCTGTTGAAAATTCAGGAGTAAGAGTAGTGAGTTTATAGAAATCTGATTTAATATCGCTTATTTGTCCAAGTGATTGCATCTCTTGAATTATTCTCACCGCATCAATCGTACCGAAAACTGAATATCCTCCTGCAGCATTATTGGTAAAATTTAAATATAGCTGTCTAAAGTCGGGAGCCTTGAATCCTCTGCCAATAGAAGCGTTTAAAGAGATTTTATTAGAAGGGTTGTATCTGATCGCTAATTTTGGACTAAATGCGGCAGCAAATAATTTATTGTAATCGTATCTAAGCCCTGCAATCAAAGTGAATTTATGGTTAGGCGTCCATTCTTGTTGTGCAAAACTTGAAATAATTTGATTTCTTTTTTTATTGGAAACATTATCATATCTCGTAGATTGGGCTTCGTCAATACTATAGCCCGCTCCAACTGTTAACCTCATTTTGTTGTAAGTAAAATCTGTTTGGTTTTCAGCGCGATAAAAGTGTTGTTTAAATTCATCGGTATAGCTGCTATCAGGAGCATCGGAAAAATATAATTTCTGTAGCCCATAATATCGAGTAGAATATAATTTAATAATCGATTTGATGTTATTATTAAACGTGTGACTGATTGTAGGAATTATATTCCAATCGCTATTGGCCTCATGTCCAAAAGAAGTGCTCACTGCCCCAAGGTTGCTTACAGCAAACTCTTGTTTTATATAATCGTAGCCATTTCTTATAGTAAGGTTTAGATTTGTTTTATTTGACAAGGGATGGTCAACTTGAAGCTGATTGGTTAATCTCCAAATGGGTTGTGGTATTCTTGAAGCTGAATTAATTCTGTAACTAATCCCATCAATATAATAAGCATTGCTAGAAAATTTAATACCAGTCTTATTGATTTGAGTGCTTCCTGATATATTTAAATCGATGTTTTTAAATGCCTCCTTGTCTGTGGGCAAAATCCATCCTTTATCTGGATTTCCAAAACCGTAACGTGCATTTAATTCAAGTGATTTTTTATATGTATTATCAGTAATGATATTAATAACCCCTGCCATTGCTTCAGAACCATAAAGACTAGAGGAGGGGCCTTTGACAATTTCAATTTTTTTAATATTGCTTATGCTTATCCTATTAATATCTAACACGCCAGCTGTTCTTCCTACCAATGGCTC
>CANJJU010000115.1 GCA_947474815.1 Chitinophagaceae bacterium | reverse complement strand
TGCTATGGATCGGCTATCAATATGTTGTGCCCAACGCCAATCACAAATGGGCCGATTTTGAAAAGAAGTATGTTGATGTCAATTTTGCTCCAAGCCTTCAAAATTCTACCTACAAACAAAATATCTATTTTAGAATAGATCCTAATACTTATGCAGGAATAAAAGGGTATGATACCATTTCAAAGACGGGATCCAATTTTTCAGTACAACGTTTTGAAGGAAATAAAATGGTATACAATCTGAGAGCAACAAGCTTTAAATGGGATACGATTCAGAAAAAATGGGCACTCAGCAATGTACTTGAAAGAAACATCGCTGCAATCAACGAATCTGTTACATTAACTCCAAAACGACTGATGGCCTATAATTTTAAGCCAATGGATTTACGTAAGGATGATTATTTAAAGGATCAGATGACTACTCCAGAGTTGGATGCGTTTATTAAATTGGAAAAAATGCGCGGATCCGAAATGTTGGGCACTTTACAAATAGAAAGATATAATAGGGATGCCATTCCTGTATCAGTCCTGATTCTAACCCTCATAGGAGCCATCTTGGCTTCAAGAAAGGTTAGGGGCGGAAGTGGATTCCACTTGGCTTTGGGAGTTATTATTAGCTTTTTTTATATTTTGTTTAGCCGGTTTTCGGTCGTGTTTGCTACTAAAGGAAACTTCACTCCTTGGCTAGCTGCCTGGACCCCCAACATCATCTTTGGGCTACTGGCTTTCTACTTATACAAGAAGGCTCCAAAGTAAAGTCAATCTTACCCAAAACTTTCCTTCAAAACTTTTGTTTAACAGTAGGCTACATCGTAATTTTAGGTAATCAAATTTTAGTAGAAAAAACCCTCCAGATTGATCTGCTCAATAGTGAAATCAAGGGAATTAAAATTTATTATGTTGCTCAATTTTTTGAAAAATAAATCATTGTATCAATTATGGGTATTATAAAAGAAAGGTTTAAGGATAAAGCCGACAAGACAGCCAGCGAAATAAAAGAGTTATTAAAAAATCATGGCGATAAAAAAATAGGAGAGGTAACCCTCAGTCAGATTTATCAGGGTATGCGTGGAATGACAGGTCTTGTTACTGAAACCTCTTTACTAGATGCACAAGAGGGTATTCGTTTTAGAGGATATTCAATTCCAGAGTTAAGAGAAAAACTAACCAAGGCTCCCAATGGTTCAGAGCCGCTACCCGAAGGATTGTTTTATTTAATGCTTGTAGGAGATCTGCCTACAGACGATGATGTGCATCATCTTACAAGTGTTTGGCAAAGACGAAGCCATGTACCCAATCATGTATTTGATACAATAGAAGCCTTGCCTGTGTCTACTCATCCTATGACTCAGTTTGTTGTGGCTATCATGGCGTTGCAAACAGAAAGTCATTTTGCTAAGCGTTATGCTAAAGGGATGAATAAAAAAGAATATTGGGATGCAGTATTTGATGATTCAATGGATTTGATAGCAAGACTTCCTCGTATTGCGGCTTACATATATCGTCGCAAATATAAAAATGGAGAGCACATTCAGCCAAATGGATTGCTAGATTGGTCTGGTAATTTTGCACATATGATGGGATATGAAGATGAAGGGTTTAAAGAATTGATGCGTTTGTACATGACGATACATGCTGATCATGAAGGAGGTAACGTTTCTGCACATACGACGCATTTAGTGGGGTCTGCCTTGAGTGATCCTTATTTAAGTTTCGCCGCTGGAATGAATGGATTGGCAGGGCCTTTACATGGGTTAGCCAATCAGGAAGTTATTAAATGGATATTTGAATTAAGAGAACAAATAGGATCTGACGCTCCTAGTAAAGCACAAATTGAAGAATACGTTAAGAAAACATTAGGAGAAGGCAAAGTGGTACCTGGATATGGACATGCGGTGCTTCGTAAAACAGATCCTCGCTTTACGGCTCAAATGGAATTTGGTAAAAAGCATATGCCTGATGATCCTTTGGTGCAAACGGTTTGGAACATCTATGAAGCGGTGCCCCCCATTTTACAATCTATTGCTAAAATTAAAAATCCATGGCCAAATGTAGATGCCCACAGCGGTGCTTTGTTGGTGCATTATGGAATGGTAGAGTATGAATTCTATACCGTGTTGTTTGGTGTGTCAAGAGCACTGGGAGTATTGTCTAGCTTGTGCTGGGACAGAGCACTAGGGTTTGCACTAGAAAGACCCAAATCTGTGACTACTCAATTGGTAAAAGAATGGGTTGAGGGGAAAGGTGAAATATGGGGAGATTAAAATCTGCTATCAATAGAATAAGTTCCTTACTTAAAATAATATTTAAAGCCTTCATTTAAAAATGTAGGCTTTTTTATTTACTAGAATACTTACGCCCATTTCTCTGATATAATTTTCCGACAAATACAAATAGCCTTCATTAAAGTCATCTCCCCAGGAGTTTTTTGTTTTGTAATATTTATCTCCATTGCTATCTATCAGTAAACCAGTAATGTGCATGATGTGGTCAACAGTGGTGCTTCCATTTTCAAAACATGCTTGTCTTCGCTCTTGATTCACATAAGGCATTTTACTACTAATGCCATTTCTCCGGGCTTTTTTGAATTCGGTGTTTGAAACATCTGTATTGAAGCAAACAGAATATCCTTTAGACAAAGCGGTATCAATTGATTGTATCATTTCATCTAATGGAATGTTATAATACAAGGCATACGCCCAATTGAATTTAGATTCTAAACAAAAGCTACTATAAAACGGATGATGGGTATAAGAGGTTAATTGTATGTAATCATCAGCATTTAAATGAAGTAATGTGGCTAATGCTTTTGGGTTGGTTATTTTATTGTTGAAGGTAAATGTTTGAGGAGGGGTACCTATTTTTTCGTTTAAGATAGAATCAACTTCTTTCTCCCAATTTGGATGAACGTTCTGCTCTTCGTTTTCTCCGATTGTTTTTACATAATCATTAATAGCTGAATCTAGTTCCGCAGAATTAAAGCCCTCGGTATCTTTTGGTCCAGAATAATATTGTTCAGTAATAACGCCTTTATTTTTTAATACCCATAATACATCTTGGCATTGTCCGCCTGCAGTAAAGAAAGTATTGCCTTGGGTTCTCACATAATTTCTTACTTTTTCAGGATAAATATTTCTTACTACAAACCATTCAGATAAATCTATATTAGGTCCTCCGTTTTTAATGATTTCTGTTTCTAAAAAAGAACTTGTTGCAAAAGACCAACATGTTCCAGAGTTTCCTTGATCTTTTACTTTGGTTGTTTGAATATCATACACCATTTTCAAGTGGGGGAGTTGACCAAAACTTGTCATCATAGCCACGACTGAAAACAATACACTGAAAAACAGACTTTTTATCATAGTAAATAAGGTTGAATGATAGAATTGTAAGAATATGCTTATCCAATAAAATTGAAGCTACTTAAAAGAAAACATTTTTTGTCATACGTTGCAAAAAAAATATCTTTGTCCACCTAGGGGAATTAGCTCAGTTGGCTAGAGTGTCCCGATGAAATCGGGAAGGTCACAGGAAAAAGTGTTCTTAAAATAAAGGGGGAATTAGCTCAGTTGGTTAGAGTGTCCCGATGAAATCGGGAAGGTCACAGGAAAAAGTGTTCTTAAAATAAAGGGGGAATTAGCTCAGTTGGCTAGAGTGTCCCGATGAAATCGGGAAGGTCACAAGAAAAAGTGTTCTTAAAATAAAGGGGGAATTAGCTCAGTTGGCTAGAGTGTCCCGATGAAATCGGGAAGGTCACAAGAAAAAGTGTTC
>CANJJU010000114.1 GCA_947474815.1 Chitinophagaceae bacterium | reverse complement strand
GAAGGGGTCCAAGCCATTGAATTCAATCGCGTCATGACTGAAAAATTCAAAGTAGCTTCCATTCCAGGGTTTGCATTTGGCCTGACCAACACGCGAGAGGCCAACTACCAACGATTGTCCTACGGTGCTTTAGAAGCCGCCAGTGTGGCAGAGGGCGTGCAAAGGTATGTAGCCGCCGTCAAAGACTGGTACGGCGCTTGAATCCAGCATAGCCGTCTTATTGAAGCCCGCCCTTCAAGGCGTCAGGCACAGGCAAGGGCAAAACATCAATGCCCTCGTCTAGAAGGTCTTGCGTTTCTTCGAATGAAGCCTTGCCGCGAATGTTTCTTTCTTCAGATTCACCGTAGTGCATCTTTCGCGCTTCCTCAGCAAAGTTTTTGCCGACATCCTCGGTATTGGCCATCACATGCTTCACCATTTTCATCCATGCTGCTTGCATGAGTTGCATAGATTCTGGATTGGCATGCGCTACGGGCAGGTTGTTTGAATTGGCAGGGTCAAGGGTGGAATTTTGGATGGCGGGCAAATGCAATGGCCCTTCAACACTGGTAACATCCGGTTCTTGATGCTCATTTGAAGCTTCTGAATTCAACTGCTTGGGTGCCGGAGCACCCAAATTCAAGCGAGGCGCAGAAGGCAATTTGCGTATTTCTGTGTTCGTACACATGGGGCAAGCCACCAAGCCTCTTTCTCGCTGCGATTGGTAGTCCTCCTCGGAACCAAACCAGCCCTCGAAGGTGTGCATGGTGGCGCACTGGAGGTTAAGGACCTTCATGCGAGTCCCACTAAGGAGCGGTCATGCTCAATTGGCCAGCATTTGAGCCACTGAGCGAGCGCACAGTGACATCAAGGCGCCAGGCACAATGCCCAAAACCAAGACCAACAAGCCATTCAGGGACAACACAATTCGCACATCAGCATCGGCAGTGACTGTGGTGGCTGTGACGGCTTCATCAAAGTACATGACCTTGACAACCCGCAAGTAATAGAAAGCGCCAACAAGAGACATGGCCACTGCAAACACAGCCAATGCGATGTCGGCCGTATGGCCAGAGGCGATCAAGGCCTGCAACACAGAAAGCTTGGCGTAGAAACCCACCATGGGCGGAATGCCTGCCAAGGAGAACATGCAGATGGCCATGACGCCTGCATACAAAGGGCTGCGGTTGTTCAAGCCGGCCAGATCGGTAATTTCTTCGCTCTCAAAACCTTGACGAGCCAGCAGCAAGATGATGCCAAATGTTGCCAATGTGGTGAGGACATAACCCACGACGTAGAACATGGCAGAGCTATAGGCATTGGCGCCCATGGCAGCATTGCCGCTGACCACACCCGACATTAAGCCGATCAAGACAAAACCCATTTGCGCAATGGTGGAGTAAGCCAACATGCGCTTGAGGTTTGTTTGGGCAATGGCCGCCAAGTTACCGACCAACAACGAGGCAATGGCCAACAGGGCCAACATTTGCTGCCAGTCGATGGCCATGGGCAACAAGCCCTCGACCAATAATCGAATGGTGATGGCAAAGGCCGCCAACTTAGGTGCGCCTGCAATCATCAGGGTGGCTGCAGTAGGCGCACCTTGGTAAACATCGGGTACCCACATGTGAAAAGGCACAACCCCGAGTTTGAACGCCAAGCCTGCCACCACGAAGACCAACCCAAACACCAACACTTGGTGTTTGACTTGACCGCTGGCAATCACTTTGAAAACAGTAGCCAAATCCAAAGAACCTGTCGCACCATAAAGCATGGACATGCCATACAACAAAAAGCCAGAAGCCATGGCGCCCAGCACAAAGTACTTCATGGCTGCTTCTGTGGCTTGTGTGTTGTCGCGGCGCAAAGCCACCAAGGCATAGCTAGACAAAGTGAGCAGTTCAAGTCCCAAATACAAAACCAAAAAGTTTTGACCGGAAATCATGACGCTCATGCCCAGCAATGCAAACACAGACAAGCTGAAAATTTCGCCGCCACGCAGCATGTCGCGATCGGCGGCATAAGGTCGTGCATACACCAAGGTCACCATCACGGCGATGGTGGCGAAACACTTAAGCCAATGGCCCATAGGGTCACTGACCACCAAACGGCCAAAACCATAAAGAGTGTGTCCGGAATCAGCGTAGAAGGCATGCAGCAAAGCCACGCCGCCAAGAGACACCAAGCTTAAAACATATGTCACAGTGCGCTTAGGGCTTGTGACCAGCAGGTCTACCAGCGCAATCACGCAGGCCATGACCAGCAACACGATTTCCGGGTAAACCGTCATCCAGCTGGTTGAGTCAATCATGTCTATTCTCTCTATCTTTAAGTTTCAGCTGATCACAAGCGATCAAGGCAATTTGGAAGCAGCCACATGCTCCAACAAATTGGCCACAGAGACTTCCATCACATCGGTGAATGGTTTCGGGTACAAGCCCATGTAAAGCACCGCAATGGCTAGCAGAGCCATGACTGTGAACTCACGCGCATTGATGTCTGTGAGCGCTTTCACATCGTCGTTGGTGACCGGGCCCAAGTAAACGCGCTTGAACATCCAGAGGGTGTAAGCTGCGCCAAAGATCAAGGCAGATGCCGCCAACAGGCCCACCACGAAGTCAAACTTAACGGCACCCAAAATGACCATCCATTCACCGACAAATCCTGCGGTGCCTGGCAAGCCGCAGTTGGCCATAGAGAACAACAAAGCGAACGCTGCAAACTTGGGCATGGTGTTGACCACACCACCGTAGCTTGCAATTTCTCGAGAGTGAACACGGTCATACAGCACACCAATGGACAAGAACATGGCCGCTGACACAAAACCATGTGCAATCATTTGCACCAAGCCACCCGACATGCCCAGCGGATTAAAGATAAAGAAGCCTAAAGTCACGAAGCCCATGTGGGCAACGGATGAATAAGCGACCAGTTTTTTCATGTCTTGCTGCACCATGGCCACCAAGCCCACATAGATCACGGCCACCAAAGACAACACAATCATGAAGGTGCCCCACTCGTGCGCCGCATCGGGTGCAATGGGCA
The DNA here is from genome assembly GCA_947474815.1 of Chitinophagaceae bacterium. GTDB lineage: Bacteria > Bacteroidota > Bacteroidia > Chitinophagales > Chitinophagaceae > Ferruginibacter. Next base: position 751 of record CANJJU010000114.1, on the reverse strand, counting down.
TTGAGAAACGCAAGAACCCGTAGGCACCCAGTTTCAACATGATGGCCGCCAGCACCGCAGAACCACCCGTAGGCGCTTCAACGTGCACATCAGGCAACCAAGTGTGAACTGGCCACATCGGCACTTTGACAGCAAAGGCTGCAAAGAATGCAAAGAACAAAAAGTTTTGCGCGGTGGCAGAGAGTGGCAACTCATGCCATGTGGCAATGTCAAAACTGCCACCCGACTGGATGTACAAAAAGATCAATGCGATCAGGGTGAGTAATGAACCGAGCAAGGTGTACAAGAAAAACTTGAAGGCTGCATAAATCTTGTTGGGACCACCCCAAATACCGATGATCAAATACATCGGAATGAGCGTGGCTTCAAAGAACACGTAAAACAACAAGCCGTCTAAAGCTGAGAACACGCCAATCATCAAGCCAGACAGAATTAAGAAAGCCGCCATGTATTGGTTGACTTTGCGCGTAATGACTTCCCAGCCCGCAATGATCACAATCACATTGATGAAGGCTGTCAAAATGACAAACCACAAAGAGATACCGTCCACACCCAAGTGGTAGTTCACGTTGAAACGCTCAATCCAAGAGGCTTTCTCAACAAACTGCATGTCAGCGGTATCCAGCTTGAAACCCGCATACAAAGGCAGCGTGACCAAGAAACTCACAATGGCACCGACCAGCGACAACCAGCGCACAGATTGCGCTTGTTCATCACGGCCCAAGGCCAATAAAACAATGCCGAACGCGAT
>CANJJU010000113.1 GCA_947474815.1 Chitinophagaceae bacterium | reverse complement strand
TGAAGGTGTACCAAGACCACCCTGACGATTCCAATCAATAGAAGCACCACCACCTGAGCCGCCATTACTTCCAGCTAACCAGCAACCGTTAGGGCAATCACCTGTTGAACTTACAGCACCGGCACCGCCAACGCCACCAACTGCGATATATGAACCAAATTGAGAGTTGCTACCATTACCACCACTCCAATAAGAGCTGTTGCCTGCGTTAATACCGCCAGCGCCAACCATGACTGAATAAATAATGCCAGAGGTCAATGATGTATTCGTATTAATAAATTCTCCAGCGCCACCGCCCCCTAAACCGCCAGCGCCGCCTCCACCAACAACGAGAAGTTGTACAGAACCAGAGTCTGCATTGTTCCATGTATAAGTTTTATTGCTCTCATCGTAAGATAAACTTAAACCTGATACTGGATTTGAAATCGCGTTATATACCACTCCATTTATTAAATAATAACCATCACCTAAGAATGAAATGACAGTGTTGCGATAACCCGTGACGTTACCATTAAAGTTAATATTACCTGACACCGTGTTCATGGAAATGTCATTGAAGACGTCTTGTGTATTAGTGAGTACTAGATCATTGTTATAAGTTTGATTCCCTAAAGTACTAATTGATGCGCCGATCGTTGCATCGCCATTCAAAGTTAAAGTTCCGATTGCTTGCGTTGATCCCACTTCACCATTTAAGTAAATATGAGCGCTACCTACAGTCAATGTTAGATTGCTGAGCCCTGCTTGAAGATCATTAATAGAAGCATTGATATTCAGATTAGAACCAGAACCTGTCGTTTGGATTAGCGTATCCCCACCTAGCTTTATTTCCCCTTCATAAGTCTGCGAACCTGAAGTGACAATATTGCCTCCTAATGTTGCTAGTCTATTAACTTTAAGACTGCTTAATCCTAATAAATTTGAACTGCTAGAAGTGAATAGTGAATTGATAGTTAAATCAACTGAACTTGGATCACTTAAATCAAAAGTTGACCCATTGTTAATCATTAAAGAATTCATGGATAAACTTGTGGCTGAACCATGATTTGCATTCACTCTGCCGCCATCAACAATCATGGCAACGGTCGAAGCAAAAGCACCATTAAAATCGCTCAGATTTAATGTACTGCTTCCACCCTTAGTAAATATTGTCGCCTGACTAATCTGACTTGAACTTAGGCTGAAGTTACTATTTGAATTAATCGTTACAGAACCTATCGCAAAGCTTGCAGTTGCAGCTGCTGTAAATGCATTCGCATTGATCGTTAGGCTTGATAACTGACGCACTATGACGACACCTGAACCACCAGCCATTGTATTGGGGTCTTGCGTAGCGCAACACCAGCTATTGCCACCACCACCACCGCCTGTGTTAGCGAGTCCTGGAGTTGGAGCGTGCCATGATCCGTTGTACCACGCACCATTACCACCACCACCAGAACCTCCAATAGTGCCAGCATCTGCCCACATATTTGGTCCAATCTGACCTGAATCCCTGCCGCCGCCGCCGCCGCCGCCATAGTAAACAGTGGTTCCTGTGATGTTACTTGCAAGACCTGGGCCGCCATTTCCTGCCGCGTTCGTGGATACTACAGTCGGCTGACCCCATGGATTGTTGTTGCCTGTTTGACCAGGATAGGTTGCCGTGACAATCGCTGACGGTGATCCACCAGCACCACCACCGCCACCAGCTTGCCAGTAAGCGTAACAACATTGGAAGTTATTCTCTTGGTTGTAGGTCCAGACTAATGTGCTAACACCGCCGTTGCTGCCTTGGCCAGCTGTGCCATTACCGCCAAGATTATTCCACTCATAAGCACCGCCACCACCTGAGCCACCTGATGAGCCGTTGAGCCAGCAACCGTTAGGGCATGCATAACTATTACCATTAATTAATTCATGCACGCCACCGCCGCCACCGCCGCCTAGTGCAATGAAATCTCCAAATTGTGAATCAGCACCATTACCGCCATTATTTACGCCCGGGTTATTACGGCTAGTGTCTGTGGTGGCAATACCACCCTCACCAATAGTCGCCACATAGCTAGTGTTAGGTAATAGCAATGTTGACATGATATTTACACCCCCACCGCCACCGCCACCGATAGCGCCGGCACCACCACCGCCAACAATAAGAATTGATACAGGATTAAGTGCTGAACTTGTTACCAGATACTGGCCATTGCTATAACTAATCGCCATGTGAAGATCGTTAATATTAGATGCATTGGCATTCACCTGACCTGAGCTCACGATGCCACCTATAGAGTAGCGATAATTGCCGTTTCCTAATAATTGTAGGTAATTAGTTTGGTTACTGTATTCAGCAACTCCACCAGCAAAATGGATAGTGCCCTGGCTCGTTAGAACTAAATTTGAACCAACTAAAACAGACTGAGTTAAGTTCGTACTATTGTAATTTTGGTTGCCCACAGTTGTGAGGTCGGAGCGTAATATCGCGTTGCCTGTGATTGTTAAGTTATTGACATTATTAAGTTCGCTCTCGATGCCTAAATAGAAAGTACCGTTCACGTTGAGACTTACTGATGTGGATTGAGCTCCATTTTTCAGTAGATTGATAATTGCACCGGTTGCTAAACCACTGTTGCCTACCGCGAAATTATTGACTGTAATAGTTGAGCCTGCGGTATTTAAATCAAGTTCACCACTATTTGCTGCAATCGAAACGTTGTGGCTACTGTCAATACCATTAATTGTGACTGTATTTAATCCAGCTTTGATAAATCCACCGATGGTATTAACTTGGCTGAAATTAATTGTTTTGTCAGCTGGTGTATCGAGTGTGAACGTGTAATTCCCAGTGATGTTATTGAAGCCAATCGAACTGTTGAAGCTTCTTAAAACAACATCGCTAGTCATTGCAATATTTTGGAAAGATTGTGTGCCTAGGGTTGTGATACTGCCACCAATTATTGATGCACCACTCACGATGATCGAACCAATACCTAATTCACCTGCATTATTAGCTACACCTATTGATTGCGCATTCAAATTACCATTGATAGTCAGTGAATCAATTCCCTTTTGATCACTATTAAAATTCACATCATTAACTGCAGAATTAAATGTCACATAACCATCAAGAGCAGTGAGCGTGGTATCACCCGCTATTGTTGTGACACCGTAATAAGTCTGCCCATAATCAGAACTCACTTCGCCGTCTAGACTCACTGTGCCGTTTGCATTGAACGCTGATGAATTACTGATATTTAAAGTGGCGCCATTGGCAATTAATAAATTTTCTACATCAACAGTTGATCCCGTGCCAACAAGATTAAGTCTTCCGCCACTAACAACGAGATCACCCTGGAAATTCTGCCAGCTGTTAATCGACAATGTACTCGAACCACTCTTAATCACTCTTAAGGAATCTGTCACTTGAGCGTAATTAATAGACATTCCGTTCGTTGAATTGCTTGAGATGCCGAACTCATTAACGTTACTTAAATTACCGCTAAAGTTAATAGTGCCTGATGAAGTATTCAAATATAAACTGGCTTTGCCATTTGGGACCGGCGTAGAAAGAATTACAATACCTGATCCGCCATTCCCAGTTGGACCCCAGCCATAGCCACCACCGCCACCACCGCCACCGGTATTAGCAGTTCCAGATAAACCTGCAACCCATTGAGAGCCATTATAATAACCACCATTACCACCGCCACCGATACCACCTAATGCTCCAGGCGCGCGAGTAGCACAATTAGCACTCCAACAATCTGCAGCTACACCACCTGCACCACCACCCGCATAGTAAACAGTCGAGCCAGTAATGTTACTTGCAAGGCCAGCGCCACCATTACCCGCGCTATT
>CANJJU010000112.1 GCA_947474815.1 Chitinophagaceae bacterium | reverse complement strand
TTAAAAAAGAGATAGTTGAGATAATTGAACCTAGAGATATTTTTGTAGGTAATCCCAAAGCGGAGGTTACGCTTGAAGAGTTTGGCGAATATGAAAGTGAAGTGTGTGCTAAAGCAAATGAGATCGTTAAAAAATTACTAGAAGAGTATGATGGTAAAATAAGATTTAATTTTCGTCATTTTCCCTTAACAAATATTCACCAAAGAAGTCTGAAAGCCGGAGAAGCTGCTGTAGCTACTGGGCAAGAAGGTAAGTTTTGGGAGATGCACAATATTTTATTTGCTAACAGAAAAAATTTAGGCACTACAAGTCTTAAGCTTCATTCTAAAGAAGCAGGTGTAAAAAACAAACGCTTTCTAGATGATCTAGTTAATGCAACTTATGGTTGGCAGGTTCAAGGTGATTTGAAAGAAGGACTTGATAGAGGTGTTAAAAACGTACCTACTTTTTTTGTTAACGGACTATTGGTTTCTAAACCAACATATGAAGAAATTAAAAAGGCTATTGAAGTTGCATTGAAAAATGTAAAGAAGTTTGGTCCACCAAAACCATTTGTAAGATCAGCAGTTAAAGTAATAGAACCTGTAAAAACACAAGGGAAAACTCCTGCCAAAGTAGTTGCAAAAGTTGTCGTTAAAGCCCCTGTGAAAGTAGCTGCAAAAGAAGTTCCTGCCAAAGCTTCAAAGGTGGTGAAACCAGTAGTCAAAGCGCCTACAAAAGTCATCGCAAAAGTAGCTGCAAAAAAGGTTGCTGTAAAAGCCCCCATTAAAAAAGCTAAAGCAAAACAAAAAGCTTAAAATAAAAAAACCGCAAAATTTGCGGTTTTTTTATTTATATAAATAGGTTACTGAAAAAACACTTTCACTGTTTGATAGAACAATCTGTTACTCATATATTGTTGTTGTGCTAATTGGTGTTGTCTTTCAGAAAAACCTTGCAATCCAAATAGCCCTGCAGCATTTCCTTTATTGATTGCAATCTCTAAATAACCAGCGGAATTAAAAAAAGCTAATTTCTCTCCTTCTGCCACATCTGAATATGTTTCACTGATTTTGTCTATAACTTCATCTCTTTTAAAAACAATGGTGAAATTTCTTCCTTTTCGTTGCTCTTCAAATTCAATTCTATTGATATTTACTATAACGTTTTCGAAATTATCAATGAATATTATTTGTCCTTCAATCCAGTTGTCTCCTAATAATGGCTTTAATGGATTTTTAACTTTAATGGTAATAGAGGGGTCTCCTAATTCTTCAATGGTTTTTCCATTATGTAATTCATGCAAGGCTTTTGCAAATACACTCGTGCAAAACAAGGTGCTTTTTTGATGACTTTTCTCTAATGACAATGCGATTGCTTTTTGAGGCATTTCTTCTAAGATCATCGTGAGCATTCCATTATCGGCACAACAGATAAAATGTCCATTGTGTTCTGCTAATATCATATGATCTGGTTTCTCATCAAAAATATTCACCAAAATCAAATGAAAGGTACCTGTTGGATAATTTCTTATGGCATTTCTACACACATACGCTGCCTGCGGATAATTGAACGGAGATAATGCGTGAGAGATATCAATGATATTTAAATCTTGTTGGTATTGCAAAAGCTGGCCTTTGATAGCTCCTGTTAAGAAGTCTTGCTCACCAATATCACTTGTGAAGGTCAGTAAAGGCATAGTAATAAAAAGCTTTTCAATTGATTTATTTGTTCTAAGATATCATTATTTCATTTAAATGATCTTATTATTATTTTATGTTTATTACTTGATCAACTTGCCATTCTTAAAAAAATATTTCCGGGTAAGTTTATCGGCCCATGAAGGAAAAAATTTATTCAAAAAAACAGTTTGCTTTCCTCTTAAAGTTAGCACAAGTGTTCTTTTCCTTTTTGCAATAGCTTTGATTATTTCAGTTGCACAAGCTTCTGCACTCATCAGTTCGTTTTCATTTAATGGGCTTTCTCCTTGGGCAGTTGCTTTTTCATTAAGCGCAGCATTTCTGATATTGCTACTGGTAAATCCTGGGCAAACCCACATTACATTTACATCCATTTCTAATAATTCTGTTCTGATGGCTTCCAACCATCCATTTAATGCAAACTTACTAGCTGAATAACCGCTTCGGCCAGGTAGTCCTCGATAGCCTGCAATGGATGAAACGCCTACTATTTCTCCTTTTCTTTCAATAATAGAGGGTAAGGCCAACTTGGTGCAATAAACCGCGCCAAAATAATTGATGTCCATTACTTTTTTAAAAACCTCCATTTCCGAATCGATTAGTAGGCCTCTCATAGATATTCCTGCATTATTAATCAATATGTCTATGCCCCCAAATTGATTAATGGTAGATTCTATGAACATTTTACAATCGTTGTAATTGCTGACATCTGCAACCATGCAAAGTATCGGTTCTTTGCTATGCTTGAGTTGTAGGTCATATAATTTGTCTTGTGTTCTAGAGCAAGTGGCAATTTTTGCACCCATTGGAAGAAGTAATTCAATCAGGGCTTTCCCAATTCCATCGCTTCCGCCAGTAATAACCACTACTTTATTCGTAAAAAAGTTGTTCATAAAATGTAATTAAAGCAAAAATAAGCGACTTGTAGCCTCAATTGCAAAGAAATATTGCAATTATAGGGGAATAAAGATGGAAATCTTTCTCAAAAAAATTTGATACAATATTTTTTTGCCTTATTTTTGCAATCCCTTTAAAAAGGGCAGGAGAATTGGTAGCTCAGTTGGTAGAGCAATACACTTTTAATGTATGGGCCCTGGGTTCGAGTCCCAGCCAGTTCACAAGTAAGGTTTTACAGAAATGTAAAACCTTTTTTTATGTGGCAATGGAGCCTTCTTTTTTTGAGATGGCAAGTGTCGGTTAGCTCAATTAAAATTCAATAATGAAATCTTTTGTTTTTGGATTATTGCTTGAATCCAAGCCCTCTTTATTGTATACTCCACTTTGAAAGGATACTGGATTATTTGGGTGCAGTCTCTTATTAATAAATGATATTTCATAAATACATAAGCTGCTTAACTCATCACTAAAATGACTATAATTATTTGCGTGGATATGAGTAATGTAGAAATGTTTTTTTAATGCTTCTATTATTTCTATAAACTTACTCTGCATTACATCTATATCATGAAATTCAATAACCATCCCTGAAATAAAATCATTGTTCATTATGATGTCTTCATAAATTCTATATTCGTCTCCCTCGATATCAATTTTTAAAAAAAATGAATCGCCCTTTATATAGTTGTTTTGAATAATGTCATTTAATTTAATCTTGTTTGCTTTATTTGATACAAATTCTTTGAAAAACTTGACATTGCTTTTCGAAGTGATTTTTTTAAAGCTTAGATAAGTAAGAAAATCTGCGTAAGTTTTTTTTAAATAAGTGATAAAAAAAGGTCCTGTAAAACTTTTTAGAAGAAATTTTAATGAAACGATTTCTACAAGATCTACTAAGAAAATCTTTAGAAAAATATTTTTACTAACGCTTCCGTCATACATCATTACTGCATTTGAAGAATAGGTTAAAAAGCTTTCTTCAAATGACCAATCATTGTTAATACCAAGACTAATCAGCTTTGCGTCTTTTAAAGAGCGCTCGTTTACAACGTATCCTCCATCGTTAACTCTTCCTAGCCGAACTTGATCGTCTGTAATAATAGGTCTGATATAATTTAAAAACGTACTCATGATTGTGAAATTGTAAATTTAAGTGTAATATACACTAATGAATGCAGCGGTGTAATGAATGTAATTTTCAATTATTGTTGATGTTCGCAATTGATTTAATACACTAAAATTATACAGTTTTTTTTGCTAAAATGTAGCATTTTTTTGAGCGGGGGGGGGTATTCAATTGTATTTTGTCATAAATT
>CANJJU010000111.1 GCA_947474815.1 Chitinophagaceae bacterium | reverse complement strand
AAGTAGAATTTTCTCGGCAAGATGCATGAGGAGATTTCGCATGAAGACAAGCAGATACACTGAGGCGCAGATCATCGCGATCTTGCGACAAGCTGAAGGCGGCGTGCCGGTGGGATGACATGCCATCAAGGCGGAAGTCGTCTGGTTTCAGGGGATCCCGTGGCCTTTCGCGGCCACCCAAAGGCCAAACCAATCCTCACGCTCTAAGTCAATCTCTGCAGCTTTTGCGGCGCTCGTGATACGCTCAAGACGGTTGGTGCCGATCACGGGCAAAGGTTGGCTGGGATGTGCCATGATCCAAGCGTAGGCCAGTTGCTCAAGGGTCGCATCACCGTATTTTGGCGCGATAAGGCGGGCTTCGGCGGCCAGCCTTTGGCCTGCAGCCGAGGACGCATCAAAAAGGCTACCGCCGGCAAGCGGACTCCACGCCATCGGACGAGCGCGCTCGGTTTGGGCCTGATCAAAGGTGCCGTCGTAGATCGGGTCCATGTGCAGCAGGTTGAACTCCACTTGATTGGTGACAAGGGGCTGCGCCATGCGGCTGTTCAGGGCGGCATATTGGCTGGGGGAGTAGTTCGACACGCCCGCAGCCGCGATCTTGCCCGAAGCCAAAAGGGCGTTCAGGCCTTCGGCCGTGTCGTCGATGCTGGTCAGCCAATCGGGGCGATGGACCAAGAACAGGTCGATCCGGTCTGTGCCAAGACGCTTCAACGCCGCATCAGCGCATTCGGTCAGGCGCTTGGCCGTCACATCGTAATGGGCAACGCGCCGGCCCGGGGCGCTGGGATGCGGGATATAGATGCCCGATTTCGTCACCAGTTCCAACCTGTCGCGCAGGCCGGGCGACAGGGCAAGGCCTGCACCCAAAGCCGCCTCTTGCGCATAGCCGCCATAAATCTCGGCCCCATCAATGGTGGTGATGCCAAGGTCAAGGCACAGGTTCAGGCGGCGGTTGATGTCTTGGGCCGAGGGCGCATCGTCTAGCATCCGCCATGTACCATAAACCATGCGCGAAAATGTGGGGCCGTTCGGGGCAATCTGGATGCGGGGCATCATGGGGCAAGTCTCCGGATCAAAGGGTCAGGGCTTTGTGCAAAGCGGCGTCAAGGGGAAGGCCCGCATACTCTTGCGCTTGAAAGAACCGCCCGTTTTCGTCGCGGTCCATCAGGGCGGGCACCAAAGCGCCGGGCAGCACAGAGGCCGGATCGCCGGGCGCATGCGGTCCGCCCAGATCGGTGCGCAGCCAGCCCGGGTCAAGCAATGTCATCTGCACCCCGGTGCCGCGCAATTGGGGTGCGAAATCACGCACATATTTGTCCACACCAGCCTTCGAGACGGCATAGGCCGTCTGCTCTGGCTGGTCAGCAATGCCCGAGGTCAGGTTGATAATCCGCCCCCAGCCCCGCGCCACCATCGGCGGGGCCAATCGGTCACAGATACGGATCAGGCTGACCAGATTTACCTCAAGACTGCGGCGCAGATCCTGCGGTGAGGTTTGCCAAAGCGCTTTTTGCTTGGCCACCTGAATGGCGGCGTTGTTATAAAGAATATCGATCTGCGCTGCCGCCTGCACGCTGTCCAGCAAGGGATCAATCTGGGCAGGGTCCGCCAGTTCCGCTGCAACCGCGACGACCGAGACACCGGTTGCCCGCAACCGGCCCGCCAAATCTGCCGTGTGGGACAGATCGCGGCTGTGAAGCACAAGGTTGCAGCCAAGTTGGGCTAGGCCGGTCGCCAGATGCGCGCCCACGCCCCGACTTGCGCCCGTGACGAAGGCCCATTTTCCCTGCAAAGATGTCATGGCTGAGGCCCCTGGGTAAGAATTAGGTCGTGGAAGGTGGCGCGAACCATGCGGTCTGCGTTGTGCGAGGTGACGGCAAGGCCCAGAAGGGCGCCGTCAGCGAAGGATTGGGTATGGGAGCAGAAAGTCTTCCAGTTTTGACCATCGGTGCTGAAAAACCCGCTCAACACGTCACCTTGACGGGTCAGCCGCAACCAATGCTGCGGGAATGAGGTGGGGAAATCTGGATAGTCGGGCAAGGGCTGCGGCGGGTAGATGCCTGAACATTCGCCCTTTGCGACAAGACGCGACTGAAACTCCAACGCTCCGTTGTTTTTGTTGCGCGGTTGGTCATTGCCAAAGGTCAGCAGCATCGCATGGGGCGCGCCATCGTCCAAAGAGGCGCGCAGCATCAGGCCAGCTTTGGTGTAGGTGTCTGCCATCTCCACCCCTTCCACACGCACCGACAGGTCAAAGTCGCCCGCGACAGGTATATGCGCAAAGTGGAATTCGTCCCGATTGCCCCAGATATCCGCACCGCCTGCCGTGATGGTAAGCAAGGGTCCGTCTTGGTGCGTCGTGCCGGTCAGGCGTGGCTGACCGACGTCATAGGGTATGAGGTTTGGGATCGTCATCGCGTCTTTCCTGCGGGCTTTAGGCTCATTTCGGGAATACCACACCGATTTGCAGCAGTATATTCGCATAAAGCCGCTGCTCTCCAGTGGCGATCGTCAAGGCCACGTTGGCGTCTTTGGCGGCATCGAAAAAGGCGAAACGGTCCAGCTTGCTCAAAGGCTGCACATAGCCCGCATCCCCCAGAATGGCGCGGAAATCGGCCCAGATCGGCGGATCCTCTTTCAGGGCATAGGGGCCAGAGGCAACGGGCTGCATAAGGATGGCATCCTCGATCGGCACGGCAGAGACGATCGCCTCTAACGCCTGTGTGGCGCTGACAAGACCGGGCATCAGGTTCAAGGAAACATGGCGGGCATTCGGGCCAAGCTGGGTGGAAAACGGGTAATTGCCATCGGCGATTAGAATTTTCGAACTGTGGCCAGCACGGGCGAGGGCCTCAAGAATTTCGGGGTGCAGAAGTTTGGAGTTGAGCATGGGCTTTCCTTTGAGAGATCAGCAAACGGTGTGAAAACGGTCAAGGCAGGTGGCGATAACCTCGGGGCCCGGGCGCTGCCACCAGGTGTTGGCCGAGAAAATCTCCACCTCTTGCGGGCCGTGAAAGCCTGCGGCTTCGATCCAGCGACGAAGTTGGGGAAGGTCGATCACCCCGTCCCCCATCATGCCACGGTCCAAAAGCATGTCGGTGGTCGGCACCAGCCAGTCGCAGATGTGGTGCGCAAGGATGCGCCCTTCGCGTCCGGCGCGGGCGATCTGGGCCTCAAGGTCGGGGTCCCACCAGACATGATAGGCGTCGATGGCCACACCGGTGCCCGCGCCAAGTTCGGCGCACAGATCAAGGGCCGAGCCAAGCGAGTTCAGGCAAGATCGGTCAGCGGCATACATGGGATGCAAAGGTTCTAGCGCCATCGGCACGCCACAGGCGCGGGCATGGGGCAGGATTGCGGCCAACCCCTCGGCCACCATCGTGCGGGCGGCTGCAATGTCTCGCGATCCTTGCGGCATGCCGCCGACGACAAAGACCAGACAATCTGCGCCCAAAGCTGCAGCCTCATCAATGGCGCGGCGGTTGTCGTCGATTGCAGCCTGCCTGCCGGCGGCATCGGCGGCCGGAAACATCCCGCCGCGACAAAGGCCGGTAACCCGCAGGTCGTTGGCGTGCACGATCCGGGCGGCTTCGGCCAGCCCTACGGCATGAACCTGATCGCGCCACGGCGAGATCGACGTGATGCCTTGGGCCAGACAGGCCTCTACCGCTTCGGCGAAGCCGTATTGCTTGCGCAATGTCGCAAGGTTCATGGACAGGTTCGGGGCGCTCATCCCAAGCCTCCGACGGCCAGAAGCTGGCGCATCCGTTTGACCGCCAATTCCGGGTCGCGCAGACAGCGTGCTTGATCCGCCAAGCGGAACAGTTCGGCAAAATGCAGCAACGAGCGCGCACTTTGCTGGCCACCCAGCATGGTGAAATGGTTTTGAAACCCGTTGAGCCAGGCCAGAAACACCACGCCGGTTTTATAAAAGCGGGTGGGGGCTT
>CANJJU010000110.1 GCA_947474815.1 Chitinophagaceae bacterium | reverse complement strand
GCAGCTGAATACGACAAAAAAATTGCTATTGCAGATAAGTGGTAGCCATATTCAATGAATTGAATATGTCGGTTTAAGGTTTGATGTTTAAGTTTCAAAGTTGACTTTGAAAGAGTAGAATATTTAATAGTTAAATAGTAGTCTGGATGCTGGATGCGCCGGTGGCGCGGTTGAAGAAGTTGATTTTTTTCTTAAAATGAAATTACTGTAATAACCTTTTAAACTTTAAACCTTAAACCTTAACCGTTCTCGTTAATCCCTAGGCATTCTCATCATTCCGCCACGACCACCACCAAACATGTTTTGCATTTCTTTCATTGGTTTTATTTCAATGTCTTTAGGCGTTTCAAATTCTTTGTCGAGGATATTGGCTTTTAGATCAACTTTCGTTACTTCTACTTCCATGCGTCTTCCGCGAGGTATTTTCATTTCATAACGCATTACAAATCCCTCTATTTTATCTAATCCTCCTAATGAAGCACCCAACATATTTCCCATCATGCCCATTCCGCTAAAGCTTCCAGTTGATGCTAGGTTTTGCAAAGTAAATTCGGGAGTATACCAAACAATCGCAGTGTCTTTTCTTCCTAAAAACCTTGAAGTAATTACAAAAGCTTTTTTACAGGTATATCCTGCTATTTTTTTGGTGTCTGTAGTAAAGCTAACCGTCACCTCGGGGTTGTTGTTAAATTGCTGAGGATCTCTTTTATTAGCAGTGTCTTTTGCTCTTCTTTCTCGCATCATGCTATCTCTTTTCTTTTGCATATCGGCTTGCTCCTCATCGGTAATAAAGAAACCTGTTTTGTTACCCATCATTTCCATGATCGTAGTGGTCGTCTTTTTGTTATTGTCTCTAAAAATGGTAGAACGACCCATTTCTGATTTTATCTGCGTTTTAACAAGGTCGTTTTTAAGGTAAGTCACAAACTTTGTTTCTCCATCCATCATGTTTCTGAAGTTCATTCCGCCCTGCTGACCCTGGTTTTGAATATTTTGAACATCTTCCTCTTCCGGCGCAATGACGTTGGTGGTAGTGCTGATAATAGCTTGTTTAAGAAGGGTTGTTTGGGTAAATCCTACAGATGTCAATATTGTCAATAAAAGGGAGAAAAGTACTTTCATAATTATGATTTAAGTGTCAAAAGTAACTATGAGTTACCAATTAATCTTCCTGAATCTCCATTTTCACAGAATTTTACCAATGTTTTGCTGTGAAAAAACTGTGTATAATTAAAGCATTAATTCTCCGAAATGCCCGAAAATACTGCATTTTAAAGGGTATATTTACGTCTATTCAAAATCAATTTTGCGACTGGTTTTCGGGCTTTTAATATGGGAGAGAAGCAGTTTATAGTTTTTGATAAAATAGTGTAAAAAAATCCATCATTTTCACGTAGGTTTGCCGCCTTAATAAAATCTGAAAAAGTGCGTTTAAAGAGTCTAGAAATAAAAGGGTTCAAAAGTTTTGCTGATAAAACAGTATTGAATTTTGATGAAGGAATCACCGGAGTAATCGGGCCCAATGGTTGTGGAAAAAGTAATATCATCGATAGCATTCGCTGGGTAATTGGCGAACATAAAATCAGTAATCTTCGAAGCGAAAATTTGGAGAGCTTGGTTTTTAACGGTAGCAAAACAAGAAGTGCCAGCGGATTGGCAGAAGTGAGTCTTACTTTTGAAAATACTAAGAATTTATTGCCTACTGAGTTTAACACAGTAACGGTTACCCGAAAATATTATAAAAGCGGAGAGAGTGAATATCGCCTCAATGATGTTTCTTGTCGTTTGAAAGACATCCATAATTTATTTATGGATACGGGTATTAGTACCGATAGTTATGCAATCATTGAATTGGGAATGGTGGATGACATCATCAAGGACAAGGAAAACAGTCGTCGTAAAATGCTTGAGCAGGCGGCGGGTATTACTATTTACAAAACAAGGAAGAAAGAAGCGAAATTAAAACTGGATGCAACCGAGCAGGATTTGGCGCGTATTGAGGATTTGCTTTTTGAGATCAACAATCAATTAAAAAGTTTAGAAAATCAAGCAAAGAAAGCAGAGAAGTATTTCGAAATTAAAAAAGAATACAAAGAAGTCAGCATAGAACTTGCCAAAGCTGCATTGGAAGGATTCAATATTACCTATCGTGATTTGAACCAACAGCAACAACAAGAGGTAGACAAGCGAATAGAATTAGAAACTTCTATAGCCAAAGAAGAGGCGGGGCTGGAGCAAGAAAAATTGGCATTCGTTGAAAAGGAAAAGGCATTGCAACAAATGCAACATGCCTACAATGAAATGCTCGACAAGGTGCGCAACAAGGAGAATGAAAAAAGTCTTTCTGCACAACGTTTGCAACATTTAAAAGAGCGTCGTGCGAGTTTGGATGAATTTTTGTTAAAAGCAGCAGGACAGTTTAGCGGATTACAAGAAAGCATTGACTTTACTGGAAATCAAATCAATGATGAACAGGTTAAGTTAGAACAGTTGGAAGCCCAATTACAAGGGTTGCAAAATGCGGTGGAAGACAAAAGAAAAGTATTCGATCATCAGCGTAGCAGTATAGATGCGCTTAGAATAGAAAACCAGTCGATTCAACGCAATCAGTTTGATGCAGAAAAGAAGGTAGCCGTTGCCGATACTTCAATCCAAAATTTACAACGTTCTATTGCCCAGCTTCAAGAAGAAAAGACACAGCGCTTGGCTCAAATCAAACAGCTGGAGTCTGATAAAAAAATTAAAGAAGAGGAATTGGCTCAAGCTAAATTGAGCCTACAGCAGTTGCAAGAGGAGCATGAGTTTACCAAAGAACAAATTTTACAAACCCAGCAAATGCTTGATGGGTTGCGCAATAATCTTGCAGAAGAGAATCGCAAGCTAGATGCAAAGAAAAACGAACATGATTTATTAAAGAGTCTAATTGACTCTATGGAAGGATATCCTGAAAGCGTTAAGTTCTTACACAAGAATGCTGGCTGGAATCATACAGCTCCTTTGTTGTCTGATATCATTTATGTTAAAGAACAATACCGTACTGCAGTAGAGAATGTATTGGAGCCTTACCTAAACTACTATGTAGTTAATAACTTACAAGAAGGGTTGCAGGCCGTTCATCTATTGGATGAAAACAAAAAAGGGAAAGCAAATTTCTTTATTTTAGATCGTTTTACATCTGCTGAAAACATTCAACAACCTGCAGGCACTATCAAGGCTTTGGATGTAGTTGAAATAGATGCTCAATATGCTAAGTTGGCACAGCATGTACTGGGGAATGTGTTTATCGCTGAAACGGAAGAGGCTTTAAACGATACGAGTAATGCAATTATATTAGAGAAGTCAGGAAAATATGTAAAAGGGAAATATTCTTTAAGTGGTGGTAGTGTTGGATTATTTGAAGGAAAGAAAATCGGACGTGCTAAAAATCTAGAAAAACTAGTTAAAGAAATTGCTGCACAAGATACTGTGGTAAATGAATTGAAGGCAGTGATTCAGCAGCGTCACAATGAAGTGATTGCGTACAATACGCAGTTGAAAGAAAATGCGATTCAGCAAATACAGCAGGATATTAATAGTCTTACCAATCAGGTGTTTGCATTACAGAACAAAATAGAAAATCTTCACCATCAAGAAACGACTGCAAGTGGCCGTATTGATGAGTTGCAACAACAATTGCAAGACAATCAACTTGCTATTGCAAGTACAAGAGAAGAGTTGACTAATTGCAATGTTCAGCTCGAAGAATTGCAAATTAAAATGCAATTGGTTGAACAAGATTATGCCGCTGCTGAGCAAGAGTATAATTTATCTAATGCTGCCTACAATGAAGGGAATTTGCAAGCAACCAAGCAACAAAGTAAATTAATTTCTCTTAAGCAAGAACTTGAGTTCAAATCAAATCAATTACAAGATTTATCTGTTCAGGTAGAAAGTAGCAGAGCTCAATTGGAAGAAGCTGCAGCAAGTATTGAAGAGACTGATATTAACTTAAAGGAATTGGAATTGATGGTGGTTCAAATGCTTCAAACCAAAG
>CANJJU010000109.1 GCA_947474815.1 Chitinophagaceae bacterium | reverse complement strand
TATGAATTAACTCAGCTACTAAAAGAAGATTCTCCAAACGTAATTCCCTATTTAAAAAGTGCAGTTGAAAAACTCAAAGGCACAAAGAATGTTGATGATAAGATTTATTATGATTTCGCACAACTACAATTTGAAATTGAAAATGCAGTTCCTTTTGACGGAAAAGGAAATAGAGATAATTTTACAATTGGATTTTTGAAACATATCATAATGAGAATTAAACATTTCTCATCTGATGAAAGATTTAAGTCTGTATTCAATAAAACAGGAAACACTATTGAAGAGTTTTTGAATTCAAAAACAGAAACCGTTTTGATATTGTCGTTAAGAGTTGCAAATGATATTTTGGCCTTGTTAGTTTATATGATTAGCAAAAGTATTTTTAGCTACAAATCAAATCCAATCCATAGAGGTAAAGACAACATTTTATTAGTTTTAGAGGAGGCTCACAGATATATTTCGACAGCATCAACCGACCAAATCAATAACTATTACATTGACAAATTAGCAAAAGAGGGACGGAAGTTTGGTGTAAATCTTATGATTTCCACCCAACGACCTTCTGAAGTTTCAAACACAGTAATTTCTCAATGCAATTCTTTGATAGTTCACAAAATAACAAACAGTCGAGATTTAGAATTTATTAGAAACACAATAGAATATGACGACAAAAGCCAAATTGACCTATTGACAAGCCTTAAACAACAACAGGCGTTGGTATTAGGAGAAGCATTTGCATTTTCATCACTCATAAAAATTGCTGATGCGAATCCATTGCCACACAGCGAGACACCTAAAATATTTTACACTTGACAAGTGATACGGACAGAAAACACTACAGGTAACATCCGTTTGGCTCAATGGCGGGTGAAGTGGTTTAATCAAGTGCAGTGCTATAAAAATTTTTGTGCTTAGTTGGTGTGAAGTGTTTCGAAATCGCCACCTTCGGTTAGTTACAAAACATTAAGCAAACTTACATTCAAACTGACTGTGAGCTTGTAAAGATAAAAAAACATAAAATGCCATTAGTACAATTATCAAATAGATGTAAACTGTTCGAGTCTATTTCGACAGATACATGGTTTAAATTAATTAGGAACCACAGAACTGGTAATCAAGCAAGAGAAATTGGTCTAACATCAGATATTATTTCTGAGATTGAAGACAATCGCCTGTCATTTCCAAACATTGGTGTGTGGGCTCTAGAAGCAAGAAATGAAAGATCAAAAGGAAATGACATGGATATTTTTGTTGAATCTAGTCCAGGTCAGTTTATTTGGTGGGCTTTACAAGCAAAAGTTTTAAATCTGGATGGTACTTATCATAACATCAGTACTTTACGAAGTGGCCGAGAGTATCAATGGGATAAACTTAATCGGTTATCAGCTTCTTCAGGTTGTATTGTTCGATATCTACTCTATAATGGTATAGCTAATTATCTTTACAAAGGCAACGATATTTGTACTCGTAATTTTAATGAAGAGCAATTCGGGTGCTCATTAGTAAAAACTACTGATGTAGAAAAATTGGCTTTGACCGGCCCTATAAGTTTTTATAACTTGCATCCTGAGCTTGCTCAACCTTGGAGAATAATTACCTGTTGTTTATTTAATATTAAAAATGAAGTAGCTACTTATTACACAACAGCACAAATTCGTGAGGCTGTAGACAAATATCCATTTAGCTCTGGAAATACAATAATTCCAGATGCAGTAAATGAAAACTCAAAGCTAAATGACTTTTCCGCAAATGCAATAAATGATTTTTCATCATCAGTAGAAAGGAAACCTGCATATAGAATTGTAATGAGATCAACCTCATCACTAAAGCAAAAAAGAAATAATGGCTAGAATTAGTTCAACAACCTTATTCAATTTTACAGATAGCATCGATTATCTTATCAATAACTTAAAGGATGGTTTTTTTTGTAGCAATATATTTGAAAAATTGCCAATGCAAAATAATGGTTATCGGGTTCCTATGACATGCTTTTGTGACATTCCATTGAGTTTAATCAAAGAGCATTTTGATTGGTATGGAAGATACGGCATTGGTATTAAAAGAACATATGCAAGAGCACTTAGCATAAAACCCGTTTGGTACGTCACCAGTGAAAGCCAGTTGGTAAAATCATTTATTAAAAACAAAGAAATTAACGAATACGAAAGAAAGTATTTGCTACCCTATCTGAAACAGTTTATTGGTTACCAGAAATATAAAGATGGAAAAGAGAAACGAAAAAAATTCTATGATGAAAGAGAATGGCGTTACATCCCCGATAATTCATTGGTTGAACCATACTTTAAAACCAATAGAAACTCAATACCGACAAATCATAATGAACAACACAGAATGAAATTAGATCTTAGCGCCATTGAATATATCATCATCGATAAAGAAAAAGAATTTGATATAATGATAGCGGTATTAAAAGAATTGAGTAGTGAAAAAGTAAGTTATGAATTTTTGCTTTCAAAAATTATGACATCAAAACAAATTGAACGAGATTTTTAGCCAATTAGTTTTGTAATAACTTCGCTAAATTCCCAAAAGATCGAGCAGAGAACAGCACTTTGTCAAAGAGCTTGCAAAGCCAAAGTAAGAGATACGTAAAAATTTTATAACATCCCAAGTACTACAAAAAGAGAAAGAAAGAAAAAAAGAAAGTAAATACTAAAAATACACCTTAAAGAGGGGCGCATTGGAGGTAACTGGCGCAGGTTGTAACATAAAGATTTTGCAGCCGTAATACTTTACGATTGATTTTATAATAGAGTACTTCGAAAGCCATTACTCATAGGTGTTTCATAATTTTTTGGATCACCATTAGCAATAATAATCAACTCTACTAATCGTCGGGCTAAAATCAGCTTATTTAGATTAAATTCATTTTAATTTAATAATTGTTTTCATTTAGACGAGTACATTTTTTATCATCTGAGTATATTAAAATTATTTTAGTCTATTAGAAAATATAGAATAGTACGAGCTCCCCAAATTAGAAAGCTCGCACCAATTCATCATTATTCTTGTACTTTACACTTATCATCAACATTCGCAGAAACTCTTCCCACTTGTTGATTTAACCGTTCAGCCAATCGTTTCATATCCTCTCCCACCTTCTGGTCAACTATGCGAGCATAGTGTTGAGTGGTTTTGATGTTTTTATGGCCCAGCATTTTACTTACAGATTCAATGGGAACACCGTTCAACATAGTTACTGTAGTAGCAAATGTGTGCCGGGCAATATGAAAAGTCAACTGCTTATGAATGCCACAGAGGTCGGCTATTTCTTTAAGATAAGCATTGATTTTCTGATTGCTCAAAATAGGCAATACAGGATCATTCGGCAAAAGCAAATCCAGTCTGCTATACCTCTTTAAAATTTCCATTGGTATAGGCAGTAAAGGAATATTTGCTCTTCCTCCGGTTTTTTGTCTTCTGGTTCTGATCCAATAGCCGGATTCATCATTTCCTTCAATTTCGATTCTTCTAAGTTTCTTTACATCTATGTACGCCAATCCGGTGTAGCAAGAAAAAATAAAGAAATCTCGGACATTGTTTAGGCGCTGAATTTGAGATGAAAATCCCAAAAGCTTGTTTAATTCCTCTTTTGTGAGGTAAGGCCTGTCCAGTTCCTTCAATGTTAATCGAATGGATGAAAATGGATCCTTCAACAACCAGCCATTTTTAATACAAGTGCTTGTAATTCTTTTAAGCATCTGCAAAAATTTAGTAGCTGTGTTGTGGTTACAGTTTTTTTCCGTTTTCAGGTACAAACTGTACTGCTGTATCATTTGATAATCCACTGATTTAACGGATATATCATTGACACGATAGTACTGCTGCAAAAATGTCCCGAAATGATTTTTTGCTGTGTTGTACTTCTGATAGGTTGTATAGGAGTTTTCCTTGCCAATAAGCTTTTTAAGCCGTTGGACATGTTCTTCCCATACATCTGCAATGATCATCTTCGCTTTTGCTGTATTAATGCCTAAAATGGCATCACGCAGCATCTGCGGAGTGACATTGTCGTTTAAACTTAAAAGCTCATTGTATTTTTGGTGAGCTTTCATCCGCAACACTTCGAGGTAGTCGTTGAACACACGTGCTTCCGTGGTTCTACCTTTCATTTGGTAGCGGTTTGTATCCCAGTTTTGAGGAAAGAGATACC
>CANJJU010000108.1 GCA_947474815.1 Chitinophagaceae bacterium | reverse complement strand
TTCCATCCAGCAACTACCTCTTGCTCCTGCTTCAATAATTCAGGAAAATTACTTGGAAGGTTTTCCATATCGAGTGTTAAAATTACTTGTACTCTGTTCATGTTATTCTTTTAGTTGTTTTAATAATAAATGTACGATTCATTATTTATTAGTCCTTGAAGCTCCAATAGGCAAAGCAATATGCATTATTTTATTTGATTCATTTTCAGAAAAAAGATTTTCATTGTTTAGTAGATATTTAAACCGCATGAGTCTACTACATTCTCCTCCAAATACGGATTTGTAAAATGTAAATGCTTCTTCGGTATTTCCATTGAAGTCAATATGGGGGTTGATTTGAGCCTTAGATTAAATTAATAGTCCTTAAAATTATTATATTTATTTGAAAGGCTTTAATTTTTATGTAAAATAGAGAAAAATTAAACTAAAAAACTGTGATACACTTTGAACAAAAGACAATGCAATGTGTTTATAGTGGCACTATGATGAATACAAGATATTTACACCTACAAAAGCAAATTGAGGAAGATAGAATAAAATTATTATCTCACCCGATTTACACGAAAATCAATGATCTGAAAGGCTTACAAAAATTCACTCAATTCCATGTGTTTGCAGTTTGGGATTTTATGAGCTTATTAAAATCGCTTCAAATATCTTTAACCTCTGTTTCGTTGCCATGGACACCTATTGGTTCGGCAACAACCAGGTATTTAATAAATGAAATTGTACTTGGTGAAGAATCTGATATTGATGAATACGGAAACAGAATTAGTCACTTTGAACTTTATATCAAAGCTATGCTTCAATTGGGTGCGGATACTGTTGCTATTGATTCGCTTATAGCATCTATTCAATCAGGAAAAAGTATTTCCGATGCAATTGAGCATTCTGATATCCACCATAAAATAAAGCAATTTCTCCATTTTACGTTTGATGTAGCATTGAATAAAGCTGCACATATTAAAGCTGCTGTTTTCACTTTCGGAAGAGAAGACTTAATCCCTTCAATGTTTCATGAATTACTTATGCATTTGTATGACGAAATGCCCGAAAAGGTTTCTACGTTAAAATATTATATTGAGCGACATATTGAGGTGGATGGGAATCATCATAGCCAGCTAGCAATCGAAATGGTTGCTGAATTGTGTAAAGATGATGATGAAAAATGGAAGGAAGCCACTGAGGCAGCTAAGAAGGCTCTCGAAATGCGATATTTATTGTGGGATGCTATCATTAGTTAACAAAGAATTAAAGCTGTAAACTTTAAGAGAAAAAGGTTATACTTTTTAGTGTCAGTCTATGACTGATGATTGCATGATTATCGCCCGTTTAAAACCGGCGCTAGTAGTAGAATTTCATTTTAATATTTCTCTTGATTTTTCTTCCTTTTAATCCTGAGCAAAAATGGAAGGACCAAGCCACTTGGCAGAAATTCATTTTAATATCTTATCTAGCTTTCATTTTTGTACTGATTGCTGTTGGGATATCTACCAAAATATAATTGCGTAATTTAGTTATATGCTAGCATCTATTAAGTTGACTTTCCTTTTAATCCTAATTATATTTTTTTCCTTCGGTTGTGGAGGCAACGAAAAAAAATATTCACCCATTGCTTTGGTAGATTCTGCTGAAGTTGTAACAAATACTGTAACAGATGCCAATGAAGATATCCTTGGTATGTATCATGGAGTGCAACCAGCGTATAATTTAAAAAATCAGTATGGCGACGATATGGAGATAAATGGAAACAAGGTGCCTGTTTCGTCCATCGATTATAAATTTATTATCAAAGAAAACGGAGCGGTTACGTTGCAGCAGACAAGTATCACTGATCAAACGCGTGTTTATTATGATGGAACATTTAAGGTGTTGGACAAAATAGGCAATACCGTAAAAATAGAATGCTCCTTGAATGATGGGAATGGATCTAGCCCAACCTACATATTAATTTTTGACAAGTCGGATAATACTGCTCGTTGTATAGGGAACAAAGAACCCACTTTTACACTCGAAAAACAGCTAACAGAAACGGATGAATCTGCTGGCACTACTATAGAAGAAAGCAATATTTCCACTCAAGAATCGGAAGCCTCTCATAATATCAACGGTACTTATACTTATAAGGACGATTCTGCAGAACTGGAAATTACTGTTCGAGAAAATACCTGGACAGGCAAAACTAGAATCATTACGGGGATGGGTGAAGAATATGATAAAATTGAATACGAAAGCGGGGTAGTTAAAGGCAATGAATTATTTGAAAGCTCGGGATATGTAAAAATTGGATACATCAGCGACAACTCACTTACCACTACTATTGGAGGCAGTCAGGTAGTCCTCAGAAAATAATTTAGGAGAATTTAATAACCAATAAAAAAAGGACGAAAGTTGAATAAACAATTTCCGTCCTTTATAATAAAAGTGTAATAACTTTTAAGCAATAATCTTTGGATCAGGGCCATATTCATTATCACCTGCTACGCCATTAGTGCAAGCTAATATGAAATTGTAAATAGGAATCAATAAAAACCAACCACTTTTTCCAACATCATGCATTCTTCTTACTCCAACTGCAATAGAAGGAATAATAACAGCTACTGTGTAAATATTAGATAAAATGGATGATCCCATTGCTACATCAACAAATGCTAAAATAAAAGAAACAATTACATTGAACAAGACAAAATACCAATATTCGCTTCTTCTTGCCCTTCCACCAAATGTGGCATAGTTTTGTAAAACTTTAAAGTAGTAATTCATAATTTTTAATTTTAATATTTTCCTACTCGTTTGGCTTTTCAGTTACGCCCCGTTTTTTTGAGTGGTATCTAGTCTCCACATGTTGTTTTAATCTTTTTATTTCTATTATTAGATTGCTACTTAACTAAGATATGTATATTATTTAAAAATATAAAACATTCACCCATTCAATATTCGTATGAAATATTAGATTAAAGTACTTTTAGGAGAAGATGCCCACTGCAAGTTCTGCCCAAATAAGTAGGAGTGCCGCCAAAAGAGACATACAGAGTATGATTCGATATTTTATTTTTTTCACTTTACGTAGTATAAGCTCACATATAAGCCCTGTGCCGAGGAGCAGCGCCGCCGCAGCGATATAATCTAAGATTGTCCAATTTACTTCCTCCGTAAATTGACTCGCAAATAATGGGATAATTAATAGAATGGCTACTATGAGCAATATGCCGATAAGCCGTTTATTTTTTCTAATCAAAGAGGGTTTATTTATTTGGTATATGATGTGTTAGGTATGATATTATTGATGCATCTTCTTCCATGATGAAAATGCAAAGTTTCAATGCATCAAAGAATAAGTGTAATATAATTGAGTTAGAGCTAGGATAAAAAATAGTTTTTATTATTTAGCAATAGCATTTTTTTAATTTAATAATAATTACCGGCCTTCCTCCACTACAATCTAAGCTTCTCAAAAAAATACTCTTCTGATACTTCTATTACTTCACCTGGTGGTAGATTTTCTAATTCAATATCTTCAATAGCAATCCGAATCAATCGCAAACATTTGTGTTTAACGGCGGCCATCATTTTTCTTACTTGGTGAAACTTTCCTTCGGTCAAAGTGATGGTCAGCCATGAGTTTTGTACATTTTCATGTAAGTCTTTTCTTGCTTCTTGAATATAAGCGGGCTTCTCAACTGATTTTACTATACAAGGAGTAGTCATGTATTGTGTTCCTTGTGGTGCACTGATGGCAATGCCATTAGCGAGCGTAGCAATGGTTTCTTCACTAATTATATTGATTACCTGAACTAAGTAAGTGCGTGTATGGGGTTGCTTTCCATGAAACAACAAATTGGTGACTTTGCTATTTGTAGTAATCAACAGTAATCCCTCCGATTGTTTATCCAACCTTCCAATTGCATGTGATCCTTCAGGAAATTCGAAATCAAGTGAATCGAGTAATGGTACTTCGTGCGAGCTTACAAATTGAGACACCATATTTATGGGCTTGTGTACAAGAAAATACCGGTGTAGCTGCATACCGGCAAATTACTTAATATTGTATATGCAACAAGCTTCAAATGATCCATTGCATGGAAAAACATTGGAATTTATACTCACAGAGCTGGTAGCTCATTTTGGATGGGAGTTATTGGGACAGCATATTCGCATTAATTGTTTCAACAGCAATCCG
>CANJJU010000107.1 GCA_947474815.1 Chitinophagaceae bacterium | reverse complement strand
ACAAGCATTACATACTCCAGAGGTTTGATGAAGACTGGTATTTCCATTTTCTTTAAATATGTCAAATACCTCCTCTAGTTTATTTAGAAAGATGGGTTTCTCAACATCTGCGTATTCCCTGTAATCTAATATTTTATCTAAAGCTACTATGTCCA
This sequence comes from Chitinophagaceae bacterium, assembly GCA_947474815.1. Classification (GTDB taxonomy): domain Bacteria; phylum Bacteroidota; class Bacteroidia; order Chitinophagales; family Chitinophagaceae; genus Ferruginibacter. The sequence continues at coordinate 4,295 of CANJJU010000107.1, read as the reverse complement.
TTTTTGAAATAAAATAACAGGTTGCATCATAGTGGGACATTTTATTTAAAATGGTTGACTCAAATTGTCTTGTGTAATACAAACGATGAAAATCGGCTATATGAACAAAGAAATGACCATTTAAATGTGCATTTGCTATTGAAGGCAAACCTGTAGGTTGAATAGAAACGCTACTAAATAAATCCTCATATTCTTTAAGCCATTTGTCTCTATCTACCGCTTTAGCTTCTTCTTCAATTGCTTCTTCCGCAAACTTGTCTACTATCTCATAACTATGGATATCCTTTAATCCACCTAGTTCTACACTAGCTTTGAACTTTGTAATTAGTGTAATTAAATCTCGGTATTGCCAATGATCCAATTGCGCCACAGTTTTTTCTGCCATTTCATATTCCTCTGTGATAAAGTAGCTTATAGCTAGGCCTGCTTTAGCTTCATGCAAGTCATTACGGCTAATTAGTAAGTCTTTATATAGTTCAATGGCTTCTTGATATTGGTCTGCATGAAAACAATCATGCGCCAGTTGTAGGGTAGCGCTAGGCACTATTCTTTTTTCGGCTTTATATGGAACTAATTGCTTCAGCCTTTTCACCTCAAATGGTTCACTATGATTTTTAAACACCTGTTCAATAGGGTTTTTTAAAATAGGTGTTATATAGTCAATTAATGTTTTATTACTGGCTTCATAAAATTCAAGGCCATTTTCAAAGCTAATGCCTTCTTCTTTATTCGTATTGTATTTTTCAATGATAGCATCATAATGCTCATCAAATAGAAATACAAAGTCAAGAATAGGGTGAAAGTCAATAGTGCCAACTTTTAAGTCGTAAGCCTGGTGTAGCTTACCAAAATAATCTCCAAGAATTCGCATATCACTAAACATGGTATTGAATAAAATAATATTTAATACAGTTCCTGTTTTTTCATATTTAAGCAACCATTCAATCATGGTTGGTTCATCCCAATTTCTTTTTAGTTTATAATCTTCTAAGGCCTGTATAGCAATTGGCTTAATGTCTAGATAGGATTTTAGTGTATGAAGACTATCATACAATCTATGAAAATCACCTGCAATACCATTAGGCGTGTAAGGGACGGTCTTCAATAGCCATCTATATTTATGAACTAAAAATTGTATTTCTTTTTCATTCACTAATTCATAATCCAATATGTCGCTCACGGCTTCGCTGCACAAACGTTTTTCCTTTGTGTGGTTCCTAATTTTCTTTTCCATAAAAATTAATGTATTATAATATCTTGATTACCATTACCAAATTGTTTCTGTTAACACAGCGGGATCTCTTGTTCCTTCCTTGTATCCAGAATATTCAATGATTCCTCCTGTTTTTTCTATAAACATTTGTAAAACAAAATTTGTTCCGTAGGCAGATGTCTTTTCTTTGAATTTTATTAAAGCCATTCCAGTAGCTGAATCAAAGTCATTTTTATAATTCCAACTAAATGAGGTGCTTATAAGTTTATATTTTTCAGTGCTTAGATAAGTTGTGTCCGATTGATAATTGCTTACTTCTCCAAACGACTTGCAATTATCTACTTCACTTATGTTTGACATTTGAGTTAGTGCTGTACCCACAAATTCAAAAAGTATTACCCCACCTCTTTCTGTATCAAATTTTGACATATTTTTTCCATCATGCCTAGATGACAGGATGATATACTTGACGCTATCGCTAGACAATTGATTTTGTGCACAACTCAATTGGGTTATACCCATTATGAATACTATCAAATATCTTATATAAGATAGATGGTTATTTTTTTTCATTTGCTTCCCATTTCATAATTGGTTTTATACAATTGATCCAAATCATTGCTACAATAGGCGAAAGGAAGCCAAACGTGGCCCAGCCCCCAGTGCTTCGGTTCAGCTCCTTTGCCTTGTCTTTACAATAAAATAAACCAATCACTCTCAGGATTAATCCTAGAATCATGAACATTCCTGTCATCCCCCCATCATTCCCAGCTTGTAATAAATACATATAATGTTGTTTAAAATGTAATACCTAATTTTTCTGTTGCCATTGCCTGAATCTCCTTCATTTTAGCAATATTGTTTTTGTTTTCATTTAATTGCGTAGTTAATTCATTTGCAACTTTTATCTTTTCTTTATCATTCGGAAAACGATCTGGATGTATTTTCTTTTTTAAGGCATCATGCAATATTGTGGCATTGAACATGCTATTGAACATATTACTAAGATCTATTTCGGCGTCTTTATATCCTTTTATAGATTCCCCAACATAAAATTCATCTGGCTTCTTTTGATTTTTTTTAAATAGAAGAATAGTTAGAATTACAATAATTAGAAATTCTGCAATGGATACAAGTATCCATGGATTGAAGGTTGAGACCGGTGCTTTTTTCGCTACTTCGGCAACTAATAAGTAATACATTTAAATAATATTTTAAGTTAAGAACGAGGGGGTGTAGGATATGAAGGAAGTGAGATTGTATAGTTTCTGAGTTGCCATTTTAATCCAACAAAACCAGCTGTATCATGCACTTCCAAAGTATCCCAACCATTAGAGACAAGTTTCCTTACCATTATATCATCGCCAATAATGAATTGGCCAATTTCATAAAGCTCTTCTCTTGTCATTGCCCTACCAGACAATACTTTTACCCTAAACCCACCAGCCATCCATCTACTAAATTGATGTCTGAAGTCAGTACATCCAACGGTAATCTTTGCTTCCATCAAAACGGGTATGATACCAGCTACATAAGTATCCTTTGCGTTTCTGTTCCAGTCTCTTAAAAATCGAGCTCTTTCTCTTATATCCGAGAACCAGCTTCTAATGTTTTCCCACATAGTCTTTAAATTTTATTTGTGTTTTAATCAATCTTTTCAAAATCTTTACCTTTAGTTTTATGTTTTGCTCCTCTTACTAATGCGGCTATTAAATAAAATAACCCACCAGACAGTAATCCTATTAACATTCTTTCACCTCCTGATTGACTACTTCTGCCATAACTTTGATATTGTAGTAAAATCATTATCATTTGATTAATCATATACTATATTTTATTTGTTTTGTTTGTTGTGTTTAATAATTCTGGTAATGGAACATCTAGTGATTTAGAAACAATGTAAATCTGATAAATGCTCGTGTTAATCTTCCCCAGTTCTATTCTGCTCAATTGTGAATAATCTATCCCTGCGTCAAATGCGACCCTTTCCAAGGTTAAACCCTTGCTGAGTCTAATTTCACGCACTCTTTTACCCACCCTTAGAATCAACTCTTCTTTACTCAGACTCATATTTCAAATTTGTGCCATATTCCTTTAATTCACAATGGCAGATATGCCATAACTAGGACACAAACGTAGATTTAATACGAATTCAGGAGAAAGTTCTACAAGCTTGTAATTCTTATTTTGTTTGGGGAAATTGTACTAAGGCACGGTCTAGTTGGATACCTTTGTTACTGCTTCTGCTTCCGGTTACATAATACTCCTGTGCAATTGAATCAGCCATCTTAGATAGAAATGCTTCTTTAATACGAGAGCATTTTTCGTTGATTGAGTTAGAACGGGGATCGGTCAATTCTCTGATACTTTTATCAATCTGGTCCATATCTAATCTATTACCTACTTTGGTATAGATATCTTTTAACTCTTTACTATGCTGCCTTAGATTTTTGAATATAACGCCTTCGGGATGTCTTAGTAAGAAGATAAAGACTGTTTTAGGTAAGGGTCCTAATTCTATTTCAAGATTATTAAAATCTGGAAGGAAGATGCGGTATTGTTCATCTATAATTAGTCTACTAATGGTATTGTTTGATTTTGATAGTGCTTCATATAAAGTACTATTCAATTTCTTACATAAGTCGGGATGTGATTCTTTTAAAGTATTAATCATATAAGCCATCGATGAAAAAAGTATTTTTTGATCATCTAGTTTTTTGATACTATCTATCGCCAATTTGGCGGCAGGGTCAATAAGTCGATCTATGTAAAAAAAATAATCATCTGGGTCGCTTTCATCTGGTCCAACTAATCTATACTCTGGTCCATTTTCATTTACTCCTACTATTTTACAATAAAAATCAATTTTTTGCCAAATGCTTTCATCCGCTTCGTCTGTTATCGGGAAGACTGAATAAGTAAACATTTTATTTTCTGGCAAAAAATCATCTTCTACACATCTTATAAAACAAGGATTGTCAAAAGTGGGCATTCCTATTGCTTGCTCAAATCCAGTTTTAAATAATTCATTTAGAGCATTATCTTTTATTTGTAACTCTTTTATAATAGATTCAATTTCATT
>CANJJU010000106.1 GCA_947474815.1 Chitinophagaceae bacterium | reverse complement strand
TTTGGTAATTTATAAAATTGAAGCCTTCGCAGCTTTTAAACAAATGAATGATCAGGTGAATAAAGAAATAGTGAGTTTCTTAAGTCATGCGAATATACCAATGGAGCAAACCAATGCTGGACAAATAAAAGAAGGAAGAGCTCAGAAGACAGATATGAGCCGAATGAATATTAACAAGGCAGAAATCGATGCCGCCGGACAAAGTTATGGTGCAAACGAAAAAGATTATTTTGATCCTTCTGCTCCCATCAAACAAGAGCCGGTAAAAGTAGAGCCTAAGATTGGCAGGAACGATGCATGCCCTTGCGGAAGCGGAAAGAAATACAAACAATGTCATGGAAAAGATGCTTAATGCTGTTTTTATGAAAAAAATCTTGTTGTTGTTTATCTTATGTTCACTTGCTTGTGTAGGGTTTGCTCAAACCTTCAAAACAGACACCTTGCAAAATGGGAAAGTGACGGTTACAAAAGATTCACGCATAGATTTGTTGGGTCAAAAAATGACAGAATACAACGAAGCACTTGCTAATAAAATTCAAATGGTAGAGGGTTACCGCTTGATGCTCTTGAATACTACGGATCGTTCGATGGCCATGCAAGTTCGTTCTACATTGCTTCAGCAATTTCCAGAGCAAAAAATTTACATGACCTTTCTGTCGCCCTATATCAAATTGAAAATTGGAAATTTTGTAGAAAAATCTGCTGCCGAAGAAATGCGCAAGAAGTTAATAGATGCTAAAATTATAACAGGTAATATTTATTTATTGCCGGAAAAAGTAGAATTTAAGCCCGAAAAATCAAATCAACCAGAAGAATAAGTTCACACCATGATGTTGTTTTTGATACTTATCTTCATATGTACAAACTAATAACATGCTCGATAAAATAAAAACACTTTCCCGCAAGTATGCTTCAGCATTTATAGAAGTACGTCATCATATACACGCCAATCCTGAATTAAGTTTCGAAGAATATGAAACTTCCGCGTTTATTCAGAAAAAATTAACTGAATGGAATATTCCATTTGAAGTAAAAGCATCTACAGGAGTCGTAGGATTGATAAAAGGAAAAAATCCAACGAAGAAAGTAGTGGCCTTGCGTGCCGATATGGATGCTTTGCCAATCAAAGAAGAAAACAATGTTGAATACAAATCAACAAAGGAAGGTGTTATGCATGCGTGTGGACACGACGTTCATACAACTTGTTTGCTAGGTGCTGCTAAAATATTAAATGAAACAAAAGAAGAGTGGGAGGGAACAGTAAAACTGATTTTTCAACCCGGAGAAGAAAAAAATCCTGGCGGAGCCAGTTTGTTGATCAAAGAAGGGGTGTTAGAAAATCCTGCCCCAGAAAAAATATTTGCGTTGCATGTGCATCCAGGAATGGAAGTGGGCACGTTTAGCTTTAGAGGAGGAATGGTAATGGCAAGCGCAGATGAAATATATATTTCTATAAAATGCAAAGGCGGACATGCGGCGGCACCTCAGTTTACAGCCGATCCTATTTTAATAGCATCTCATCTTATTATCAGTCTCCAGCAAATCATTAGCAGAAACAACAATCCTTTTAATCCATCTGTGCTATCTATAACGGCCATCAATGGGGGCAATACCACCAATGTGATTCCGTCAGAAGTTAAATTAATGGGAACTTTTAGAGCGATGAATGAAGAATGGAGATTTAAAGCACACGAATTGATTGCCAAGCAAACAACCGAATTAGTAACGGCGATGGGCGCAACCGCAGATGTAAAAATTGATGTCGGATATCCTTTCGTATTTAACAATGAAGCATTGTCTGATGCATCAATGGAACTCGCGAAGCAATATGCGGGAGCCGACAAAGTGTTTGAAACAGAACTACGAATGGGTGCCGAAGACTTCGCTTTTTATTCTCATAAAATACCTGGCTGTTTTTTTAGATTAGGAGCCGGAAATAAAGCAAAGAACATCACCAGCAATGTACATACGCCTACTTTTAATATCGATGAAGCTGCCATTGAACAAGGAATAGGGATGATGGCTTGGTTGGCAATTAACTCATAGATTGCCTAATACAATTTTCGTACCTTGAGGGAAACCACCCTTTATGAAAATAACTTTCCACGGAGCAGCAAGAACTGTTACTGGTTCTAAGCACCTCATTACTTTATCAAACGGCAAAAAACTATTACTCGATTGCGGTATGTTTCAGGGCATGGGCCATGAAACGAATGAGTTGAATAGTAATTTTGGTTTTGTTGCCTCGGAAGTAGACTATCTAATATTATCGCATGCACACATTGATCATTGTGGCCTGATTCCAAAATTGGTAAAAGATGGATATGCTGGAAATATTTATGCTACTCCTGCTACCAAAGATTTGGCAACAGTATTGATGGAAGATTCTGCTGGTATTCAGGAAAACGAAATCAAATACGAAAACAAAAAAAGAGCGTTGCTCGGCCTTCCTTACCTAAAGCCATTGTATACCACCGAAGACGCGATGATTGCTGCGCAAAAATTTATTTCTGTAGAATACAACACTTGGTATAAGATTGATTCCACTATTGAGTTTTGTTACACCGATGCCGGACACATCATTGGAAGTGCTGCTGTACATCTTAAAATAACTGAAGGCGACAAACAAACACGTATTTCTTTTAGCGGGGATGTAGGGCGTTATAGAGATATTATTTTAAAATCACCTGCTGAATTTAGTCAGGCTGATTACATTATAATTGAATCTACTTATGGAAACAGTTTGCACGATGAACACCATCCTACTTCCGAAACCTTGTTAAAATGGATTGAACATACTTGTTTAAAGAAAAAGGGCAAATTAATTATTCCCGCCTTCAGTGTAGGACGCACACAGGAAATTTTATATTCTCTCAATCAGCTCGAAATTGAAAAAAGTCTTCCAGCGCTAGAGTATTTTGTAGACAGTCCATTAAGTACAAAAGCAACAAAAATTGTAAAGAGTTACCCTCAATATTTTAATGAAAGAATTGCCAAAGTAATATTGAGCGACAGCGATCCATTTGATTTTAAAGGATTGAAATTTGTAAAAACAGTAGATGAGTCAAAAATGCTCAACTATTATAAATCTCCTTGTGTAATTATTTCTGCGAGTGGAATGGCTGAAGCGGGCAGAGTAAAGCACCATATCAGCAACAATATTGAAAACAGTAAAAATAGTATTCTGCTTACGGGGTATTGCGAGCCTCGTTCATTAGGAGGAAGACTGATGCACAAGCCTACAGAGGTAAACATATTTGGACAGCCGCATGAAGTGAATGCAGAAATAGGGGAAATGCGCAGCATGAGTGCCCACGGAGATTACGATGATTTGTGTCAATTTCTCGCTTGCCAGGATGCAACTAAAGTAAAAAAACTATTTATAGTACATGGCGAATATCCTGTTCAGCTCGATTTTCAGAAACGATTGATTAGAAAAGGATTCAAAGAGGTGGAGATACCTGCTTTGCACCAGGAGGTGATATTGTAGCTATCGCTAGTAACAGCAATCATTAGTATTTCTATCATTTGGTACCTAATCTCAATCTATTAAACTCAATATCCCGCTAAATGCGGGATATTTTTGTACTCTTAGGAGGAGAATTATCTAACCAAATAATGAGGGATTTGATTCTTTTAACAGCCTTATTTTGAATTATTAGAACAGAATTGGTTAATTTAGAGGCATGGGCATTTTCAAATTAGATAGGACCGCTTTTAAGCCTCAAACAACACTGGAAGCAGCCAATCATTCAGATTATTATAAAAAAATGACATGGCAAGAGAGATTATCTGTGACAGCCTATTTAAATAGTGTTGCTTTTCAATATAATGCCGACAACCCTCCTAGAATTAACCGCAATCAATTTGCCGTAAAAACATTGAGTCATAATGGCTAATATTTTTCACGAAGATTTCAGAGACTTTCTCAAAGCTTTAAACGAAGCAGATGTTAGATATATTTTAGTAGGTGGATATTCAGTGGTTTTACATGGCTATTCAAGAACCACTGGAGATATGGATTTGTGGGTTGAACGTTCATCTGAAAATTATCATAGATTAATAAAAGCATTTCACATTTTTGGAATGCCTCTATTCGACATGACAGAAGAAAACTTCTTGTCGCATCCTATTTGGGATGTTTTTACTTTTGGCACCCCTCCAGTGGCTATTGATATTATGGTTAAAATAGAGGGATTAAACTTCGAAGATGCTTTTCAAAAGGCTATATTTTTTGAAGAAGATGATTTAAAAATAAGAACTATCAATAGAAACGATCTTATTATAGCAAAAAAAAATGCAGGCAGAGCTAAAGATATTAATGACCTGGAAAATCTTGAATAAATTATCTACTTCAATTCTATGGATTAAAATTACAAAGCCGACCATTTGGTCGGCTTGTCTGTTGTATTATAAAACAACGGCGTACCACGTACGGGAATGTTAAATGTTTCTTAAAACTCAATACTGTATTATCTTTTAGCCCATTTTACTATTTTACGAGGTACAATTAGGGTACAAAAAAT
>CANJJU010000105.1 GCA_947474815.1 Chitinophagaceae bacterium | reverse complement strand
ACTGCCAGCTGTATCCTAGCCAACATATCGATGCAACTAGGAAGAGCAGTACGATATGATCATAAAAAAATGGAAGTCATTGGCGATCGTGAAGCCACAAAACTACTGAAACGCCCATATAGAGGACCATGGGAGCATCCAATGCCATAATCAGACATCAGAAGTTAGAATTCAGACGACAGAATTCAGGGACTGATTTGATATGACTAATCTTAATTTTTTTTATGGTTTTTTGTACTAGTTAATCTTTTAATATCTGATTTCTGACTCCTGAATTCTGTCGTCTGAATTCTGTCTTCTGAGGTCTGATTCCTGCCTTCTTAGATAGAAATTCTGTTTCCCGATTTTAGGGAGGTGTTTTCCTCACGCATAAACTTAAAAGGCTCCCACGGTTTAACGGGATTACCAATAACAACCATCTTTGAAAATATTTTATATTGCTTTAAGAACTGTATTCAATCAGTTGCAGCTTATACTTAATCGTCAAACATTAAATCGGATACCGATTTGGAAGCTTGTTTAAATTGACCAACGACTCAATTATCATAACGTAAAGATGCTATATCAATTAAAGTATTGGGCTACTATTGACGAATGTGTTATCTCGTGAATAAGGCGAAATAATCGATAAGACAAGTATGGTAAAAATGAGTAGTATTTGTTTTTTTTTGATTTATAGGTTATTATGTTTGATGCAGTAATGTCAGTTACTTCAATCCACTAACTTCCTTTTGTAAATGACTTAATAAGTTATCCAAGTATCTCCTATTTAGATACTTCCCTTTTCTTAAAAAACCGAATATTTGTTGTGTATTCTGAATACGCTCTAAAGGATTGGCGTTTAAGATAAGCAAATCTGCTTTTTTATTTTCAGCTACCGCCCCATATTCATTTTGCAAACCAAAGAATGCAGGTCCATTTATCACAGAACAACTAAGGGCTTCTTGTGGCGTCAATCCATATTTTACCATGATGGCCAATTCCTCGTGCATCCCCAATCCCGGGTAATTGTAGGAGTTTAAAAAGCCAGCATCCGTGCCTGCCAAAATAGTAACTCCGGCTTTGTATAAGACCGGCAGTAAATTAGCAGCAGCCTCAAAATTAGCATGCCTAAATTGAATTGCCTCTGCATTGTCATTGGCAGCTCTTTGAATCCGCCAGCCATAGGTTCTTTTGAATGCAGGGCCTAGGTATTTTAAATAATCGTCGTTTGAGAAATCAAATTTATCCAAATAGGTTGTCTTATAACTCCCATTAATTGTTGGCACAACTGCTGTTCCATTCTTAGCTAATTGTTTAAACTTTTCAATTGCTACTTCTTTATTGAAAGTATTCAGATATAAAACAGCAGCTTCTTTATTACTGATTTTACCAGCAGCTCTAAGCTGAGTGATACTATCTTCTTTATCAGAAGCCGCTCTTTGCAAATAACCAATATGCTCAATGGCAGATAGGCCTGCATTGGCATAAGTGGCCACTGTCATAGTTGCGGGGATATGTCCGGTCACCTTCCAACCTCTTTTTCTGGCAGCTACAATGCTCTTTAAAAATAAATTTGGCTCTAAGGTATTGTCGGTGATTTTTACAAAATCTACTTTTAATTTTTGGAGCGAGTCTAAAGCAATATTTAATTCCTGCTCGTTTCCGATCTCTAGGTCGCCAGGCCAGATAGATTTAATACCTTCTAGTTTTGGGCCAGAAGTAAATATACTAGGGCCCTCTAATCTATTTTCGTCAATAGCCTTTTTCCAAGCAATCACTGAATCACTAATGTCTCCAGCACAATCTCGAACATGACTAATCCCCATTGACGTATATAGAGGGAGTAATAATTTATTTTCTCCAATTAATGTGTCTCCTCCAAAATGCACATGCATATCCCATAAAGAAGGCATGATAAATTTTCCGGTTCCGTCAATTGTTGATTTTGCTTTGTATTTTTTTTGAATTGCTACAATATTTCCTGTTGCCGTAATAATGTCTTTATCTATTACCACACTTTGATCAGGCAAGATCTTATTATTGGCCACATCTACGATATTGATGTTTTTGATGATTAGATCTGCTTGGATATTTTGCGATAATGCACACAAAGAAGCAAATATGCCTCCTAATATTAGTATGTATTTTTTCATAAATTAATAGCTTATTATTTTTTTCAATTCATCAGCCCATTATAAACTCCCAACCAAATTAGTCCATGATTGCCAATATGTGGTTTATTTTTATATAGGGAAACCGGAATTTGATTGCTGACGCTACGGTCAGCATTTTGACTGTTCAACTATGGCGAGACCGATATTTGAACACGGGGTCCGCCGCGGCGGATATGATTGTTTTAGAAAATAAAAGCATTGATTTGTACTTAGTTACATTTTGGAAAAACGGAAATCATCCGATTGTGACCGAATTAAGGGGGCCTCACATAAGCTATAGTATTGTGTTTTATCCAATTTTGAGCCGCAAATAAATAAAATCGGCTCAAAATATATGTATATTTGAGCCGATAAAGTAACCTAATCGGCTCATTATGTATAATTGGCAACACAAAAATTGGCCTGAATTTAAATTTGATAGCTCATCAATAGATAATGAATTGATGAAGTTCATGTTAAAAGCGGGAGAACTAAAAGGTATCATCTCTGCATTACCAGAAGCCATCAGTACAGAAACGATTATACAGATAATGGTCTCGGAAGCAATCAAAACATCTGAAATTGAAGGCGAGATAATAAACAGAATAGATGTAATGTCATCCATTAGAAAAAATCTTGGATTACATATTTCAAAAGAGCCAAAAGATAAAAATGCGATTGGATTGAGTCAATTGTTAATTGATGTAAGAAATACATATAAACAACCACTTACTGAAAACAAGATTCTGGAATGGCATAAATTCCTTATGGGGAATAACAAACGAATCAATGCAGGACAATGGAGAAAAGGTACTGAGCCAATGCAAGTAATTTCTGGATCTGCGTCCGACCCTAAGGTTCATTTTGAAGCTCCGCCATCTAAAACCTTATCAAAAGAAATGAAGCGGTTTATAGAATGGTATAATAAAAGTGAAATTAGTTCCCCAATTATTAAAGCAGCAGTAGCACATCTTTATTTTGAATCCATTCACCCTTTTGAAGATGGAAACGGAAGAATTGGAAGAGCCATAGTAGAAAAAGCGCTTTCACAAGGATTTGATAATCCTGTTATGTTTAGTATTTCAAAATCTATTGAAGAAAATAGGTCAGCTTATTATAAAGCATTACAGCATGCTCAACAAAGATTAGAAATTACTAAGTGGATAGAATGGTTTGCTTCAATTATAATTATTGCACAGGATGATGCTGAAAAAACAATTCAGTTTACTATCAAAAAAGTGAAATTCTTTGATAAGTATGATAAAAAATTTAATGAACGTCAAAGAAAGGTCATCAATAGAATATTAGAAGAAGGTGTTAATGGCTTCAAGGGTGGTATGAATGTAAAAAAATACATAAGTATAACAGATACGTCTAAAGCAACAGCAACAAGAGACTTGCAAGAATTAGCTGAAATGAATGTATTTGTAATTAAGGGAGTAGGAAGATCTACTAGTTATGAAATTAATATTTAAAATAAAACAACACCTGCATAAAAATGCAGGTGTTGTTTACATTAAGTAATCAATATTAAATATTAAAAAGTTTAAACTATTTATCGGTTACATTAAATACGATTATTTGTTTCATTAAAAAGTTTACTTTTTTATCATTTTGTTCTGCTGGAATCCACTTCGGCCCTTTTTCAATAACACGAATTGCTTCTGATGCAGTACCATAACCAGGATTGTTTTCAGCAATTACATTCTCTACATCTCCATTTTTGCTCACAATGAAATTGAGCTTAACAGTATACTTACCAGGAACAGCCTTGTTTCTATTGGGTAAATTTCTATCTAAATTATTCATTAAATAGTTAGACCAACCTTCTGTACCACCTGGAAATTCTGCAGGCTTTTCGGCAGTATAAAAAATGGGTTCATTATTTTTTGAAGGGTCAATATTTTTTTGAATCTTAGGTGCAACAAAAACAGTGCTAACGCCTGTGTCAATATTTGAATAGCCTATAACAGTCAGTTCATCCATTTTGTTTTGAAGATTCGTTTTATCACCCTTTTTAGTAGTAATAATTATTACTCCATTTTTGCCATCTTCAGGGTGTTTTTTTATTGCTTGTTCTCCTTTTAAGACATTGACTGATGCTATATCATTTACAGAAATAGCATTCATTTCCTTTTCAGTAATTTTTACACCATCTAAATAAAAAGAGGGATTTGTAAATGGCGGCGGTGGGGGTGCTCCATCTGCAATCTTAACCCCATTGATATAATAATTTGGTTTCGCAGAAGAAGGATTTGGTGGTGTTGGAGGATTTGGCGGTGTTGGAGGCGTTAGCTTTTTTGGCTTTGAGGTATCGCTCACTAATAAATCAATAGTATTTTGAATTTCATTTACTTTATTTTCAATTCTTTCTGTTGCATTTACCTTGATAGATACTAAACAAACTGT
>CANJJU010000104.1 GCA_947474815.1 Chitinophagaceae bacterium | reverse complement strand
AGTGCTGCAGGCGCCCCTCACCGATTTACAAGCAAGACCATACAAGAATCAATAACCGAAGCAGGCTTTGAACCTCAGTTACGCACTCAACAATACGAATGGAGAGAACTACCTATAATGGAAGAACAATTAATTGATTATTAATATGAGAAAAGAATCCGCCGTCAACCTTTTTAGAATGATTGCCCTATCTGAAGGAGTTTCTTTTTTATTGCTTCTTTTAATTGCTATGCCATTAAAATACTTCTTTAATATACCGGCGGCAGTAAGAATATTGGGGATGTTACACGGGGTGTTGTTTGTAGCTTTTGTCTTTTTTGCGATTGTTCTAACTATAAAATTAAAAAAGAATATTGCCTGGTTTCTAATTGCCTTTGCCTCCTCTATTATTCCTCTCGGAGCTTTTTATATGGAAAAAAAATTAAGAATAGAAGGGTAATTTAATAAAGAATTATTTACACTTATCGCTCACTACTTCTCCATCTATAAAAACAGTACATACCTTCGTGGTGTATTCAAATGGATCCCCATCATATAGAACAATGTCTGCATCTTTACCTATTTCAATGCTCCCCACCCTGTTATCAATTCCTAATAATTTGGCAGGATTGATGGTGATTGATTTTAGTGCATTCTCAAAAGATAAGCCATTGGCCATTGCTAATGCTGCTTCATACAATACTATTCTTGTTTTTGGAACATATCCCTCATAACCACTTTCTATACTTACTGGAATACCTGCAGCTGTTAATATTTGGGCACTCTCTCTTGTCATATTAACCATATCATCTTCATTTCGAGCCATGGTTGCATGAAGAATAATTTCTGCTTTAGCGACTTTTATTTCATCAATTAGTCGATAGGCTTCTGCAGCACCATCCAAGACTAAGGATAGATTAAATTCTTTTGACAAACGAATAGCGTTCATGATGTCTACAGAGCTATTCGCTGTAATCAATGCCTTGATTTCTCTTTTAAGCATTTTACTCAGCATATCCATATTCAAATCAAAGGTTGGTCTTTTGCTGCTGTCTTTATCAGACATTTTTTTCAAATAAAATTGCGCTTTCAATAACTCTGTTCTAATCATTGCCATTTGTTTCGCTTTGGTACCAGGAGATGAGTAGTTTCCAGATACAGAAGGCCCAATTGTCATGGCCAGCATACTCAGTGGTTGAATGGTAACGCGTTCTACTGTGCCAGGTTTTGTTTTAGCAATCATTGTTTGGCCACTAACCAAAGCGCCAATACCATGGCCTGTATGTATAGTTGTTATTCCGCATTCTCGGGCAATTTTTACCAACGGCTCATCTGGATTATATGCATCAATGGCTCGTAAATCAGGTTGAATAGGATTAGATTTTTCAATTTGATCCTGATCTACCGATATATTCAACACACCAGACATACCTATAACCGTCCTTGCGTCAATTAATCCAGGAGTTACAACATTGGCTTGATAAACTTTATAGCCATTGGGAATAGAAACCGCACTTGCTGTACCAACATTTTCTATTTTTCCATTTTTTATTAGGATAACACCATTACGGAAAGAGGTACCCGAAACAGTATAAATAACACTTGCCTTAATTGCTACTTGTGCTGATGCAACAGATGATGATAACCAAAGTATACCTGCGAGTAAAATAATTTTTATTTGCATGAGATTTTTTTTCTTGCTTTGAAAATATTATTGTTCGTTCTCTTCATTTTTGTGGTGATGAAATTCGGCTCGATCGGTTGAATACACCTGATATCCGCCTAGTAAAAATGCCTTGTCTGCAGGATTGCTAATATCCCATCGCTTTTGACCTTCAACCCAAGTTTGTTCTACTTTAGTATATACGCTAAATGGATCACCGGATAAAATAATAAAATCAGCATCTTTTCCTTTTTCGAGTGACCCAATTTTACTAGACAAATCAAGCATTTGTGCTCCAGCAATTGTAACCGCTTCTAATGCTTTTTCTCTACTCATGCCTTCTCTAACTGCCAAAGCTGTTGATCGCAAAAAAAGTCTTGAGTCTGTAATGCCATCATCTGTGTGAAATGCAACCTTCACGCCCGCTTTTTCCAATGCAGCGCCAGTGCCAAGTGATAAATTCAAAGCTTCCATTTTTCCACCTGGAACTTCAATATTAATAACCGAACAAGGAATACCGGCTTTTGCAATTTCATCCGCCACCTTCCATCCTTCTGAAAGATGATGCATTACCATTCGAAATTTAAATTCTTGTGATAAACGAATAGCGGTTATAATATCATTGGATTTATGTGTATGAAAGTGCACGATTCTTTTACCATTTAGCACCTCCACCAATGGCTCAAGTTTTAGATTTCTTTCAGGCATTTTGGTACTGTCTTTTCCAGCTTTATTAATTTTGTTTTTATATTCAACCGCCTGTAAAAACAATTCTCTAACCATAGCTGCGCTTTTGGCGCGTGTACCAGGAAAGCCAGCGCTGTTTCGAATAGAGTTGGTTCCATTAGCCATTTTCATTCCTCCATAGACGCCTTTTTCATTTACTACTAGCATTTCTTCAATGGTTTGGGCTTCTCTCATTTTTACATAAACCGTTTGACCGCTCATCAAATGACCAGAACCTGGCATAATATTAATAGTCGTGATGCCACCAGCAAGTGCTTTTTTAAATCCATCACTAGAAGGATTAATTGCATCCATCGCTCGCGCATCAGGATTAAGTGCAGCAGAACCATCCCCACCTTCAGGACCACCCAAATGCGAATGGGTATCAACTAGACCCGGCATGATTATTTTACCTGTGATATCTTTTACTTCTGCATCTGCGGGAATCTTGCTGTCTGAAGCACCTACACTGATTATTTTACCTTTATTAACCACAAGTACCCCATTAGAAATAGGCGCCCCATTGATTGGGTAGATGAGCGCACCCTTAAAAACAATTGGCCTCTCTTGTGAATGTGAAAAAAGAGATATGAATGAACAGAAAAAAATTAGGATGTATTTCATTATATATTATTTGAAAAATTTGATTATCAAAAAACAAAAGTAAGGCCAATTTCTATGCAAAAACCCCCTATATAAAGAAATAGAAAACTCCAGATTGTTAAAGTCGCCTAAATAAACAATATTTATAAAACGATGACGTTAATGATAACAAAATCCCCTCTATTATGAAAAACGATCACGAAAATCAATCTATACACCCTGTGGTGTCTGCCTTGAAAAACCTTTTGGGAAAGCTTTTTCAACAACCAGATATTTACCCCATTAAATATTATAAGAAAGGGAATCGATGCAGAAAAAAAGATAGATCTGCTTTAATTAGATAAGCTGCTTATTCTAGCTAAATAAATATTCCACATCCGCTTTTGTAAGCGCTTTCACAAACCCTGTCTCGTCGGAGATCAACTCTTTGGCTAGGATTTTTTTCCGCTCTTGTAGTTGGAGGATTTTATCTTCTATCGTATCTATACAAATCATTCTATAAGCAAAGATGTTTTTTGTTTGCCCAATACGATGTGTACGATCAATGGCCTGCTGTTCTACAGCCGGATTCCACCAAGGATCTACTATATATACATAATCTGCAGCGGTTAAATTTAAACCCACGCCTCCCGCTTTTAAAGAAATAAGAAAAACCCTGCATTCTTCATCATTTTGGAATTCTTGAATGGCATTTTCTCTTTCAATTGGACTAGTGCTACCATCAAAATAAACAAAAGGTATGTTTTGTTCTTCTAGTTTTTCTTTGATCAACGCAAGCATTCCTAAGAACTGAGAAAAAATTAAGACTTTATGGTCTCCAATATTTTCATACAGCTCCCTTGATAACTCGTCAAGCTTAATAGAATGATTGGGGTATTTATCTTCTTCATTTAAAATAGAAGGACTATCGCAAATTTGTCGCAATTTCATCAATCCTTGTAAGATTGTTAGCTGTGATTTGTCTATCCCTTGCTCATCAATGGTTCCAAGTATTTTTTCTCTATAGCTGTTTCTAAAGGCGTCGTAAATCAGGCGCTGCTCTTTTTCCATTTCACAAAACAAAATGGTTTCTGTTTTTTCAGGAAGGTCTTTTGCAACCTGTTCTTTGGTACGTCTTAATATAAATGGATATAGAAGTTTTCGTAAATGCTCTTTTTGAACTTGTTCGCCAAACTTATCAATGGGTGTGGCAAATTCATTTCTAAAAAACTCCATTGAGCCCAACAATCCAGGATTTAAAAAATTCATTTGGGCAAAAATATCAAACGTATTATTCTGCAAGGGTGTTCCACTCATGCACAAACGATTTTTTGCAGTAAGTAATGACGCAGCTTTGGTAACTTTTGACGAAGGATTTTTTATAGCCTGGCTTTCATCTAATATTACGTAATCAAATAAAACCTTTAATAGCATATTGATATCACTACGCAATGTGCCATAAGTAGTAATAATAATATTGTGTTTTTCTAATTCTTCAATATCTCGGCTTCTCGTATTTCCGTGATGGATATGATACGTTAAGGAAGGGGTGAATTTTTTTACTTCGTTTTGCCAATTATAAATAAGAGTAGTAGGACAAATCACAATAGCT
>CANJJU010000103.1 GCA_947474815.1 Chitinophagaceae bacterium | reverse complement strand
CATGATGGGGAGAAGGTGGTGAATGAATATCATACGCTTATTAATCCTCAACGGGCTATTCCTTATTTTATAACCAATCTAACGGGAATAAGTAACGCCATGGTAGCATCTGCTCCTACTTTTGATAAAGTAGCATCTACTATTTATGAAATAATTGCAGATACTACATTTGTAGCACACAATGTAAATTTTGATTTTTCTTTTGTGCAATATTTCCTTAAACAGTCAGGATACGAATTGGCTGTTAATAAATTATGTACGGTTAGGCTTAGTCGAAAAATATTCCCTGGATACAATTCTTATAGCTTGGGAAAAATTTGTGATAGTTTGGGTATTGGGATATCTGATCGTCATAGAGCCAGAGGAGATGCTCATGCAACCGTATTGTTGTTTGAAAAGTTATTAATAAAAGACAGGGGGCTTGTGCTGGGCATCAAATAGCTGTTATATATCAACCTTACAAAAATTGCTAGCTATTCTATTGTGGCATTAATTTGGCGGTCTTTGATGGCTTCACAAATCGGCTTCAAAGTAGCGTAGCTTCCCTTTTTTACTGCATATTTCCCTTTGGAATGAATCAGCATGGCGCATTGTTCTGCTTGTTCTTGCGAATGACTACAAAGTTCTATCAGGGTTTCTATTACCCAGTCAAATGTGTTTACCTCGTCGTTCCAAACTACCAATGCACGTGGGGGTTCGGTTTCTGTAAGAATCTCTATTTCTGTAGATTCCGCCTCATGTGGGTTATATGTGGGGTATATTGCCATATTCTGTTACAAAAATATGCCATTTTATTTTTTGTAGAACATATTTTACCCTTATCTTTGCACTCCTTAAAATGGAATAGGGAGCATAGCTCAGTTGGTTTAGAGCATCTGCCTTACAAGCAGAGGGTCCGCGGTTCGAACCCGTGTGCTCCCACAAACTAGTCCTCGCATCCGCGGGGATTTTTTATGATTATGTGTCAATTTTATATTCTTTATTCCTCCATATTAGACAAATACTACATCGGTCATACATGCGACAATATTGAAGAGCGCCTGCGAAAGCATAATACTAATCACAAAGGATTTACGGGTGGGGTAAATGATTGGGTATTGTTATATCAAGAATCTTTTTTAGATAAACAAGGAGCATATGCTCGTGAGCGAGAAGTTAAAAGATGGAAAAGTAGAAAGAAGATAGAAAAATTAATATCTAAGTAGTTCAGTTGGTTTAAGCATCCCGACAAAGTCGGGAGGGTCCGCGGTTCGAACCCGTGTGCTCCCACAAAATAGTCCTCGCATCCGCGGGGATTTTTCATTTATAAGATTTTGGTTATTGTGTATATTTTTTCAGCTCATGGTTTTAACCCTGGGCTGAAGAGTTTTGTAAGTTATTATTAGGTACTTTTATTCAACTTAAGTTAGTTTCTTTAAAAACTTTTATGAAACCAAGAATTTGGGTTGATGCAACAACAATAGTTAATCAGATTGATGGGCTTTCTCATTATATCGTTGGGTTATTAATGCATATGCCAGAAGAGGCCTTTAAAACTTTTGAGATATCAGTATTAATTAATCCAGCTATTAACAGGCCCGATGTTGAAGAATTGATTACTAGCAATAAATTTAATATTGTAACCGCTTCTATTGCTCCAATAGGTCCCCAACGCGATTGGGATTTAGGTTGGTTTCTACTCAGAAATAAAAAGAAGTTTGATATTTTTCACAGTACCTCCACTCAATATCCATTGTTCTTAAAAGGAGGTATTGCTACTGTTCATGACCTTACTTTTAAAAAATATTTTAATGGACGATTTTATAAAGTAGGCCTAGCAAAAATGTATTTGAATTTGATATGCAGACATGCAGCCAAACATGCCGATGTAATTGTAGCAGTGTCTAATAGTACCTCTGCCGATTTGTTGAAATATTATAAAAATGTAAATGGCCTGAAAGAAAAGTCAATCGTTGTGCACGAAGGGTGGGAGCATATAGAGAATGAGGCTGACTTTATGATTACCCAAAATATTCCATGTAAGAATTACTTCTTTTATCTTGGATCATCCAGAATTCATAAAAACTTACATGGGTTGTTGAATGCATTTGAAATTGCATTATCTCGTTTGCCAGAGGATATCAACTTGCTTATTAGTGGTAATATGTCTTTGTTGAGCAAAGTAGAGAAACTAAAAGTTGACAAAATAAATAGCCAAGGGGAAAGAATATTTTTTTCCGGTGTGATTCCTCCAACTGAATTGTCTTCGTATTATAAAAATGCTCGTGCATTTATTTTTCCTTCTTTTTCTGAAGGCTTTGGGTTGCCTATTTTAGAGTCGTTTTATTTTAAAGTGCCTTTGTTGTGTTCCAATATCAGTTCTTTCCCAGAAATCGCTGGCGATGCTGCCTTGTATTTTAATCCGTTTGATGTGAATGAGATGGCAAAAGCAATGGTCAATATTATAGAGGAGAAGGAATTGGCAGAAGTGTTGGTGAATAAGGGAACAAAAAGATTAAAATTATTTTCTTGGAAGCAAGCATCTCAAAATATTTTTTCGATGTACCAATCATTGGCAAAAAAGAAAAAGTATATTTAATTAAATAAAATAGGTAACATGTTGTTCAGTGATAAAAAAATAGCCCTCATTATTGGTCATCCAGGGCATGAGTTGAGATTATATAAATTCGTAGAATTATACAAGCCTCGTGTATATGTAATTACTGATGGGTCGGGCAATACAGGTCATTCAAGAATGTATAATACTATCAATATAATTGAGCAGTTGGGTGCAGAGGTTTCAACGATCGCGGGGTATTTTTCGGATAAAGAAATATATCGCATCATATTAGAACAAGATTTCACTTCAGCGAGTCGTTTATTAAATGATATGATGAAAGATTTGATTTCTTTTTCACCCGACATTATTGTGGGGGATGCATTAGAAGGGTTTAGTCCTACTCATGATTTGTGTAGATATATTATTTCGAAACTTACCACTGAGCTCACACAAAAGCACCATGTAAAAATTGACGGCTATGATTTCTTATTAGATGGCATGATGACCAAGGAAGATTCTAACAGTGCAATAGGAATTGAATTGTCTGATCAAGATTTCTTGAGAAAATATAAAGCAGCAGAAGCTTATCAAGAGCTTGCTTATGAAATGAAAGTAGCCATTGATAAATTTGGAGAAGCCGCTTTTAAAACAGAATACATTCGGCCTGTTTTAAACAATGCTTCTAATCCTGTTTGGAGCGATATTCCTTTTTATGAAAAGTATGGCATGGAGAAGATTAAAGCCGGAGTATATAAAGAAGCCATCACCTATCAACACCATATGAAACCTTTCTTAGAGTGGATTAATCAATATTCATTTGATTACTAATGATGCAACATATTCTAATCACCAATTTGCAGCTTACAATCCCTGGAGGTACTGTTTCATATGTAAAAGATTTGTCTTTATTTCTAGTTAATAAAGGATTTGGAGTAGAAGTATTTACTTATAAAATAGGAGTAGTGGGTGAGGAAATGATCGAAGAGGGCATTCATGTGGTTACCCAACTCTCGGATTTAAAAAATCGTCCAGATATTATTCATGCACATCATTATCCTACTGCTTTTGAGGCGTTGAATTATTTTAAAGATGTTCCTGCCATTTATTTTATTCATGATAAATCAAGTCGATTTGATACGCCATTGTATCATCCCAATATCATTTGCCATGCAGCGGTAGATTATAATTGTTTGGATCGGTATCATGATTATCCTGTAAGCAATCAGCTAACCCAAAAAGTTATTTATAATTGGGTAGATACAAATCGTTTTAAATTAAAAGAATCTAGTAATAAAATTCCTGCAAGAGCGGTAGTATTTAGTAATTATGCAACACGTGACAATCATTATCAAATAATAGTGGAGGCTTGTCGCCAACTCAATTTGCCGCTAGATACCATCGGCGCTGGCATAGGCAATTCATTGTCTCATCCCGAAGCGGTATTAGCAAATTATGACATCGTTTTTGCAAAAGCAAAAGCCGCCATGGAATCACTGGCAATTGGAAATGCGGTGGTACTGTGCGACTTTGCTGGAGTGGGGGGGATGGTGCAGTATGCAGACATCGACTATTTGAGAAAATTTAATTTTGGAAGAAAAGTTTTGATACATTCTTATACTGTTGAAAAGTTGATAGAGGAAATAAAAAAATACAATGTTGATGATATTAATCAAACAACCAAATGGATTCGAGAAAATGTTTCTTTGGAAGTAATCGGGAAACAATTGATAGATTGCTATACTCAGTTAATCGATGAATTCAACAATAGAAAAAAAAGCGCAACGTATATTTCAAAAATAGTTTTTGCTCGTGCATATTATCTCAAAGGGTATTATTTTTTCACGCAAACTCATTTGTTTAAATTTTTATCAGGGGTGAAATATTTTATTAAAAATAAACTTGGGATAAATTGAATTTCTTTAAAAGTCACCCGCGTTGCTGAGCTTTAACACTCATTATTTTAATTAATATTTTAACATTTTCAATTTTGTGTAAATTTCACTCATAAATCCCTAATTTACCCCCCCCCCCCCTAAAAT
>CANJJU010000102.1 GCA_947474815.1 Chitinophagaceae bacterium | reverse complement strand
TTTAGCACGAGCCGAGGAAATGGTGTCGTAGGTAGAAAAATCAACTGAAAATACTAGCAATCCTACAATGAGTGCAGCAATCGCCACTAAAATAATGATATGTGTTTTTTTCATATGTAATATTGAAAAGCAAAGGTAATTCAATTCGGTGTTTGGCCACAGATATCTTGTTTTTTTTATTACTAAAAAACAATCTTCAATTATCTTTGCATTACATTAATAAGCAATCATGGTAGATCTTTCAACATTTGACCCTAACTCAGTAGGGAATCCCAACAACAATATTTTTGGTTTGCCATTTACAGAGGAGGATGCCAGACTCGTTATTCTGCCCATTCCTTGGGAAGTTACCGTGAGTTACAATGGAGGTACAGCAAGGGCTCCAGACCATATTTTCACCGCAAGCCTTCAGGTAGATTTGTTTGATCCTGAGTATACAGATGCCTGGAAACAAGGCTTCTTTATGCGTAGCCCAGATAAGAAAATCCTGATGAAAAGTGATTACTTGAGAAAAGAGGCAGAATTATACATTAATTACATAGCTCAAGGGGAACCAGTAGAGGACAATAAATTCATGTGCAAAACATTAAAGGAAATCAATCATGGCAGTCTTTTTTTAAATGATTGGGTATATGAACAAACAACCGCATTGTTGAAAAGCAACAAGCTAGTGGCACTATTGGGAGGGGATCACAGTACGCCTTTTGGCTTTTTTAAAGCAATCGCAGATAAATACGAGGACTTTGGAATACTGCAAATTGATGCTCATTGTGATTTGAGGAATGCATATGAAGGATTTAATTATTCACACGCATCAATCATGTACAATTCGCTCGAAAAAATTCCGGCATTAAAAAAATTAGTTCAAGTGGGCATTAGAGATTATTGCGAAGAAGAATTGGATTATATAAACAATAGTAATGCAAGAGTGGTAACATATTTTGACAGAGATATAAAAAATCGTCTATACGAAGGGGATACTTGGAAAACAATCGTAGATGAAATTGTACATCAATTGCCACAGAATGTTTTTGTTAGCTTTGATATCGATGGATTGGATCCGAAACTTTGTCCTCATACAGGAACGCCTGTGCAAGGTGGCTTCGAAACTGAGCAGATATTTTATTTGCTGAATAAAGTTTTTAAATCAGGAAGAAAAATAGTTGGATTCGACCTAAACGAAGTGGGTGTTAGTGCCAATGAATGGGATGAAAATGTAGGAGCAAGAGTATTATATAAGCTTTGTAATCTATTAACAGCAAGCAACCCTATTCATGGGTAATTATACGATTATACTTCCCAATGAAAAAGCTGCTACTTATAGAGCCGTTACGCTAATAATAGCATGTATTAATTTGTTCGCATTCGGGTATCTCTATATTAAGTCATCGAATGAAAAGGAAGGAGTAGCCGCTTGTATTGGCGCAATATTGGTAGCTTTTGCCTTGATTCAATATACATTTGTTCTTTCAAAAAAACAGACGCTTTATTTGAATATTGCTTTTGTTTGTGCAGGGATTATTTGGTTGTATATTGGCTTGTATCTTATTGGTTTGCTCGTTGTGTTTTTTTCTTTTTTTGGATTTTTTACAACCAAGCCTTTTAAGATTCTTTTTTCAGAAAGGGGTATTTTGTATCCATCTTTCCCTTCAGTTCAGATTGAATGGAAAGAAGTGGGGCAGGTAATTTTGAAAGACAATATTCTTACCATAGATTTAAAAAACAATAAATTATATCAGTTTGTAGTTTCGGAAAATGACAACAATATCAATGAGTCCGATTTTAATCTTTTTTGTTTAAGACATCAACAATAAAAATTCGCTATTTAATTCACAATTCATGCAAACAGTAACTACTTCTCCTTATTTAATGTACTCCGATGGTAATGGTAATATTTTTGAGGATACCAGTCTGTTTATTGTTGGCAGAAGCGGTTGGGATGCATATCCTATTCCTGTAGAAGATTGGATTCAATTGCCCGAAGGCGGACAATTATATGAATTGCCAGGAAGAAGAGGGATAGGAATAGATGTAGAAACAGGTGACATGAGATTGTGCGAAAAAGGTTGGGCGGTTGCTGCCTTCATTCCTCCTGCTCATACCGGGTTGTTTATGGCAGCCTATGAAACTTTGCCAGATGCCCCTACATTGCCTTTGTTTTGTTATACTGCTGCAGGGTGGCTTGACAATAAATTGTATGTTCCTGCTGTAAGAATTGAAAAGGACATAAGACAAGAAGCAACTGGCTATGATGACAATCAAATTAAATCCGGACATAATAATTTATTAGCGGCATATCCCCAAAATCGTTTGGTAAAACATTTGATGGAAAATTGCTGTATGACTTATACTTGTCCAGCTGCGCGAAATTTAGCTTTAGGAAGATGGGAATGTCCTGTGCCTATTTCGCCCGCATGCAATGCCAATTGTATTGGATGTATATCTTTTCAGCCCGAAGATGAAACCATTTTTAGTACGCAAGACAGACTAACTTTTAAGCCTACTGCAGAAGAAATTGTGGAGTTTACAGTCCCTCATTTACAATCTGCCCCTTTCCCCATTATTAGTTATGGACAAGGATGTGAGGGAGAGCCTTTGTTGATGTGGGAGACCATTAAAGAATCTATTATTGAAATCAGAAAACATACTAGCAACGGCAGTATCAATATAAATACCAATGGCAGCAAGCCCGATGCCGTAAAAGCATTATGTGAAGTAGGATTAAATAGCATACGTGTTAGTACGAATTCGGCTCGTAAGGATATTTATACGGCTTACTATAAGCCTAATAATTATGTTTTTGAAGATTTGATTGAAAGTTTGAAAGTGGCTCGTAGTTATGGAGCCTGGACGAGTATTAATTATTTCGTTTTTCCAGGAATGACAGATAGTATTGAAGAGTATGAAGCTTTGCGTACATTAATTAGAGAAACAGATTTGTGTATGATTCAGTGGCGTAATTTTAATATAGATCCTGATTGGTACTTAGAAAAAATTGATGTGCAGGATACAGGAGAAAGCATGGGCGTGAAGCAATTAATGGAATTGATACAAGAAGAGTTCCCTCATTTGAAATACGGCTATTTTAATCCTTCTATGGAAAGAATTAAAGGAGATTACCAAGAAGACTTTGCGCATTGAGGTAATTGATTCGTGTAGCGGGTCATCTAAAGAAAAATTACCACCATTATTTTATGGTTTCTGCTAGCCATTTGTAAAATTCACCTTGCCATACCAAAGCATTTTGTGCACTCATTACCCAATGGTTTTCATCTGGCATGTACACCAGTTTGCTTTTAACGCCTCTCAATTGAGCTGCTTGAAAAGCTTGCAAGCTTTGTTCAATAGGTACTCGGTAGTCTTTGCCCCCTTGATAGATTAGAATAGGCGTGTTCCATTTGTCGATATTGTTGATTGGGTTAAATTCAGCCAAACTTTTTTGTACCGTTTGATTATTTTTCTCCCAATATCTACCACCAAAATCCCAATCCGTAAACCAGATTTCTTCGGTGGTTCCCATCATGCTTCTTAAATCAAAAACGCCATCATGAGCAATAAATGATTTAAATCTATTGTTGTGTATTCCTGCTAAATAAAATACAGAGTATCCGCCATAGCTTGCACCCACGCAACCTCTTCTAGCAGTATCTACATATTTCTCTTTGCTAATGTCATCTATTGCACTCAAGTAATCTTGCATTACCTGCCCACCCCAATCTTTACTAATCTCTTCATTCCATTTTGTTCCATGTCCTGGCATGCCTCTACGATTAGGTGCTATTACAATGTATCCGTTGGCTGCCATTAATTGAAAATTCCAGCGGAAGGAATAAAATTGTGTCAATGCAGACTGCGGTCCACCTTGACAATAAAGCAGAGTAGGATATTTTTTTGTTGCATCAAAATCAGGAGGGTAAATAACCCACGCCAACATGTCTTTTCCATCAGTAGTTTTTACAATGCGCTTTTCTACTTTGCTCAATTTTATTTTGGAATAAATATCATCGTTTACATGTGTCAGTTGCTTCATTTTTCCACTTTTGCAATCCACCACATATAATTCAGTTGCATGATTAATGTCTGTGCGGGTAACAATTAATTTATTTCCTGATTGTCCTACGATTCCGCTAATATCAAAATCACCTTTTGTCAATTGTGTTACAACGGGCATCATTTTAGTTAGGCCAGGATAACTTACACTGAAGAGTTGAAGTGTTCCGTCTATGGGTGCATAGAAATAAATCTCTCTGCCATCATCACTCCATCTAAATCCTTCTACATGTATTTCATCGTGGTGTTGTGTAAGATTCATTTTGGTATAACCGTTCCATACAATGATGTCTTGTTTATCAGCTTCGTATCCGTCTCTTTTCATACTCATCCAAGCCAATTCGTTTTTCAAATTAAATGAGGGATTGATATCATAGCCCATCATCCCTTCAGTAAGATTGGTTGTTTTGCCTGCTGCAACATCATAAGAGAATAGATCTGTGTTTGTACTTGTGGCGTATTCGGTGCCATATTTCTTTTTTGTAACATATACAACCTGCTTGCTATCTCTGCTCCAAATATAATCTTCTGATCCTCCAAAAGGCTTAGT
>CANJJU010000101.1 GCA_947474815.1 Chitinophagaceae bacterium | reverse complement strand
TGAACCGGCCATTAGAAATTCGCATTTAGTAAGTTTTGATATAAACGCTATTAAAAACAGTGATTCTCCTGCTAGTATTCAAGGACCTAATGGGTTAAATGGAGAAGAAGCTTGCATTATTGCAAGATTTACGGGAATGAGTAATAATCTCAGCAGCTTTGGTATATATGGATACGATCCAACATTGGATTCACAAGATCTGAGCGCCAAACAAATTGCACAAATGCTTTGGTATTTTATCGATGGAAAAAATAAAAGCAAACAAGAAAGTCCGCTAGACGAAAAAAATGCATTCAATGAATTTCACACTTTCTTTGCTGAAGTAGATACCGTATTCTTACAAAGCAAAAGAACCAATCGTTGGTGGATGCAAATGCCCGATAAAAAATTTATAGCCTGTAGCCAGCGCGATTATATAAAAGCTAGCATGAATGACATTCCAGAAAGATGGCTTCGAATACAAGAAAGAGGGTAACAAAATCCAAAAAAAAGTACAAGAAAAATCAACATATGGACATAATAAGAAAGTTAATAACAACCACTACTACTTTTATACTTATTGCCTTTTTGTACTCGTGCTCGCAGACAAACAAAATATCTAAACAAGCCACCACTTTTTTATTTTCAGATTCGGCAATAAAAGCCTCTCATATTGGTATTAGCATTTACAGCACTGCAAAGAATAAATTGTTGTATACCCATAATGCCGATAAATATTTTACTCCTGCAAGCAACACTAAATTGTTTACACTATATGCAGGCATGAAATATCTAGGAGATAGTTTAACGGGTTTAAAATACTTTGTATCAAATGATAGCTTGTATGTTCTTCCAACGGGCGACCCTACGCTACTTCATCCTTACTTTGCCTATCAGCCAGTTATCTCTTTCTTTAAAACAAATCAACTTCCAATAACCTGTATTGAAAACAATTTTAAATCGGAAAAATATGGAAGAGGATGGGCGTGGGACGATTGCAATGAAACATTTATGCCTGAAAGAAGCGCATTACCCGTTTTTGGAAATCTAATAAAAATTACAGCTGTAAATAACTCTGTTGCAACTTTCCCAAATATCCCAAAAGCGAAAGTGATATTAAGTACTGACAGCTCAATAGTAAATCCAGTAATAAAAAGAAGCCTTGTTGATAATATTTTTACTGTTGTTTTGAGCAATAAAAAAGATAGCATAGAAAAGGAAATCCCTTTTACAACCAATGGAATTGAAACTGCAGTCAACATTCTTCATCAAGATTTCCCCTTGATTGGCAGCATAAAAAAAGAAAACAATTTAATAAGCCGCCGATACAAAATAATTAAATCAGCAGCAACAGATAGTCTTTTTAAAAACATGATGCATAGAAGTGATAACTTTTTTGCAGAACAAACATTGTTAATGGCAAGCAATGAGCAATTGGGATACATGAATGAAACGGATTTGATTGATACATTATTAAAATCAGACCTAAAAAACATTCCACAAAAAATACAATGGGTAGATGGAAGCGGATTGAGTAGGTATAATCTATTTACTCCAAGTTCTTTCGTTTATATACTAGATAAAATGAAGAATGAATTTGGAATGGAAAGATTGAAAATTATTTTACCAACGGGTGGAGAAGGCACGCTAAAGAATTACTATTTGAATGATCGCACTTTTATTTATGCAAAAACTGGAAGTCTTAGTAATAACAGCTCATTGAGCGGTTTCTTGATTACAAAAAAAGGGGAATTGTTGATATTTTCTATACTGGTAAACAATTACATCACGGGTGCAACTCCTGTTAGAAAGGCCATTGAGCAATTTTTAGAATCAGTTCGAAACGATAATTAACGAGTCTATTATCTGCCAAACATTTTATCTAGTTCGTCTTTTTGAAAAGTCATGTAAGTAGGCTTTCCGTTGGGTGTGCTATTGGGGATTTCACAAGCGAATAAATCAACTAACAATAGCTGCATTTCTTTTTGACCAAGTTTAGCGCCGATTTTAATTGAATGTTGTAAAGCAAGGGCGCGAAATAATTTTTCTCTTTTACTAAATTTAAGATCCGAACTGAAATTTTTATACTGCTCTATTATTTTTTCTATTGCCCCTTTTTCATTCCCCTGTTCTACATCTGCAGGCGTACCTTGAATAATAAAAGTTTGCTTGCCAAATAATTCAATTTGATATCCCAACTCTTTTAAATCTGCCAATAGCTCTTGTAATAAAACTGTATCTGATGCACTTAATTCTATAGTAGTGGGGAAAAGACTCTGCTGTGTTGCAATAGGCTTGCCCGCAACAGCATGACTGTATTTTTCATACAACACACGCTCGTGAGCATTTTGTTGATGTACCAATAAAAATCCAGCATCTTTTGGCACAGCAATGTATTTTAGATTTAATTGAAAGACCTCCACCTCGTTAATATAGTCTTTGTGCATACTAACAGTAGCCCCTATGTCTGATTGCTGATTGCTTTTATTTGGACTTGGCTCATACAGGTCTTTCCAATGTTTTAAATCACTTTTACGTTCTATAAAATGCGCTTGATTTTTTTGAGAAAAAGTTTGATACAAACTCGATGAAGCTGCAGAAGATTGATTCTCTTGAGTAAAAGGCTTGCTGACAGAATCCAATCCTTGAATGGTAGGATCCAAATCAAAATCTAGTGTGGGAGTAATGCTAAACTGAGCCAGTGCATGTTTTACAGCTGATTGTACAAATGCATATACAATCTTATCATCCTCAAACTTTATTTCTTGTTTTGTAGGGTGAACATTGATGTCTAACTGAGAAGGATCCAAATCTATAAACAGCGCATACATTGGATAACTATCTTTTGGAATCAACTCAGAAAAAGCGTTCATGATAGCATGATTCAAATACGCACTTTTTATAAATCGATTGTTTACAAAAATGTATTGATCACCTCTGGTTTTTTTAGCCGTTTCGGGTTTTCCAACAAACCCCATAATATTAAGATAATCAGTTTGCTCTTGTACGCTCACCAATTTAGCATTATAGTTATTGCCTAGAATTTGAACAATGCGTTGCTTTAAGCTGCCTTTTTCTAAATGAAAAACTTCTTGGCCATTTGATTGAAGTGAAAAAAATATTTCAGGAAATGCCATGCTCACTCTAATAAATTCATCCACTATGTTTCTAAGCTCGGCGGTATTACTTTTTAAAAAATTTCTTCTTGCAGGAACATTGAAAAATAAATTTTTCATAGCAATACTCGTTCCGGTATTCGTTCCAACAGGCTCTTGTTTTGTAACTAAGCTATTTTCAACTTCCAAATAAGTACCCATTTCGTCTGTTGCCCTTTTGCTTTTCAGTTCAACCTGTGCAACGGCTGCGATGCTTGCCAAGGCTTCTCCCCTAAATCCCATCGTTTTGATCTTAAAAAGGTCGTCTATGTTTCTAATCTTAGAAGTAGCGTGACGCTCAAAAGCCATTCTTGCATCGGTTTCGCTCATTCCTTTGCCATTATCTATTACCTGAACAAGCGATTTGCCTGCATCGCTTATAATAAGCTTGATTTCGTCAGCACCAGCATCCACTGCATTTTCCAACAATTCCTTCACAGCACTTCCCGGACGCTGAATAACCTCCCCTGCGGCGATTTGATTGGCAATGTTGTCTGGTAATAAATGTATGATATCTGTCAAAATCGTGTAATTTGTAGCGCAAAAATAACTAATCCTTTTCACTATTAATTAATGCTTTTATGCGGTTGATTTTACTGGTTTTATTGGCTTTTTTAGTACAACCTACTTATTCCCAAAATTTTGACAACCCTTTGGCAAAAAAATGGGCGGATAGTGTATACAAAACCTTCAACAATGATGAAAGAATTGGTCAGCTAATGGTAACTCGCCTTTCCTCTATAGATCCAAAAACTAGAAAAGTGACTTTTTTCTATGATAGAGTGTTAGACTATATAAAAAAATACAACATAGGTAGCGTATGTCTTTTTCAAGGAAGTCCGGTGTTACAAGCAACCTATTTAAACAGCCTGAAAATGGAGGCTAAAACTCCTATTCTATTTTCGATTGATGGTGAATGGGGAGTAGGCATGAGATTAACAGATAGTATTTTGCCCTTACCAAAACAAATGATGCTTGGTGCGATGAGTGATCCGTCTATAGTCTATCAATATGGAAAAATTGTGGCGAATCAATGTAAAAGACTGGGTATTCAAACAAATTATGCTCCAGTAATGGATGTAAATAACAATCCAAACAATCCTGTAATAAATGACCGGAGTTTTGGTGAGGATAAATTTAAGGTGGCCAATTTTGGTATTCAGTATATGAAAGGCATGCAGGACAATGGAGTACTTGCATGTGCCAAACATTTCCCCGGACATGGGGATGTAACAGTTGATTCCCACTCAGACTTGCCCGTTATTTATAAAGCAATGGCACAATTAGATTCTATTGAGCTATACCCGTTTAAACAAATTTTTAAAGAAGGCATTGGAAGCGTTATGATTGGCCACTTGTCAATTCCTGCGATAGATGATCGAGCGAATCGTCCTACTTCGCTTTCCAATAAAAATATTGAAGGATTACTTAGAACAACTATTAATTATCAAGGACTTACTGTTACTGATGGATTGGAAATGCAAGGAGTA
>CANJJU010000100.1 GCA_947474815.1 Chitinophagaceae bacterium | reverse complement strand
TTGCACTGACACCAGCCATTCAAATTTCAAAAATGAACTCACAAATGATCTCCGCCTTGTTCAACATCAAAATTCTAATTATTACCATATTGTTGGGGCTGATAAATCAAGTACAGGCACTTGACTTAAAACCGACACACACCATCACTGAGAACTCCTCATCAGAAATAATGGGGGAAGAGCTTGTTTGGATCGATAAAACAGGAAAGTTAACTGCGAATGAAGTTGTTAATTATTTATTTGACTTCAAAAAAGCTGATCAAACTTCGAAAGTTAATGATTCCAATACTCAAGCACTAGATGAAAATATAACATGGCAATTATCTATTGTTAAAAATGCTTCTAATAAAGATTTTATTCTTCGTATAGATGCATATTCCAACTCTTCTTTTTTTGGTAAAAAAAATGAAGATCCTAGCACTGTGCACTTAATAAAAAACAATGTAATAATTAAATCAATCGATACTGCCACGTATGGAAAATATAATAATTTAGCTATTCTGCGATGGAATAAAGACCATAAATCTAATAATTCAAGATATGAGACCGTATTAATACCCAAAGATGAAAGCGTTCAAATTTTAAGACGCATTGGTAAAATTTCTGATATCAATAGTAATTTTTTGAGTTTATCCGAACATCAAGCAAAACTAGAAACAAGCAGACTATCACTTTACTTGCAGGGTATTGCAGCAGGTGCATTTTTAGTTTTCATTCTTTTATCTTTTTATAGCGCAATTTCCAAAGTTGAAAAATCTAATAAATTTTTCTTTTTATGGGTATTAACTGGATTACTATATATATTAATATCTGATTTAGATGGGGATAGATTTAGTGAATTTGTATTGAATGATAATTCTGATACAGCTGAGAAAGTTAAATTTATTGTAGGTTACTCATTATTTGAATTAACTCATATTTTATTTATCCTCCTATTAAGTAATTTGATTGACATCAAGAATAACTTTCCTAAGTGGGCAAAGATATATTCAACACTAATCACAATATCAATATCATTAGGCTTGATTAATTATTTACTTGAATTACCAATTCTAGATTTAAACAAAGAAATTCCCGAAGTTTTGGGTCGAGTATTTAGAGGGCTATATTTTATTTTAGCTTATTTTATTTTAGGGATTGGACTTATTTCGGCAACTATAACTTTATACATTCGTAAATTTCCTCAAGCCATCTACCTTTTAATGTCTCAAATTTTGTTTATTTTGGGATTTTTTAATTACGATTTTTTAAATATTGCTCTAGAAGACATAATTAATTTTGATGATGTTTTTTTAATTTCTGAGTTAACTATTTTTATCAAGATCAGTTTATTTTTATTACAAGCACTGGTTTTAAATTTCAGCATCATTAGGAAAATGAAATTCTTGCAGACCGAAGTAATTGCAATTGGTGACAAAAACCGTCAAATCCTAGCTGATCAAAACCAAATTCTTGAGGTTAAAGTGAAAGAGCGCACTCACGAGCTGCACCTTGAGTCTCAAAAGTCTGAGCGGCTCATGCTCAACATCTTGCCCCAATCCATTGCCACAAGACTCAAAGCTGGCGATGAAGGCATATCTGACAGCTATCAAAACGCAACCATCTTATTCAGTGACTTGGTTGGTTTTACCAAAATGTCTTCAGGCAAAACGGCTGAGGAACTGGTCTTCTTATTAAATGACCTGTTCAAGCGATTTGATACCCGAGCCACCTCACTTGGGCTGGAGAAAATTAAAACAATCGGTGATGCCTACATGGTCGCTGGCGGATTACCCACTAATGACGATGAGCATGCCATTCGTGTCACCAAAATGGCGCTAGGCATGTACGAAGACTTAGAGGCATTTAACAAAGAACATGGCATGGAGCTGGACATGCGAATAGGCATCAACTCTGGACCTGTCGTGGCTGGCGTGATTGGGCACAGCAAGTTCTCTTACGACCTTTGGGGCAACACCGTGAATACCGCAAGTCGCATGGAGTCAACTTGCTTGCCTGGCAAAGTGCAAGTCTCGCCGAGTACCTATGAACAAATCAAAGGACACTTTGATGTTCAGGAAAATCAAATGATTGAATGCAAAGGATTGGGTCAAATCATGACTTACTTTGTGAAGTGAAGTTGAACTTGTAAATAGTTCTTTAGAGATGGATGACTTAGGAATAGAAGCCAGACTGGTTGAAGTTGCATTTTTTGCAATATGCCCAAACTAACACTCACTTTAAATATATTTCTATACTGATTTTATAATTTATGAAGTACATTATTTTTCTTTTCGCATTTTTATTTATCTCATTAAATAGTTATGCGCAAAAGCCTTACGAAATTAACGATGAGACTCCTATTGCAATTAGAGCTTCTTCAATCGATTATTTAAATTGGTTTGACAGTACAGGCAAAGTAAGTTCAATCGAAATTATTGAAAAATTAAACGAATTCACTAGTACTCCAACGAATGAGAATAACTATACAAAAGGGAAAATTTGGTATTTATTTAAATTCAAAAATAACACCAATCAAAATTTGTTATTAGATATTAGCTATAATTTCGAAAATCAACATGCAGAAATATTCACCATTGAAAATGGAGAAATTAGAGCTTTAAAAAATAACGTTAGTGCAACTAAGAATAATTTAGCATTTATTAATTTATTAAATGAAGGCAGCAAAAAATATTCATCAAGAAATATCAGGATTAATATAGAGCCTAACAACACAAGGTCAATTATCATACAATATAATGACCTATTTTTAGATAAATTATTTTTCCGTGATGGCGTTGTTTATGACGAATGGGCTAGAGGTCCATTGTATGTCCAAGGTATTTTTATTGGAATGCTTTTTTCTTTAATGCTTTTAGCTGCTTTTTCAACTTATAAATATAAAGATACTGCTACATTTTGGTATTTCGCATTTCTTCTAATAACTTCCTTTAACTACATAAGCACTAAAAGTTTTGACGGGACAAGATTTTCAGAATTTTTTTCTGATATCAATGAGCTCTATGAAATGGCTGGATCAGTATTTTTACCAGCTTTGATTTTTCATCTTTATTTATATTATTCGTTTGATACAAAATTATATTTTCCAAAAATTTCCAGTTTAATAGTCAAACTTCAATTTCTGCTAATATTAACTTTTATTATATTTGCCTTTATCTTTTTTTCCGGATATTCACCAAAATTAGAATTTCTAAATTTTTATGAAAATGCAGGAGTCTATTTCTACACCTTGGAATACTTTAGGCTAACTTTAATTACAATATTAAAATTAATATTTATTTACATTTCAATAAAGTTTATTTTAAATAAAAACTCAACTTCTAAATTTACCACCTGTGCTCTTTTATTGAATTTGTTGGCATGGGGCTCATATTCAGCAATCAATAAATTATTTGAAAAATCAGATTATATTTTTTACAATGATATATATTATTTTGGAATAATGTTATTGAATATATTGGTGGTAGTTATTATGGGCTTTGGCACAATCAGTAGATCCAAAGAAATTCAAGATCAGTTAATCTCAACTACTGAGGAGAAGAACAGTTTGGTTAGAGCTCAAAATGAGATGCTCGAGACCAAGGTCAAAGAGCGCACTCACGAGTTGCATCTTGAGTCTCAAAAGTCAGAGCGTCTCATGCTCAACATCTTGCCCCAATCAATCGCCACTCGACTTAAAGCTGGCGACGACAGCATTTCAGACAGCTATCAAAACGCCACCATCTTGTTTAGTGACTTGGTTGGATTTACCAAGATGTCTTCTAGCAAAACTGCGGAAGAATTAGTTTTCTTGCTAAACGATCTTTTCAAGCGATTTGATACCAGAGCAACGTCGCTCGGACTAGAAAAAATCAAAACAATCGGGGATGCCTACATGGTCGCTGGTGGATTACCCACCAACGACGATGAGCATGCCATTCGTGTCACCAAAATGGCTCTTGGTATGTACGAAGACTTGGATGCCTTTAACAAAGAGTATGGCATGGGATTGGATATGCGAATAGGCATCAACTCTGGACCTGTCGTGGCTGGCGTGATTGGGCACAGCAAGTTCTCTTACGATCTTTGGGGCAACACGGTGAACACAGCAAGCCGTATGGAGTCAACTTGCATGCCAGGCAAAGTGCAAGTGTCGCCAAGTACCTATGATCAGATTAAAGGGCACTTTGATGTTCAAGAAAACCAAATGATTGAGTGCAAAGGATTGGGTCAAATCATGACTTACTTTGTTAAGTGAAAAGTGTTTGTCCTTTAAAAGGACAACACCACCAAATGTCGTGTTAAACGACACTGGATGACCACTAGAAGCCACAAGCACGGTAGACCCGCCGAAACCAAACCAGCTCAACGATTTATACGCAGCGAGTAAAAATGGCGAACATCCTTCTAGACCTCAAACTTGGTTCAAAAGTTTTGAAGATATGCGGTTTCAAGAAACCGGCAAGCAAATCTCAGATGAAAAGTGCGTTGCCGATTATTGTTACTTGTGAGAATCTGAAAACAGTTTCAAGATTCTGGATCAAATTGAAACTCTCTCAACTCCTGCTTGCAACGGCAAGAAACTGCAATCTTTCTTGCCCATTCAATGGCTTCTTCTCTGGTAGGTACTTCCAATACGGAAAACCCTCCATCAAACACTTTGGTTTGAGGGTATGTATCTTGGGAAGTA
>CANJJU010000099.1 GCA_947474815.1 Chitinophagaceae bacterium | reverse complement strand
CATTGGTTTGTTTTTCCCAATAGTCGCCTAAATCAATTATTTTAAAAAGTCCTTTATCAGCATAGGTGAATCTATTTTCATGAATAATTACCCCAAGGCCTTTTCCCGATTGTACAAAAGATTCAATTTCATCATATCGTAGAAATATTTTTTTAGCCGCCGTAGGATATGCCATCGAAAAAAGCAAATGAGCCGTGGTGTTTTCTCCCGGTATAGCGATTGTTTGCTCAGCTACATTCCAATGATTGTTGTATTGATTGGCAATTAACAATGGGCCCACCCCACTTCCTAGGGCGCTTCCGCTATTTAATAAAATATAATTTTGAAGTACCAATGGCAACACGCCATAACTGATTTTAGTAATATCCAATTCGTTTTGTATGGCTGCTTTATTGAGCGCTTCCACATCTGCCAACTTCATGTCAAATTGAATTCCTTCTGTATCAATTTTCTGATTGACCAAGGCGTCAAAAATAAAAGTATCATTGGGGCAGGGAGAAAATCCTATGGTTAATTTCATAGACATGTCTTTAGGATGGATGTATCATTGTTTCCACCACCTGAATCAATTCGTTATTAAGATGAACAATGGCATCTTTTAATCTCCATTTGCTTTTATCTCGTTCTCCCACTTTATTGCTAATTCCACGCATTTGAATAAACGGAATATGCTCTTGCAAACAAACATAATGCAAGGCGGCTCCTTCCATTGATTCCACGTCTGCCTGAAATTGATTATTCAATCGATTGATATGAGTCCATTC
Organism: Chitinophagaceae bacterium; assembly: GCA_947474815.1. Classification (GTDB taxonomy): domain Bacteria; phylum Bacteroidota; class Bacteroidia; order Chitinophagales; family Chitinophagaceae; genus Ferruginibacter. The sequence continues at coordinate 4,096 of CANJJU010000099.1, read as the reverse complement.
ATCTGTTAGCATATTCACTGTAATTGCAGACACCTTTTTAAGTGTAGAAGTAAATTGATTTATTTTTTCATTTACAAGCCACCCTTGTGTAAAAGGATATTCATTTGCATCAGCCAATCCCTGATTGAACAAATCAATCCATTGATTATTTTCAGTTATCCCTACATCCCCGAATCGATCCTTTGTTACCAGCACCACTTCTGCTAAAGAACAAGAATCAGAGAAATGACCTCCCACACCTGCTTGTATAATTAAATCGTATTCGATTTGATGCATTCGTTTGGCTAAGTGATACATACATATAGCCGATCCCACTCCTGTAATCAGATGATCGGCAGCAGGATATCTTTCTAAAAAAGGAGCAATTTCAAATTCGGTAGCAGCTACAACTAATATTTGCATGGTACAAATTTCGCAAATCCTCTTTACATTTCACTGAATACTATTTACCTTTGCAAAAATCACATCTACCGATGGTGTACATTACCAGAATAGAACATTTTAATGCGGCGCACAAGCTATTCAATCCGGCTTGGAGTAAGGAAGAGAATGAAGCTGTTTTTGGCAAATGTGCCAACGAAAACTGGCATGGGCATAATTTTGAACTACATGTTACCATTAAGGGGCAACCAAGCAAAGACACCGGCTTTGTTTTTGACGTAAAGAAGCTAAGTATTATTGTTAAGCAATATGTGATTGATAAGCTAGATCATCAAAATCTCAATTTGGATGTAGATTTCATGCAAGGGAAACTTTGTTCTATTGAAAATCTGGTAATCGGCATCTGGAATGAGCTAGCCCCTAACCTTCCTCCTGAAGTAAAGCTTCACCGCCTTAAAATGTATGAAACGCCTCTTATTTATGTCGAATATCATGGCGAATAAGGGTTATTAAGATTCTAAGTATTCCTATCTTTGAGATTCATTGTTTTCTACCACAGGGTAAACAGCAAACTTCTGTTTTAAGTGTGTTTAATTAAATCCTCGTGTTAAATATTGATTTTGAGAAAACAATTGAAACCATTTATTGTTATTGAGGTATCATGAGTAATAAAGTAGCCGTTTTTAGAAAAGAACATTTCAATGCAGCCCATCGGCTCAACAATCCCCTATGGGATGAAGCTACGAATAAAGCTGTTTTTGGAAAATGTAATAACCCTCATTATCACGGGCATAACTATGAATTAATTGTGAAAGTGATTGGAGTACCCGACCCTCAAACGGGATATGTAATGGACGTTAAAAAATTAAGCGACATTATTCAAAAGGAAGTCCTGGAAAAATTTGATCATAAAAATCTAAATGAAGATTGTAAAGAATTTGCCTCATTGAATCCCACTGCAGAAAATATAGCGATGGTGATTCATGATATTTTGAAAAGCAAATTAGATACTTCCCTTGATTTACAAATACGCTTATACGAAACAGAAAGAAATTTTGTTGAATACCCTGTAATTTAACACCTACAAATCATCCTTATGGCATACAAGAGAATTGACCAATACGACAATGATGTTACCATTGCACTAGCAAAAAACTACAAGGAAGCTATTTCTTTATTAGGCGAAGATCCCGAAAGAGAAGGCCTTCTAAAAACTCCTGAACGTATTGCCAAAGCGATGCAATACATCACGCAGGGATATACCATGGATGCAAAAGCGATTCTTGAATCCGCAAAGTTTCACGAAGATGTGAGCGAGATGGTCATTGTGAAAGACATTGAATTATATAGCATGTGCGAACATCATATGCTGCCTTTTTACGGAAAGGCTCATGTGGCTTATATCCCTAACGGATACATTACTGGCCTAAGCAAAATTGCAAGAGTAGTAGAAGTATACAGCCGTCGATTACAAGTACAAGAAAGATTAACAGAGCAGATTCGCGATATAATAAATGAGACACTCAATCCTCATGGTGTAGCCGTAGTAATAGAAGCTTCCCACCTTTGCATGATGATGCGTGGTGTAGCTAAGCAAAACTCAGTAACCACCACCTCTGCATTTTGCGGGGCTTTTCAAAAGAATGAAACCAGGAGTGAGTTTTTAAAACTAATCACGAATGAATTACACTAAAATCATTGAATTTTAAAAATAAGATCCCTCTTTTGAGGGATTTTTTATTTTCTTTGTAATTATAAAAATAGATAACATGAAACATGCATTTGTATTTCCTGGTCAAGGATCTCAGTTTAGTGGAATGGGTAAAAATTTATACGACTCCAACCAGGTAGCAAAAGATATTTTTGAAAAAGCAAATGAGATACTAGGCTTTAGAATTTCTGATATCATGTTTACTGGCACTGAAGAGAATTTAAAGCAAACAGATATTACACAACCTGCTGTTTTTATTCATTCGATTGCTGCTTTTAGCACCATTGAAAATGCTGCACCTGATATGGTGGCAGGTCATTCACTAGGAGAATTCTCTGCGTTGGTAGCAAACCAATCCCTTCGTTTTGAAGATGCTTTGCAACTGGTATCTATCAGAGCAAAAGCGATGCAAAAAGCTTGCGAACTTCAGCCTTCTACTATGGCCGCTGTATTGGCTTTGGACGACAACAAAGTAGAAGAAATATGTGCGAAAATTTCAAATGAAACAGGCGAAATAGTGGTTCCTGCAAATTATAATTGTCCGGGGCAATTGGTTATTAGCGGATCTATCAAAGGAATTGAAATGGCTTGTGAGCAAATGAAAGCTGCTGGTGCAAAAAGAGCCTTGATACTTCCTGTAGGGGGAGCATTTCATTCGCCCCTCATGAAAACGGCAGAAGAAGAATTGGCTCAAGCAATTCATGCCATTCACTTCAATACGCCTGTTTGCCCAGTCTATCAAAATGTGACTGGCAAGCCTACTTCCGATTCTAACACCATTAAAGAAAATTTAATTGCTCAGCTAACAGGACCGGTTAGGTGGACACAATGCATACAAGCCATGACAAGTGATGGCGGAATTGAATTTACCGAATGTGGACCAGGAAAAGTACTTCAAGGGCTTGTTCAAAAAATAAATAAAGAAACTCAAGTAAACGGAATAAGCTAATAGGTTATTGACGAATGGGTATCAATCCTCTTACACCCATGTCTACCACTTGATCTCCATTTAATGGATCATATGTTCCGTTGTTATCCGAATCTATCCATTCGAAGCTTTTATTAGTTGACAATGAAACTATGATCGTGATATCGCTTGTTTCATTACCCGTAATCACTAATGGCGACGCAAACTGTCCCGTAGCCAAGCACGACCCTGCAGGAATGGGCGATGTTGCAAAAATTGGGTTAGACACTGTTGTTGCACCAGAAGGAGACTGACCGGTTTGCACCAAGCCAAATCCTGAAACGCTGGTTTCAAATCCCCAATAACCTTGTGTTTTATTTGCATTCACTAATACAGTAGAATCTTTTATTTTATAACTATTGATATATGTTTTAAAGCCAATAAAAGAAGCAATGGAACCAGTAAGTGATTGTCCATTTGCTTTGTATTTCACATCGTAATTCTGATATGCCAATGAAACCCTCAGCCAGTTATAAGAACCGGGAGTGATGGAATCTATAGGCACACTTAAAAAAACCTGATTATTTCCTGCAAAAGTTGATCTGCTAAAATCAATCGCTGTAGATCCCCCAATTGTTGTTTCTGAGGCATGATATAATATATCTCCCGCACCAACTGCCGTATACTGATTGGGTGATAATTCTACATAATGTGAGCTCATCAATTTAAAAACTGGAGACTGAGCAGCATTGCCCACAGGAACGGATGCAGGCTGGCCAAGATTATTTAGTCTGACTTGAGTGCTATCAAATTTGAAAACAAAATTGACAACTGGTCTTCTATTAGAAACTGTTTTTTTGCAAGAAAAAAATAAAAAGGATAAACTGCAACACAAAATAAGAGAATATAAAAAACGCATAATAATTTTTTTAGGTTTTACATCCAACCATTATTAAAGCAATGTACATTAAAAAAATATTTCAACAAATTACTTTATTTGATTGGTATTGAGAATGACATTGCAGGAAAATATCCGGATTGCCTAACTGCCCATTTCTGTAAAAAAGACTCTACCTTAAATTGCGCTGCTAACTGAT
>CANJJU010000098.1 GCA_947474815.1 Chitinophagaceae bacterium | reverse complement strand
ACTTGTTGTGCAAACGGACAATTGTATGTTTTTGAAATATCTGCTACTTGAATTTGTGTAGGATCTAATTTCCCTCCAGCACCCATGCTGCTGATGATTTTTAATTTTTTTTCAAAAGCGATTCTAATAAACATAAGTTTAGGAGTAATACTATCTATCGCATCAATGATATAGTCGGGCTGATCAATAAAAAGCTCTTCCACCATTTCTGGATTAATAAATTCCTTTACTGCTTTTATTTCTAAAGAGGGGTTGATAGACAATAGTCTTTCAGTCATAATATCTGCTTTGGATACACCATGATTGGTAGCCAGTGCCGGCAATTGTCTGTTGCGATTGGTAGGATCTACCACATCTCCATCTATAATGGTCATTTTCCCAATACCACTTCTGCAAATAAATTCTGCTGCAAATGAACCTACGCCGCCCATCCCAACAATCATCACATGTTTTTGGGTCAGTTGTTTTACTTTGTCTTCCCCAATCAATAAGCTAGTGCGACCTAGCCATGAAATATCATTCATCATAGAGAGAGATTAAAAACTTTTTGAACATTTTTTTGAATTTGGTTATTCAATTGTTCGGCAGAAGTGTTTTTTATTTTTGCAGCTTGTTTGAATACCGCATCAATTGGCAATTCGCTGTCGTCTGTTTCGAGGAATATTTTTTCATTGCTAACAGCAGCAAAAACATTTTCTTCATGTGGGTTAAACAATGATTTTCCAAATGACAGATAATATCCTTGTGAAACAATGTCATTTGCAATATCTATGTTGTTATTAAATCCATGAAATATGACTGGTGCAATTCGATTGTGTTCTTTTAATAATTGAATAATTTCTCTATGGGCTCTTACGCAATGAATAATTAAAGGCTTGGCTATTTCGTTGGCCCATAGTATTTGTTCTATGAAAACCTTTTCTTGTAATTTGAAATCAACGCCACAAATTCTATCTAGTCCACATTCTCCAATAGCAAGCACGTTGTTAGCCGTGCTGCTTATTTTCATTTTATTCATTTCCTCTTCAATCGTATATGCTTCAATGTAGCAGGGGTGAATTCCTGTTGAGTAATAGGAGAGAGAATGAATGGTCTCGAAATTTGCATGCAAACTCAGAATACTCCACTCCTCGTTATTGCGTGGATGATGTGTATGAATGTTGATAAACAAAATAGTAGTATGAGTTGTAAAAATAAATCCTTTTATTAGAATTAAACGTTCTATGCAATAATATTAGGAAACAAAAAAAAGACCCGCTGTATCAGCAGGTCTTTTGATAGTTATTACTTTAATCCCATTAATAACGGTACATATCTGTTTTAAATGGACCCGCTTTATCTAATCCAAGATAAGAAGCTTGTTCGGTCGTAAGTATATCTAACTCAACACCAATTTTAGCAAGATGAAGGTGTGCTACTTTTTCATCAAGATGCTTAGGCAATACATATACTTTGTTCTCGTATTTAGCGGTGTTTGTCCAAAGTTCAAGTTGAGCAAGGGTTTGGTTAGTAAACGAGTTGCTCATTACAAAACTTGGATGACCTGTTGCGCATCCTAGATTTACTAGACGGCCTTCGGCTAAAACGATGATGTCTTTTCCTTCAATATTGTATAAATCAACTTGAGGTTTGATGGTATTTTTGGTATTGCCATAGCTATCATTTAACCAAGCCATGTCAATTTCAATATCAAAGTGACCAATATTACAAACGATCGCTTTGTCTTTCATTAGTCTGAAATGTTGTTCAGTAATCAAATCTCTGCAACCACTTGCTGTTACAACAATGTCGGCTTCTTTTACTGCATCAATCATTTTCTTAACTTCAAAACCATCCATGGCAGCTTGAAGTGCACAGATTGGATCGATTTCAGTAACAATTACACGAGCGCCTGCACCACGTAAGCTTTCTGCAGACCCTTTACCTACATCACCATATCCACCTACAACGGCAACTTTACCTGCCATCATTACGTCTGTAGCACGACGAATAGAATCCACCAAGCTTTCTTTACATCCGTATTTGTTATCAAATTTTGATTTGGTAACAGAATCATTTACGTTGATTGCAGGAACGGGCAATGTTCCTTTTGCCATACGCTCGTACAAACGATGAACACCTGTAGTTGTTTCTTCGCTCAATCCTTTGATGTTAGCGATTAACTCAGGATATTTATCAAACACGGTGTTGGTTAAATCTCCTCCATCATCCAAGATCATATTTAAAGGTTTGTCTGCGCTCCCGAAGAACAAGGTTTGCTCTATACACCAATCAGCTTCTTCTTGTGTTTGGCCTTTCCATGCATATACGCCAATGCCAGCAGCGGCGATGGCAGCAGCAGCTTGATCTTGTGTAGAGAAAATATTACAACTGCTCCATTTTACTTCTGCTCCCAATGCAACAAGTGTTTCAATTAAAACGGCTGTTTGAATTGTCATATGAAGGCAACCTGCAATGCGTGCGCCTTTCAAAGGTTGGCTAGCGCCATATTCTTTTCTAAGACTCATTAGCCCTGGCATTTCTGCTTCCGCTAATCTAATTTCTTTGCGGCCCCATTCTGCAAGGCTCATGTCTTTCACTTTGTGCGAAAGTTTAAAATCGATTGAATTTAAGGTAGTGTTTGACATAATGTTTTTTTGTTTGATACAAATGTACGCAGATAGTATAATATTCTATATATTAAAATAAAAATAGAATAAAATAGTATAATTTTGTCATTTAACAGAATAAACATAAAGTATACAATGAAAAAAATAGCTAAAAAAGAACAAATGACTATTGCCATGCCAACGCTTGATAAAAACGATTTGGCTATTCTGAAACTTTTGCAAGAAAATGCCAGAATAACGGTTAAGGAGATTTCGGATAAAATTCATTTGAGTACGACTCCTGTGCATGAAAGGATTAAGCGGTTAGAACAAACTGGCGTCATCAAGCAATATGCCACATTGGTAGATTACACAAAAGTAAAAAAAGGCTTAATGGTCATCTGTTATGTTTCATTGAAAGAGCATAGTAAAAATGCAGGCATTAAATTCATCAAAACAATCAATGCACTCAATGAAGTCATTGAATGTTATAATATCAGTGGAGAATTTGATTTTATGCTAAAAGTGGTAGAAGAAAACATGGATAGCTATTACGATTTTCATGTTAATAGATTAAGCCAGATTGAGAACATGGGAAATGTACAAAGTGTATTTGTAATGGGGGTGATTAAACAAACGCATCAGTTGGTTTGGTAGTGAGGGTGGGTTTAAGGTTTAAGGTTTAAAGTTTAAAGTTTAAGGTTAAGCGGGTGTTGTTTACTAACTTCTTAATCCTTTTAAACATTTTAAACCTTTTAAACTTTCTTTGAGTAGTATACACTTAAAGAATATTCTTCCCCATCACATAATCATTCATAAAATAGCCATTGCCTATTTCGTTGTCCACTTCTTTTAGAACAGTAAATCCAGCTTTTTTGTAAAATTCAATAGCGCTGTTGTGTCGATTTACATTTAGAATCAAAGAAGAAACATTTAAATTTTTCAATTCGTTTATTACGTAATCTAGCAAAGCTTTTCCAGCCCCTTTTCCTTGTTTGTGGGGAAGTACATATAGTTTATGAAGTTTATAAATAGAAGGGATTTCTTTTTCTTCGCAAGAGAAGGACGCAAATCCAATAGGAGTATTGTTTTCGAATGAAATGATGAAATGCTGAGTATCTTCTTCAATTAGTTTGGATAATGTTTCACTTGAATAAAACAGCTGCAACATATATTTCAATTGAGCTTCACTGATTATAGCACTATAGGTTACAGGCCAAATAGCATGCGCCAACAATTGAATAATGGCAACGTCATCAGTGGTTGCTTTTCTGATAGTCAGCATCGATTATTGTATCAATATTTTCAGGTTTGGCGCATACATTGCTGCACCTTTATCATTTTGAACGATGATGTCAAAAAAATAGAGTTCTTCTCCCGATTTTAATTGGTCTTTTATAATATTAGTCCAAAGAGCAGGGAGAGGCGAGGTGGTAAAATGATCTTCGGCTATAGTAGTGGTAGCAGATATTTTTCCTGTTTTTTCATCTTCTTTCACTGCTTTTCTTTTATACAAAAAATCGTAGTAGAGGATTTTGTATTGTTTCATTTTGTCATCCATAACTTTCAATGGATTGCCAATGATGCTTCTAGCTAGTTCAACATTGATGGTTACAAGAGAATCGCTCACATTCGCTAAACTAGTCGTCAGCTTAGGTAGCTTTATTTTTTTTGCAGGAGTTTTTTGTGCATGGGTAGATGTAAGTGTACCTATCAACACAAAAAAGAGCAATGATTTTTTAAACAAGGTCATATTCATTTATATTAAATAGCAAGGTATCAATTACAATAGGTAATTAATTAAAAGTTACTGTTAACTTTTTTGTAAGAATTACATTAGGGCTTATCCAATCAGTGCAAGACTTTCTTCAATCACACGAATTTTTGTTTCGGCATCTGATTTTTTCTTTTGCTCTAAAGCCAGTACTTCCGGTTTTGCGTTCTGAACAAATTTCTCATTGCTCAATTTTTTTTCTACCGAAAGCAGGAATCCTTTGAGATGGTTCAGTTCCTTTACCAATTCGTCTTTTTGTTGACTAGAATCAATGGGTTGTTCCGTTGTAACATAAAACTTGTCTTTCCCAATGATAGTAGTAAATGCATCTGCTATGGCTTCATTTGTATAGCTGATTGAGGGTGCATTTACTTGTTTGGCAAGAATACTTTCAATGAATTGATAGGTTGTTTTACTTTCTGTTTGTATGTGAAGGGTGATGGATTCTTTTGGTTTTACTTGTTGTTTGTTTCTCACATCTCTAATGCCGCTGATGGCATTTTTTAATAAAGTACCATT
>CANJJU010000097.1 GCA_947474815.1 Chitinophagaceae bacterium | reverse complement strand
TATAAATTTTTTATCGGGCATTTGCATCCACCAACGATTGGTTCTTTTGCTTTGTAAGAATACGGTATCTACTTCAGCAAAGAAAGTGTGAAATTCATTGAATGCATTTTTTTCGTCTAGCGGACTTTCCTGCTTACTTTTATTTTTACCATCAATAAAATACCAAAGCATTTGAGCAATTTGTTTGGCGCTGAGTTCATTTAAATCTAGTGATGGGTCGTATCCATATATACCAAAACTGCTTAGATTGTTACTCATTCCTGCAAATCTTGCAATAATGCAAGCTTCTTCTCCATTTAACCCATTAGGTCCTTGAATACTAGCAGGAGAATCACTGTTTTTAATAGCGTTTATATCAAAACTTACTAAATGCGAATTTCTAATGGCCGGTTCAATTTCTTCAAGATCTTCTTTAACAACGCCCACTCTGTAACAATCGAATCTTAATTTGTCCATTGTTTCTAGTAAGCGCGGATGAACAAAATAACTTTGAAAACCCAAGTGATTATAATGTCTAATCATATTAGGTTCTCCCGTAAGCATGTCTAATAAAAAGTTTTCACTTCTAATATTGCTATCATTCCTAAGATCAATAAAGGCGTCAATACAAGTGGCTTCAATAATCTGTTTAAGATCTACATACACATTATATTGAGCAAGGGTAATATCGTGTGACCCTCCTAAAATAACTACTTTTTTTCCGAGACGTACTAGTTCGCTCACCACCGTTTTAAGGGCAGCATAACTATCATTGATGTTTTCCCCCGTTTTTATATTTCCAAGATCAGCAATAGAGATATCGGTATGCCAATAGTATAATTGGTAAAGTTGTTTTCTAATTTTATCTGGCGCATTGGTTGATAGAACGGCTGTTCCATTTCCTCTGCTTTCTCCTATTCCAACAAGCACGATATCAATCTTTGTAAGATCGGGGAGATGGTTTTCAAACGCTGAAACACATTTTCCCAATTGCCCTTCTCTAAACCCATTGTCTTCATTTATTTCCTGCAAATGAATAGGGGATAGAAAATCTGTGAGGTCTTGCATATAAGATGTTTACACAAACCTACTTCATTCAGCGGAAAACGAAATACGATCCTTGATTTTTTCTTTTATTTCTGTTATTTCTATTCTGTAACTTAGCTGTTTATAAGGAAGAACTCCTTTTATTTATATTAATTTTTAGTTGATGGCAGATAAACAAGAATTACTTCAAGAAGTTGTGATAAAATTTGCTGGAGATAGCGGAGATGGAATGCAGCTCACCGGAAGCCAGTTTACAAATAATACTGCTTTACTGGGGATTGACTTAGCTACTTTCCCAGATTTTCCTGCTGAAATCCGTGCCCCTATAGGTACGTTGCCTGGTGTAAGTGGTTACCAACTTCGTTTTAGTAGTGATCTAATTTATACTCCTGGTGATGAATGTGATGTATTAGTAGCCATGAATGCGGCTGCACTGAAAGTCAATCTCATCTCCCTTAAAAAAGGGGGTAAAATTATTGTAAATGTGGATGGTTTTGATGCTAAAAATTTAAGACTAGCCAATTATCCAGACGGTGTAAATCCAATTGAAGACCATAGCTTAGATAGTTATGAAGTCATTAAAATGGATGTCACGAAAATGACACGTGAAGCACTGAAGGATTTCACAATGGGAACCAAAGAGAAGGATCGTGCTAAAAATATGTTCATACTGGGTTTTTTGTATTGGATGTATAACCGCGATATGGATAATACCATCAATTTTCTAAAAGAGAAATTTTCTAAGAAGGCCGATATTCTTGAAAGTAATATTAAAGTATTGCAAGCAGGATATTTCTATGCAGATACCACCGAAACTTTTACTTCAAGATATACGGTTTCCAAATCTAAAATGCAGCCTGGTAACTATCGATCCATTATGGGAAATCAGGCGTTGGCATACGGGTTGATTGCGGCTTCAGAAAAAAGTGGATTGCCTTTATTTTTAGGAAGCTATCCAATTACACCGGCTTCAGATATTTTACATGAATTAAGTAGGTATAAAAATTTTGGCATTAAAACATTTCAGGCAGAAGACGAAATTGCTGCCATCACTTCTGCTATTGGTGCCAGTTATGGAGGATCAATAGGATTAACTACTACCTCTGGTCCGGGTATGGCATTAAAATCGGAGGCGATGGGATTGGCAGTGATGCTAGAAATTCCATTGGTCATTTGTGATATACAAAGAGGAGGCCCAAGTACAGGACTTCCCACCAAAACCGAACAAAGTGATCTTCTTCAAGCATATTATGGCAGAAATGGAGAATGTCCCATGCCAGTAATTGCCTCTTCTACTCCAAGCGATTGTTTTGAAGTGGCATATGAAGCAGTAAGAATTGCTGTTCAACATATGACACCAGTTATTTTACTTAGCGATGGCTATATTGCCAATGGTGCTGAACCCTGGAAATTTCCTCAATCTGCTGACTTGCCAAGCATTGAAGTAAAATTTAAAACGTCATTAGGAAGTTTGGAAGAAAAATTTCAACCCTACTTACGGGATGAAAAATTAGTAAGACCATGGGTGGTGCCTGGTACTGCAGGACTCGAACATCGCATTGGCGGACTCGAAAAACAAGATATTACAGGAAACATAAGCTATGATGCAGAAAACCATCAGTTGATGGTAAAAATCAGACAACAAAAGATTGACAATATTGCGTATCATATTCCCGATCAACAATTAGATAGCGGTCCTGATAAAGGAAAAGTGCTTGTACTTGGATGGGGTAGCACTTATGGTGCTATAAAGAGTGCTTGTATTGAACTGCAGCAACAAGGACATTCTGTTTCGCATGCGCATCTTCGTTATATAAGACCATTGCCTCAAAATCTCGGCGAAATAATTAAAAATTTCGATCAGGTATTGATCCCAGAAATTAATAATGGACAGCTTATAAAAATCATTAGAGACGTTTATTTAGTAGATGCAAAAGGATACAATAAAATAAAGGGAGTCCCCATTACTAAGGGGGAGTTGATTTCAACCATAAAGCAAATGGTATAAAAAAAGTAACAATCACGAATAAAAAAAGAGCGATAAACTTATCGCTCTTTTTTTATGTTATAATTAATTTGTGATTATTATTTATCTAACTCTTTCTCTTCCGAATGTTAATCCTGCTTTCAAATTGAAAGAAAAATATCCGTCTTTATTTGTAGCGTTTCCACGTCTTCCACCTGGTCCAGCTTTATAATCCATTTGCTTGTCATATAATGCTACTGCATTGTATAGCTGATCTCCCACTAGGCCATTGGTAGCAAATAAATTTGGATCAATATATTGGGTACTACAATCATCAAGATAATCTGTACTTAAAACCCTGTAAACAAATTCTGCACGTAAATTAATAGCGGGAGACAACTCGTATTTAAATCCAACTCCCACGGGGATATTTAATTGCTTCAATTTATATTCCTTTCTATCTGGAAATTCTGCAAAACCTTGCCCTTCAGTATGCAATGGCTGCAATTCTATTAATTGAGTTCCTAATCTTCCCTTAGGATTGAAAGAATAATATCCAATTCCACCAAGGAAGTAAGGCGATACTCTAGGAGGATATGTTTCACTTTCTGCCCAATTTTTTAATATAAAAAATGGATGAATTTCAGTAATCAGTGAAAATTCTGTTATAGCACTTTCAAAGTTTAAGTTTCTATTGAATCTTGCATGCGCCATATCTGTTACAGGCACATTTGCCAATACAGCATCATCTGCAGAAATCTTTCCGAATGTAGCTTCAAATCTAAGGGCAATCGCATTTTTATACAATGCATCGAAATAGATACTTCCATTAAAATGACTTTGACCTATATTCAAATCTTTAACAAATCGCTTGCCTAATCCTTCTTTACCACCTAAATCAGTAAGACAATTCATTGCGCCAACAGAGGCGCCCACTTCGAACATCAAAGGACTGTCATAAAAATTGTCATTATAAAAATAATATTGAGCATTTGCTTTATTTGAAACGCTGGTAAGCAATATTACCCAACTGAATATAAATGCGACTCTTTTCATTGTAAATAAAACTATTAAAATTCAATAATATTAAATATAAAATATGTTACAAAATAAGGCATTTTTTGGAAAATTCTTACATTCTTTGGCCTTTGATATAAAATTTGCATGCTGTTTTGATCTCGCAACGATCACATTTTGGGCTTCTTGCCAAACATATATATCTTCCATGTAATATTAACCAATGGTGTGCTTTGTGTATCAAATTAGAAGGAAAATGGCTAATCAGTTGCTTTTCTGCTGCCAAAGGTGTTTTTGCTGCTGTAGTTAATCCGATTCTTGCGCTAACCCTAAACACATGGGTATCTACAGCCATATTTGGTTGATTATCAATTACTGAAGTAATTACATTCGCCGTTTTTCTGCCTACTCCTGGCAATAGCATAAGTTCCGTTACAGTCATTGGCACATTCCCCTTAAAAGTATCCTCTATCATTTTTGCCATTCCTATTAAATGCTTTGTTTTATTGCTCGGGTAAGAAATACTCTTGATTAAGGGGAAAAGCTCTTCAAAACTAGCATTGCTCATAGTTTGAGCATTGGGGTATTTTTTAAAAATTTGAGGCGTTGTTAAGTTTACCCTTTTATCTGTGCATTGGGCCGACAGAATCACTGCAACCAGCAATTGAAAGGGGTTATCATACATTAACTCAGTTTCAGCGTCTGGTGAATGTTGCTGAAACCAGTCGATTATATATTGATATCGTTCTTTTTTAGTCATAAAAAAACCAGTTTCTTAGAAACGGGTAAATTACTTATTTGGATTGATTATTAAGCGTTTTGACCGTATTTTAATATATTTTCTATGCTTTCAGCACGAGGGGAGTATAGTACGCTATCTA
>CANJJU010000096.1 GCA_947474815.1 Chitinophagaceae bacterium | reverse complement strand
GGTGCATCGTATATTAATTCAATGTCAACAATGAGAGAAGCAATGAAAAAGAAAGATCCATTATTCTTATTGATTAGATTTCCGTTTTTACCAATCCACCCCAATCCAGATTGTTGAGCCCAAGCTCTTTCAAGTACGGGAGCGCTATCTACAAATCCTCTTCCGTGCACATCGCCTACCGTTTGTTTTATAAAGCTAAAAAAATGATTCAGTTTTGTTTTAATGACTTCATGGTAATCTTCTCCCCAAGCATATTTTGAAATGTGGGGGGTATCAATATTTTGTTTCGATTTGGGAAAGTAGTTTAGTAATAATGTAATCACTGATTTTGCACCAGGTACTAGTTTGGTTGGATCAATTCTGAGATCAAAATGTTTTTCCATGTACTGCATCTGCCCATTCATTCCCTTGTGTAGCCATTGTTCAAGTCTTCTCGCATCTTCATCTAATTGCATGGCTTTGGCAATGCCACAAAACTCAAATCCAAGCTGAGTAGCTTTGGTTTTGATTAGATGAGTTGTTTCATGAATATTCATGGATAGGGGAATAGAATAATTGATTCTAATTAGGAATGGATTAATTTAATTTTGATTGTCTTCTTCTAAATGTATTTTGTGAAAAAAACGGTGCATAGGAGGTGCAATTAAAATTCCAAAAGTGGAAAGAAAAGTAACGCCACTAAAAAGTGCATAGACAGAAGCAAATACTTTTGCGTTATTTGAAAGTATGATTTTTGCATCAATGATTGGCCCCATTCCACTCAGAATCATAGAAGCATTCAAAAGACTATCGTACCAATCAAATTCGGGAATAGTCATTTTGTATCCTATCATTCCAATGATCAAGCTAGTAAATAAGATGACAAATGCAATCGCTGCATTGTTGCGAATTCTTTTTCTATAAACTGATTTTGGCGCGAGTTGTTGTCTTTTGTTTTCGTACATGAGGGTGTATTAAAATTTTATGTCATAACCAATAAGGGAGATCAATTCAAAGTATCCAAAGTGATGTTTTATTGAGCTGTTTTTAATTTGAGTGGTATTGGCTAAGGCATTCACATATTTTACAAATCCTGTTTTGGCGGTACATTCTAAAAACAATCTTTTCGTCATATATAATCTAGCGCCACCTTCAGCGCTAATATTATATCCTGCAATGTGAAAATTATTATTCAATCTGTCGCCCCGCCAAGTGAAATCTGTTCTAGGAATATTTATTCCAGCACCTATTTTGTAAATGGTATTTATGAATGGCCTTTTATTTTTTGTAGTGTTAAGTATGGTATGTTGACGAACATAATTTATATGCAACCAATTTGCACCATCGGTATGTTCAATATGAAGAAAGTTTTGATCATTTATGACACTATCGGCATCAATTACTTGCCCATCTATAATGCCTGTTACTCTTACCACTTGATTATTGCTTACCACGTATTTTGCATGATCGAAATTGATTTCAATTGCTCTTGAATGAGTATTATTTAAATAGAATCCGATTCTATAATTATATTGTGGGATTGATATTTCAGCTGGCTTTTTAAAAATTGCATCAAAATCTGGTTTGTCATGTGCCTTTGCATCATGAAGAATAAATTTATTTCCATTACCCATTGTAACTTGGATATTGCTTTTTGTGTACCATTCTCTGTTATAACCCCATTGAATATACATCCCTTTGAATAGGTTGTTTTTTTTCTGCCCAATTGAATGAGAAGTCACCAAAATGAATAGTAGTAATTGGAATATTTTTTTCATTGGTATGATTGACTGATATAAGTTGGAAATATACTTTAGATTCTTAAATAGCCCTATTTTTTTCTTTATTATCAAATTAAGCGAGGCCTATCATTTGCCCCAAACCTCATTTTAACCATCCATCTGTAAAACTATCATTAAAATCTTTAAAATCATGATAGTAAGTCAGTCGTAATTCAATTTTTATGTCATTATTTCATATTTATTGAATTGGGTAAAGATTTGATGTATATGATTTGAAAACTACTAAATCTTAAAAAATGAATCTAAATAATTTTACCATCAAAGCGTCAGAAGTTGTGCAGCAAGCTCAGCAGTTGGCTTTCAATGCAATGAATCCAAATATTGAAACAGAACACCTGCTAAAGGCGTTGTTGGGAATGGATGATTCGCCCATTGAATATTTATTAAAGAAGAACAATGTTACCATTAATTTACTTGAAAGCAAGTTGCAAGAACTATTAAAAAAACTACCCGTGGTTACAAGTGAACCAGCCCAATCAATTGGCAGGGAGGCAAATGCTGTAATTCTCCGATCGGGTGCTGTTTTAAAAATATTTGGGGATGACTTTGTAACTCCCGAACACATTTTATTATCCATTGTGCAAGGGAAAGATAGTACAGCAAGTATTTTAAAAGATGCCGGACTTACTGAAAAAGGACTCATTGCTTCAATCAAAGAACTAAAAAAGGGAACCACTGTTTCGTCTCAAACTCAAGAAACACAGTTTAATGCGCTCAATAAATATGCAAAGAATTTAATTGAATTAGCAAGAAATGGCAAACTAGATCCTGTGATTGGTCGAGATGAAGAAATCAGACGAACCCTTCATATTCTAAGTCGTAGAACAAAGAACAATCCCATTTTGGTGGGAGAGCCGGGTGTGGGAAAAACGGCCATTGCAGAAGGCTTGGCCATGCGTATTCTTAATGGGGATGTGCCAGAAAATTTAAAATCTAAAATCATTTATTCACTTGATATGGGGCAGTTGATTGCTGGTGCAAAGTATAAAGGGGAATTTGAAGAAAGATTAAAATCTGTTGTAAAAGAAGTAACAGATAGTGAAGGAGAAATTATTTTATTTATTGATGAAATTCATACACTTGTAGGGGCAGGCGCTGGTGAGGGAGCAATGGATGCCGCTAATATATTAAAGCCTGCTTTGGCAAGAGGAGAATTAAGATCAATTGGGGCAACTACGTTATCTGAGTATCAAAAATATTTTGAAAAAGACAAAGCGCTTGAAAGAAGATTTCAAAAAGTAATGATCGATGAACCTAGTATAGAAGATGCCATTTCTATTTTGCGTGGTTTAAAAGATAGGTATGAAACTTTTCATCATGTTCGCATTAAAGACGAAGCCATTATTGCTGCGGTAGAACTTTCACATAGATATATATCAGATCGTTTTTTACCAGATAAGGCCATTGATCTTATTGATGAAAGTGCAGCAAAATTAAGGCTTGAGATGAATTCAATGCCAGAAGAGCTTGACAAATTAGAGCGACAAATAAGACAATTGGAAATTGAAAGAGAAGCTATTAAGCGCGAACAGGATGATGTTAAATTAAAAGAGCTCAATATTGAGATCGCTAATTTATCGGTGGAGAGAGATACGTATATGTCTAAGTGGAAACAAGAAAAAGAAATTGTGGAGAAGATTCAAAATGGCAAAGCCGCTATAGAGCAGCTAAAACAAGAGGCCGAACAAGCAGAGCGAAATGGGGAGTATGGTAAAGTTGCAGAAATAAGGTATGGAAAAATTAAAGTTCAAGAAACGGAAATTGTTGATTTTACAAGTCAATTGAATGAGTTGTCTGAAAAAAGATTGCTAAAGGAAGAAGTAGATGCGGATGATATTGCAGAAAGCATCGCTAAAGCTACTGGTATTCCCGTGGCTAAGATGTTGCAAAGTGAAAGAGAGAAATTATTGCATTTAGAAGAAGAGTTGCATAAAAGAGTAATAGGGCAGGAAGAAGCCATTGAAGCGGTGTCGGATGCTATTCGTAGAAGCAGAGCAGGGTTACAAGATGCACGCAGGCCAATAGGATCATTTATTTTTCTTGGTACAACAGGGGTGGGTAAAACAGAGTTAGCCAAAGCGCTTGCAGAATATCTCTTTGACGATGACAGTATGATGACAAGAATTGACATGAGTGAGTATCAGGAAAAGCATTCTGTTAGCAGATTGGTTGGAGCTCCTCCAGGATATGTTGGATATGAAGAAGGGGGACAACTAACAGAGTCGGTTAGACGTAAGCCTTATTCAGTTGTATTGTTAGATGAGATTGAAAAAGCGCATCCTGATGTGTACAATATTTTATTACAAGTGTTAGATGATGGAAGATTAACAGATAACAAGGGGAGAGTAGTGAATTTTAAAAACACCATTATCATTATGACAAGCAATCTGGGAAGTCAGATTATTCAGGATAATTTTGAAAAGATTTCGGAGCAAAACAAGGCATCTATTGTAGATAAAACGAAAATAGAAGTCGTAAATCTTCTAAGGCAAATCATCCGGCCAGAGTTCTTAAATAGAATAGATGAAGTTATTATGTTTCAGCCTTTGATGAAAGCAGAGATAAAAGCAATTATAAGTATACAGCTTGAATCATTAAAAGCTGTGGTTGCCAAAAATGGAATAGACCTTCAGTTTAGCGATTACGCCTTGGATTTTATTGCTGAAAATGGATATGATCCACAATTTGGAGCCCGTCCGTTGAAAAGATTGATTCAAAAGCAGATTATCAACCAATTGAGTAAAAGAATTTTAGCAGGAGATATTGATAAAACGACCCCTGTTTTAGTAGACGTATTTGATGGATTGGTAGTCTTTAGAAATGAAAATACGCCCAAAATTGCAACAAAAATAAAATTGTAACAAAAACTTCACTTTTGCAAACTATTGATAATCAATATATTGCAATTCTATTCGATGATTTTGGTTCAGTGGTTTTTGAAAGATTTTAAAAAATGCTATCTTCAGCCGAATTCAAAAAATATATTTTCCATAATAGGAATAAACATAATCTGTAAATAGTTGTTTTACATGACTAACAGGTTAAGAAAAAGAATAAACCATGGCATTTAAAAAAGAGATAGTTGAGATAATTGAACCTAGAGATATTTTTGTAG
>CANJJU010000095.1 GCA_947474815.1 Chitinophagaceae bacterium | reverse complement strand
TTATAATCTATCCAAGTGTATTCTCCCTGACCTGCAGGAACGACTACATAAGAGAAATCTCTTTTTTGTTCCTGCCCTCCTCCAAGTTCATACAAAACCATTCCGCTCAACAATCCATTCCATTCGTTCATTGAATATTCAGCTCTACCCAATACATTATGATCTTCTTTTTGAATGGTTAACCCAGCTCTGAGTACATTCAATTTTCTTATTCCAACATTCAATCGCAATTGACGATGTTCGTTTTTTAATAGCTCTGTAGAAATATTGTACTGAAAACTTCTATAAGACTCTACCAATGAGGTTTTTGTAGGGAGCAAGTCATTTCTTGTTAAAAAACTCGCCCCCCATTTATTTAACTTCGATTCATTTGACTTTACATATAATTCATATACATTAAATGCAAAACTAGCTGCAGTCAACGTGTCTGTTGTTTTATTTTTTAATTGATTGAACTCCCCTGTGTATTTGAGGCCTACATTGAGCGACCTTATTTTCTTTCCCTCTTTTTTAATATCAAAGCTTGGCCTTAAAAATTCGCCCCGCACCAATGAGTTATTAAAATCAACCAAACTGATTTTCGTTGCAATTTTCCAATTATTCAACGCTGCATACTGATCAATTGTATGTTTGAATCCATTGTAATAATCGCTGCGATTATAATTAACAAATTCATATTTAAACCTATTCCCTTTATTACTTGATAGTCCAAAAGAAGCATTTGTTAATTTCTCCTCAACCGCCAAAGACTCATAAGGAATGCTCCAATCTCTCAAGAATTCAACACTTCGAATGCGTTCAATTGGCTTAAATCTTTTTTGTACAAATTCAAATCCTCCTTCAGATAACAATGACAATTGCGTTGAGAATATATTTATTTTATTAGAATGGTGTTGAATAGAAAATTTTCCTGCCAATCCATAGTCATTGGATTTGTCTTTGTTTGAAAATAAATTCACATCATAATTACTCAATGCCAAATGAGTATTAATCAACGTTTGGGGCGAAACCTGATAACTCGTAGTCAAAGAGAAAAGCTGAATTTTTTTGGGAGTAACCAAAAACACTACAGGCTCCCAATCTCCTTTCTTTTCATTTGTAATACTAGGCGCGATCCATTCAAACACCTTTCCATTGGTACTGTTTAGCAATTGAGTATAATTGCCCTTCCCTGGGCCTAAATAGGTAAACGAAACGCTGTACAGCTGGTCTGCAGGATTAGCAGATTGTACAAAAATAGAATCGTGTATAGAAATATTATACAGTGTATCGATTTTCTTGTATTGAATTTTCCCTAATGAAAAGGTGTCTCTACTGGCGTTTTGAGTAAACGCATTTTGTACGCTATCTCCTATACCTGCAAGAAATTGCTTTTGTGCAATATCCAATGTTTGATCAATTGCTGAATTTTTGGCATCCACATTAGAATAAGCAGACAATTGAATAGAGAATTTATTTTTGTAAGCGAATTCATTGGAGGCATATAGTTGAGAATTCAAATAATTCCGATCGGCATATTCAAATTCAATTAAAATTCTTTTGTCTTTTGTAATCAATCGTCTAGGCGTGAAAGACAATTCAGCTGTATTGTAATTAATCACATAATCTTGGTCCTCGCCTCTTTGCATTAATTCTCCATCTATAAAAACCCTTTCAGTTCCAGCTAATACAACAAAGTACAATTCATTATTGGCTCCCTTTAATCGATAAGGGCCCTGATTCCCCTCTATAGGAGTGATTAAATTTTGAGTGTATTTCCCTTTAGCAATGGCGCCACTAGCAACGAATGAATTGGTGGCGTTTTTTCCTATATTATTTTTTGTACTAAACGAGACGCCTTGTAAGCGTTTGTTAAAATTTAAAAAATAATTTTTATTCTGCTTCAGATCAATGTCGCCAAAACTCACCTGCCATTCCTTTTTTCGAATCTGTAAAAATATTCTATCGAAGTCCCTTAGATTTTGTGTATTTCCCTCGGGCTGAATGGGCATGCTATTATCTGTGAGCACTGCTGTTAATTCCAAGCTATCTCCAATCATACCGGAAAGCTGAAGATTCATGGTTGAATTTACTACAGCATCCTGACTGTTTCCAAAAGAGATTGCTCTTCCAAAACTACCTTCACTTTGCAATCCTCCAAAATCGAGCACCGTACTTTTTTGTTTGGAGGCACTGTTCCTTACCACCAAAGGATTCTCTGACAAGAAATTATTTCTAATGCTTTCGTAATTAATATTTTGCTGTACTGCATTTAATTTAAAAGGGAAAACCCTGTACACCACTATAACTGAATCTATAGGAGGTTTTCTAAGCCATATTAAACGAGCATTCACTTCATCTAGTTCATAATAAGTATTAGGTATATCGATTATTTTAAAAGTATTAGGAGCGATGCTTACACTATCTAATATATTGACTGCTTCAAACGTAGAGATACTTCTTTTTCTAAGATTAGAAAGGGGCGCATTTTCCTTCTGCGCAAAAATAATTTGTGCAAACAATATTGAAACAACGAGCAAGTATAGCTTAGAATAATTCAATAGAAGTTTTAAATAAAGAGTACATAAATTTAGCATTTATTCTAGAAGGCTTCACAATATGATTATATAATGCAAATAAAAATGCCTTCCCAATTGAGAAGGCATTCTATCATATTAAAATGAATTACTTTTCTTCCGTTGAAAGGCCAGCCAATAAGAACTCGCTGTTTAATCTGGCGATATTGGCTACAGAGATCCCCTTAGGACATTCTGCTTCGCAAGCATATGTGTTGGTACAGTTACCAAATCCTTCCTTATCCATTTGAGCTACCATATTCAAAACCCTTGATTCTCTTTCGGGAGCACCTTGAGGAAGTAAAGCCAACTGAGATACTTTAGCACCTACAAAAAGCATGGCGCTTCCATTTTTACAAGTTGCTACACAAGCCCCGCAACCTATACAAGCCGCGGCCATGAAAGCATTGTCCGCATCTTTTTTATCAATAGGCATCGCATTGGCATCAACCGCATTTCCTGTATTGACTGAAATAAATCCTCCTGCCTGAATGATGCGATCAAAAGAAGACCTATCCACTACAAGATCTTTTACAACAGGAAAAGCACCACTGCGCCAAGGCTCTACCACAATCGTGTCGCCATCTTTAAATGCACGCATATGCAATTGACAGGTTGTGTTTTGTTGCCATGGACCATGAGCCTGACCATTAATATACATACTGCACATTCCGCAGATGCCTTCTCTACAATCATGATCAAAAGCAATAGGCTCTTTCCCCTCAATAATCAACTGCTCGTTGAGTACATCAAACATTTCAAGAAAACTCATTTCAGATGAGATGTCTTTTACCTGATAGGTTTCAAGCTTTCCTTTTGCTTGATTGTTTTTCTGACGCCAAACCTTAAGAGTAAGATTCATTAAATAATGCTCCATAAATAGGAATTTTCAATTTTATAAATGTGTTGATTCATGTATCCTCGAAAGAATATCTGAACAAAAATTTAATTACTTATAACTTCTTTGAGTGGGTTTTACAATTTCAAAATTCAATGCTTCTTTGTGTAATTCCCAGTTTCCTTCCCCTTTCAATTCCCATGCTGCAACATAACTATATTGTTCGTCGTCTCTTTTTGCTTCTCCTTCTTCTGTTTGACTTTCTTCTCTAAAGTGACCACCGCAACTTTCATTTCTATTCAATGCATCGATACACATCAATTCACCTAGTTCAATAAAATCGGCTACCCTTCCTGCTTTATCTAATTCTGTATTAAACTCATTTGCCTCACCTGGAATCCTTACATCACTCCAGAATTCAGCTTTTAATTGTTGGATCTGTTGGATTGATTGTTTTAATCCTTCAGCGTTTCTAGCCATTCCGCAATTATCCCACATGATTTTTCCCAAACGTTTATGAAAACTTTCTACTGTTTGCTTACCCTTGATGTTCATCAATCGGTCGATTCTATCACTGACTTGTTTTTCTGTTTCAATAAATGCAGGATGCTCTGTTGAAATAGAAGTGGTTCTAATGTCATCTGCTAAATAATTTCCCAATGTGTATGGAATCACAAAATAGCCATCAGCAAGTCCCTGCATCAATGCAGAAGCTCCTAGTCTATTGGCTCCATGATCACTAAAATTAGCTTCTCCCAAAGCATACAAACCTGGTACAGTAGTTTGTAATTCATAGTCTACCCACAAGCCACCCATTGTATAATGAACCGCTGGATAAATCCTCATCGCCATTTCGTATGGATTTTCTCCTGTGATTTTTTCATACATCTCAAAAAGATTACCATACTTTTCTTCTACAACTTGTTTCCCTAATGTAAAAATTTCTTGATCTGTTGAATTAAGTATACCGGCTTTCCCTGCTTCAATTTTACCATAACGCATAATAGCATCTTTGAAATCAAGATACACAGCCATTTTGGTGGTCCCTACTCCGTATCCTTCATCACATCTTTCTTTAGCAGCTCTAGAGGCCACATCACGAGGAACCAAGTTCCCAAAAGCAGGATATCTTCTTTCTAAGTAATAATCTCTTTCTGTTTCTGGAATATCAGCTGGCTTTCGATTGTCGCCTTTTTGCTTTGGAACCCATATTCTTCCGTCATTGCGTAAGCTCTCACTCATCAACGTTAGCTTGCTCTGATGATCCCCACTAACAGGAATACAAGTGGGGTGTATTTGTGTGAAGCATGGATTTCCAAAAAACGCTCCTTTTTTATGCGCTTTCCAAGCAGCGGTAACATTGCTGCCCATTGCATTGGTACTTAAATAAAATACGTTTCCATATCCACCCGTACACAATAATACGGCATGACCAAAATGTCTTTCTAATTTTCCCGTTGTTAAATCACGCGCAATGATCCCTCTAGCTTTTCCCTCAATGGTAACTACATCGAGCATTTCATGACGAGCGTACATGGTAACGTTCCCTAATGCCACTTGTCTTTCTAACGCACTGTATGCCCCCAATAATAATTGCTGACCTGGTTGTCCGGCTGCATAAAATGTACGTTGTA
>CANJJU010000094.1 GCA_947474815.1 Chitinophagaceae bacterium | reverse complement strand
TTATTGGAGTTCTTGGCAGCCTTATTATTGGCATGAATACTATGGCTGGCATTATCATTGGAATTACTTTTATTATGGACATTACCGTAGATGGAATCATTGCAGATACAATAATTGGGTAGGATTTTACTATGGAGGAAGAAGAGCTAGGTCAACTTATTATTATGCAAGAAGAGAGAGAGGTGATTTTAGAACTACCTATTCGAGGCCTGATTTAATGAGAAGAGGTTCTGATGATTTTAGAAAAAAATATCCAACTGCAAAGTCGGCAAATGATAAGCTACCAAAACTTGACAATGGAGGCCCTAAGCGTTCTATAAAAACCAATACAGTTCGTTCTACCGATAAGCCTATAAGAGTAATTAACACTGAGAGGAACGATCGTCCGGTAAAAATCATCAATGATAGACAGGAGAGTCCTGCTATCAAGCCAAATAAATCTGGCATTGATCGTCCAATTAAAATTGAGAAGGTTCCTTCGGAGAATCCAACTAAAAGAAATGATAGTAGGAGCAATGAAAAGTCTATTCAACGTGAGCCCAAAAATGAAAGACCAGCTCCCACGCATGAATCAAAACCAAGAGCTGCTGAAAAAAGTAGTAGAAAGGGGTAGGGTTACTATTTAATTTAAAAAGCGCGTTCTATGATTTGAACGCGCTTTTTTTAATTTAACACATTATGAATAGAAGGTTACTTCTCCAGTAGAAATATCGTGCATGCCCCCTACAATTCCAATTTTTTTCTCTTCAATCATTTCTTTCAAGATAGGGCTTCTTTCTTTGATATACTTTACAGTTCGCTTAACATTGATGGCTGCTACATTTTCTACAAATACAGCATTTGATGAATCTCGATTTTCTTTGGTACTGGTTTCATCATCCACGGCTGGTCTTATTTTAGAAAGCAATGAGGTAAGATTGCCCATTTCTACTTGATCGCAAGCTCCTTTTACAGCACCGCATTTTGAATGGCCTAGTACAACGATGATTTTTGCCCCTGCTACTTTGCATCCAAACTCCATGCTGCCTAAAATATCTTCATTTAAAATATTGCCCGCGATTCTAACACTAAAAACATCCCCTAATCCTTGGTCAAAAATTAATTCAGCCGATGTTCTACTATCTATGCAACTCAATATCACAGCAAAGGGATGTTGACCATCCGAAGTGTCATTCGCTTGTTGTAAAAGATTTCGATTTATTTTAAGATTGTTTACAAATCTTTTATTCCCATCTATTAGTAGTTCCAGTGCTTTTTGGGGAGTAAGAGATTGTTGCATTTCTTTGGTTAATGTTTTCATGATTATTTTTTAAAATGGTAAATTATTAATAAATATTAATTGAAATTGTTGTTGAGTATTATTGGTAGTATGTTGAATCATGTATCCTGTTTCTGCCCGTATGTGTTTATTAAATGCATAGCCAAGTCCAACATAAAATCTATTTCGATCATATAGTCGATCGGACATATGTATGAATATTTCATTCGAGGAGGCAATATAAAGGGCATTTTTATCAAGCGTTGGCTTATTCAGAGGCTTATTGACTGACAAAAAATACCTTAACCTTAATTTGAAATCTTTTTCAATGAATCTTTCCTCCAGTCTAAATCGATGTGTAATCAGTAAGCTTTTCAGATTGTGCTTAGTGATGAACTGCTGAAAGATTCTATTTTCATTGATGTATTTTTTTAATGAGTCATTTTGTAAGTAAGATTGAATAAAACCATATCCGGCAAGTATATTATTGTTGTTGTCAGATAGGTTGTATCCAATTCCTACTCTAAATAATAATTGACTTGGATCTTCGAGTCTATTATAGCTTCGGTATTGAAATTCGTTATGAAAATTCCAGTTTTTATTTATTTTCTGATTTCCAAAATAAATTAGCCAATTGCCCATTTTATTTGATTGAGCAAGTGCAGCGTTATTGCTCAATACTAAAGCAACTATTAAAATAAAGTTCCTCATCAATTGAAATGTTTAGTATTCAATGAAATTTATTTTTTCAACACGAATATTTTTACCAATTGCATTTTGTTCAAAATTCTTAATTAAGTCAATCACATCATAAGCTATAGATTTTGACTTACTGCAATCGATGATAACTTTTGAATTAGCAGGAATAGCATCCAGTGTTTCCAGTAAGCTTGCTTTATTGAAGAAAGACACTTCTTCAGCTAATACCAGGTGATGCACGGATTGTCCGTCTACAGTAGATTCAATGTCTTTTACATGGTGAGAATTTCTGTAACTATGACGAAGGGTATAGAAAATCCCCAGTAAAATACCGACCGTGATACCCTTTAATAAATCAGTTAAGAGAATAGCAATGATGGTGCCTATGAATGGAATGAATTGTTCCCATCCCAATTTATACATTTCTTTAAAGAGGGAGGGCTTTGCAAGTTTGTATCCAACTATAATTAAAATTGCTGCCAAACTAGCTAGCGGAATTAAGTTTAATAAGCTTGCTATTAAAACTGCACTGATTAATAAAAAGATGCCATGTAGAATAGCGGATAGTTTTGTTTTGCCTCCAAAATTTATATTGGCAGAGCTTCTAACTATTACTTGAGTGATAGGAAGTCCACCGATCAGTCCTGATATGATATTCCCTAATCCTTGTGCTTTTAATTCTCTATTAGTTGGGGTGATTCTTTTATCTGGATCTAATTTATCTGTTGCTTCTACACAAAGCAGCGTTTCCAATGAAGCCACAATTGCTATTACTATACCTATTTTCCAAACTTCAAGATTACTAAGTGCCGAAAAATCAGGGAAGGTAAACTGGTTCAAAAAACTACTAAAGGATGCTGGAACTGGTATTGATACTATTTGGTTAGCATTTAAAGTGAAAGGAAGTAAATTCTGTTGGTAGGCAAGATTCATTAGAATGCCTAGTATGACTACTACGATAGGCCCTTGAATGATTTGAAATACCTTATGTTTTTTTACTAGCACTACATCCCAAAGGATAAGTATTGCTAAAGAAATCAATGCAATGACAATAGCACCTGGAGTTATATAGTCGAATGCTTTGAATATTTCTGAGAAGGTATTTTGTCCATCTGCTTGTAAAAAAGCATCGTCTCCCTCTAGGTCTTTGTCCCAACCAAGCGCGTGAGGAATTTGTTTTAGAATAATCAATAATCCAATACCTGTAAGCATTCCTTTAATTACCGAGGTAGGAAAGAAGTGGGCAATAAAGCCTGCTTTAAGGTAGCCTAAGAGTAGCTGAATGACTCCTGCAATAACCACTGCAGTTAAAAAGGCATTCCAGTTTCCTCCCAAAGCAGCAATGGAGGTTAATACGATGACAGCTAAGCCAGCTGCTGGGCCGCTAACTCCTAAGGGGGATCCGCTTGCTGCGCCTACAATGATTCCGCCTACAATTCCTGCAATGATTCCAGCAAACAAGGGCGCTCCTGAAGCTAGGGCAATTCCTAGGCATAGTGGAACAGCTACGAAAAATACAATGATACTTGCCGGTAGATCGTTTTTAAAATGTTTAAATAGATTGGTTGATTGCATAATGAGTATTTTTTTACAAAAATAGTATTATTATTCTAAATAATAGTAATACTATCAAAAATAATTGTAAAAATATTTTCCGTAGCTTTGTTTTTCTTGCAAAAAAGCTTCAAAAATTACTTAGCATGAAACTACAATTGCAGATTTCTATGAATGAAGGGTTGTTTCTTCGGAATCCCGAAGGATCAGAACTAGGAAAGAGTATTATTAAACAAAGTATCAAACTCATTCACAAAAATGGATTTGAATCTTTTACATTTAAAAAATTAGCAGAAGACATAGGTACAACCGAGGCGGGAATTTATCGTTATTTTGAAAACAAGCATAAATTGTTGCTATATCTTACTTCGTGGTATTGGGGGTGGCTGGAATTTCAAATTGTTTTTCATACCAATAATATTAAAGATCCATCAATTAAACTGAAGAAGGTAATTAAATTGCTCGCTTCGGCAGTAGAGGATGATGAACAAACCAGCCATGTGGATGAACATTTATTGCATCAAATTGTGATTGCCGAAGGGTCAAAAGCTTACTTAACAAAGCATGTAGGGGATGACAATAAGCAGCAGTTTTTTAAGCCATACAAGGATTTATGCTCAGTGGTTGGAGGGATTATTACAGAATGTAATGGCAAGTATAAATATCCCAAATCGCTTGCTACTACTATTGTTGAAATGGCTCATTTTCAGAATTTCTTTATGAAACATTTGCCCTCTTTAACTGATTTTACAAAAACCAAGACAGAGGCGGATGTAATTGTCTTTTTGAATGAATTGGTGTTTGCTGCAATTAAAAAATAAGTCTAAACATTTGAATTTTACATAGGTATAAATGTATTTAAAAACGTATAAAATTTTCCATTGTTTTCTTTATACCTTTATAAGCCAAATTATATCTTTGGTTTTTTCGATGTTCTGTAAAGCATTAATTTAAATTTCGATGATTCATTGTATAAAAAAACAGTTCAAAATATTTTCAATACTCTTTGGGTTGATTATGCCAGTTGTATCTGTTGGTCAAACTTTTTCAAATACCGATGCCCAAATTATTGATTCTTGGAATGCGTCATTAACTAAGACTATCACTGTCTCAGGTCTTCCCACTTCCTTATCAAGTCCTACTAATGTTCTTCAACAAGTGAATATTGACTTGGGTAACACCGCAAACTCAACTAAAAATTTAGGATTTTATGTGATTACTTTGAAGTCTCCTAACAATACTGTTGTTACTATTAAGGACCTGAATGGTAGTTTTTCTGTTTCTAAATACAATGTAAAATTTAGAGATTATGCTTCTTTGGTTTTTCCAGAAACATATGGCTCCACTAGACAGCCCTTTGACATAGGATACTATAGAACAGACATTTCAAATGCATTTGCTCAATTTAATGGAGAAAATCCAAATGGTAATTGGACTCTTACAATTACGGAAACTTCTTCTGCATCAGGAATCGCTTTTAATAAAGTTGATTTAATTTTCGGTCCTTCACTAGTTTACAATGACATAACGGCTACTACTACCAATGATGATTGCTTGGCAGCGCAATGCATGGAAACTGGCAAAATTATTATTGGTACAAATTTTGATTATACTGATCCTGGTCCCTCTACCGATCCGTTAACCATTGGTTCTTGTCATTGGAATGCTTTAAGGAAC
>CANJJU010000093.1 GCA_947474815.1 Chitinophagaceae bacterium | reverse complement strand
TATCTAATTTACCCCAAGTGATTTTTTCGTTGGGAACAGCACCAGAATAAGAACCATAAGAAGTAGTAGAATCACTAATCTGACAAAAATAACTCCAGAAGGGTACATCATGCCATTCTAAATCTTGGTACATCATTGGAACTACACAAATAGGAAAATCTCCTGCAATTCCTCCGCCAATTTGAAAAAACCCTACTCCTTTTCCAGATGAATTTTGTCTGTACCAATCCGCTAACCACACCATATACTCAATTCCACTTTTCATGGTAGTGGCCTTCATCTCATTTTTAATTATATAAGATGCAAAAATATTCCCCATGGTACTATCTTCCCATCCTGGTACAACTATTGGAATGTTTTTTTCAGCTGCTGCAAGCATCCAACTATTTTTTGGATCTATTTCATAATACTGTTCCAATACTCCACTCAATAACATCTTGTACATATACTCATGAGGAAAATAACGCTCCCCTTTTTTATCAGCATCATTCCATATTTGATGAATGTGTTTTTGTAAACGTCTGAATGCTTCTTCTTCAGGTATGCAGGTATCTGTTACACGATTGTAATGATTCTCTAACAGATCCCATTCGTCTTGTGGACTTAAATCGCGATAATGAGGCACTCTCTTATAATGACTGTGTGCAACAAGATTCATAATATCTTCTTCAAGATTGGCGCCTGTACAGCTGATGATAGCCACTTTATCCTGGCGAATCATTTCTGCAAAACTTAATCCTAGCTCAGCAGTACTCATGGCTCCAGCAAGTGTTACCATCATTTTACCTCCTTCGAGTAAATGGGTTTCATATCCTTTTGCTGCGTCCATTAAGGCGGCAGCATTAAAATGACGATAATGATGTTGAATGTACTGTGATACAGGTCCCTTTTGCATAGTGTTGTTTTTACAGCGCAAAAATAAGTGTTTTTAGTTATGCATATAAAGGAATAATAAAATGAATATTACTCGTTTTCAGCAAAATAAAAAGCCGCTGTTAAAACAGCGGCTTCAAATAATTATTACAAGTGAATTACTTCACTAATTTCAACTCATTGATGATATTGGTAGCACCTCCTAATTTATCTACACACCACAATACATAACGCACATCAACACAAATCGTACGATTTAAATCTTTGTCAAATGCAATCTTATGACTCAGTGCCTCATAATTACCATCAAAAGCAAGTCCAATTAAATTGCCGTTGGCATCTATAACAGGGCTGCCACTGTTTCCCCCAGTAATATCATTGGTGGTAATAAAAGCTATCACTAAATCATTTCTGCTTTTATCGATGTATTGTCCAAAATCTTTTTTCTTAAATAGTTCAACTTGTTTGGTAGGCAAATCAAACTCATAATCACCGGGAGCATACTTTTCTAATATTCCTTTAGCAGTAGTAACATAATCATAAAAAACTGCATCTCTTGGATGATAACTTTTTACATTGCCATAACTTACTCTCATACTAAAATTAGCATCAGGGTACATCTTCTTAACGGCTGCAGGATTTTTCTCCATGATTCCTTTCATGTAGCTTCTACCCAATTCATTGTTTCTATTTACAAAAGCTGTATATAAAGGAGCATACTTAGCAGTATAGTTTTTTACAAACGCAGCAGTAAAATCAAATGCTGGATCAGCCTGTAATGCAGCAGCAGTAGGATTAGCAATAAATGAATTCCATTTATCATTATCTAACACCATCGTCTTGGCAAACACATCCGTGGCCCATTTTTTATACGTGCTTTCATCTTGTAAAGAACCATATAAAGCAATTCTATCATAGATGCCAGCAGGGTGCTGATTTTTATCTACATCATTGTAAAAAGCCTGCGCCACTGCAGCAAGAATTTTATTGTCACTGGGTAAGTCTTCGGCAGCCAAAAAGTTTTTTCTTGCTGCTTCAACTGCATCTACTACTTTCTTGATATCAGCAGGTGTTGCATCCGCTTTTGTCAAAACAGTTTCTAATGCAATCAATGATGATGATACAAAAGAAGATAAAGGAGAACCTAAAATTCCTTCGCGCAAATATTGACGATGTTTACTATATGGCGTCCAGGTAGCATAATTTTTTTCATACTCTGAAAAGATATTTTCGTAGTCGGGTTTCCCTTTAGACCAGGTAGCAAAATCTTTTTCATATTCTTGCTTTTGACCATACGTATTAAACTTTACCAATTGTTTTGTTTCTCCATCGAAAAATTTCCAATAGTTGGCAATACCTGCATAATCAGAAGCTAACTTCAATTTAACAGCAGGATCTTTGATCATTTGCTCATGCATATATTTCAAACGCATATCTCTCAATGCTACCAATGCTGGATTTTCAATTTCATTTTTCAATTTGATACCATAACTCGTTTCATAACGATTGGTTCCGCCAGGATAGCCATAAATCATCGAGAAATCTCCATCCTTAATACCTTTGATACTTACTGGAAGAAAATGCTTTGGCTTCAAAGGCACATTCTCTTTATTGTATTCAGAAGGTTTGCCATCTTTTGTTGCATACACTCTGAAAATAGAAAAATCACCTGTATGACGAGGCCATTCCCAATTATCTGTATCGCCGCCAAACTTTCCAACACTTTCAGGAGGTGCTCCTACTAATCTAATATCACGATAGGTTTGATAAACATACATCAAGTATTGATTGTCTTTAAACATACTGTACACTCTACCTGCCAATCCATTTTCTTTGTCAGCTACATTGTCGGTTACCGACTTATATACTTCTTGTAATTTTTTTTGTCTTTCTGCCCAAGACAACCCTTTTAATCCAGCCTCAATTTCTGCAGTTACATCTACAATCTTAACTAAAAACTGTACTGTAAGTTGACTTTTGATTTCTTGGTCTTTATTATACGCGTAAAATCCATCACGCAAATAGTTGTTTTGAACACTGCTAGCACCAGCGATGGCACCATACCCACAATGATGATTGGTGAAAATTAATCCTTGATCACTTACAATCTCTCCTGTACAACCTCCCCCAAAAATTAAAATGGCATCTTTAAGCGATGCTTTATTAATAGAATACAGTTGCTCTTTAGTAAGCTTCAACCCTTTCTTAACCATGTTGTTATACACTTGTTGACCTAATAACATAGGTAGCCACATTCCTTCGTCGGCTTTGGTTTGTAATATGCTTGCAAACAATACAAGTGATAAAATTAATTTTTTCATACTTCTTTATTTTTGATGACAAACCTAGCCATTTTTTATTAATTATTTTGAACTCAAACAAGTCAATTTTAAGGCAAAAACGAGCTTTTAAGGTCTTTTTCTACTTTTGAGGGGCAATAAATTATATTTGCCCTTATTTGAATATATCTATTGATGGCCATTTTCGACATTACATTACCTAAAACAATTGCCCGAGCATTGAATTTGCCGGTGAGTGACCCCAGAAGGCAGCAAATGAAGGTGTTGAAAAAGCTATTAAAGAAAGCCCGTTTTACTGAATTTGGTCAACAATTCAAGTTTGATGAGATCTTATTGAGTCGCCATTCGGGTAAAAAATTCCAACAGGTTGTTCCTACTTATAATTATGAAAAGATATATGCTGATTGGTGGCATAAAACCCTAGAAGGCACTCCAGATGTGTGTTGGCCAGGTGTAATCAAATATTTTGCACTCAGTAGCGGCACCAGCGAAGCATCCAGTAAATATATTCCCGTTACCAAAGAGTTGATTCGAAGCAACACGATTACGAGCTTCAAGCAGTTACTCAGTTTAACTCGATATGAGAATATCCCTAAAAGTTCCATAGGAAAAGGATGGCTTATGCTCGGAGGAAGCACCCAATTACAAAAAGGACCTACCTATTTCGCAGGTGACCTCAGTGGAATACAACAGAAAAATATCCCTTTTTGGTTTCTTGGACTAGGGCTGTACAAACCAGGTAAAAAAATTGCAAGAGAAAAAGACTGGGCAAAAAAACTAGAAGAAATAGTTGACAATGCACCAAATTGGGATATCGGTTTCATCGTAGGCGTACCGGCATGGCTTCAATTATGCATCGAAAAAATAATTGAAAGATATAAGCTCAATAACATTCATGAGATTTGGCCAAATTTGGCTTTTTATGTGCACGGAGGGGTGGCGATGGAGCCTTATAAAAAAGGATTTGAAAAATTATTGGGAAAACCCCTCACCTATATAGAAACCTATTTAGCAAGTGAAGGATTTTTAGCTTACCAAAGCAGACAAGATGCAACAGGAATGCAACTGGCAATCAATAACAATATATTTTTTGAATTTGTTCCCTTTGATGACAGCAACTTCGATAGCGATGGAAACATGATAGAGAATCCTGAAGCTTATATGATTCATGAGATTGAAGAAAATAAAGATTATGCTATTTTAATAAGCACCAATGCTGGTGCATGGAGATACGCCATAGGCGATACCGTGAGATTAATTGACAAAGAAAAAACAGAAATTATTATTACTGGCAGAACCAAACACTTCTTAAGTTTGGTGGGAGAACATTTGAGTGTAGACAATATGAACAAAGCCATTCAGCTAGCCGCTAAAGAATTGAATGTTTTTATTCCAGAATTTACGGTAGCGGGCATTCCTTATGGAAACTTCTTTGCTCATAAATGGTATATTGCTACCGATGACTCTGTAAAAGCAACTGACATTGCAACACTGATTGATAATAATTTAAAGGATATCAATGATGATTACGATGTGGAACGGAAGCATGCTTTACAAGCAGTGGAAGTAGAGGTGCTCTCTGAACAAACATTTATGGACTTCATGAAATCGAAAGGAAAAGTGGGTGGACAACATAAATTCCCTCGAGTATTAAAAGGAAAAATACTTGAAGAATGGCAATTGTTTTTGAAAAACAACCATAACGCGTAAGAACATACTCGCGTTTACAAAAAATAATTATAAATGACAGATGCTGTTATTTCAGGATTGCTTCTTGGCTTAGCATTGGTATTCTCTGTAGGACCAGTGGTTTTTACCATTATCAAGCTGCGTATTAATTATGGAGTTGCAAGTGCATTTTATTTCATTGCCGGTGTTTGGCTAAGTGATATCATCTGGGTTTTATCTGCAAATTTTTTTAGTGGTTTATTAGGAGAGGTTATAGCATATAAAAAAACCATTGGTATTACCGGAGGTTTGTTTCTTATTGGATTGGGTGTTTTTTATTTGTTTTTCAAAAAATACAATAGCCAAGAAGAATTGGATGCAGGTGTAAAAATTACAGGCACTACACATGCCCGCCTCTTTATAACCGGATTCCTAATTAACACCCTCAATCCAGGAGTAATTGCACTTTGGTTTGCAGCAGCAACCAAAGCACTATCAAATACAATTGATCAACGAATGGTTATTTTTTCTATTTGCTTGTTTTTGAATATGG
>CANJJU010000092.1 GCA_947474815.1 Chitinophagaceae bacterium | reverse complement strand
TTTTTATTCAGCATAGCCGCTGCTAATGACTCAATTATTTTTCCAAGATGAGCTTTTAATAGGTGGCTGGAATTAATCTGAATATCAGAATTTATATACAGCTTTTTTAAAATAGTGTCTTTTAATTTAATTTTTTTCCCAACAGTAAGTATTAACTGCTTTAATAATAATACCTCTTCCTGATTAAACTGTTGCCTATTGTCATTGCTATCTGATTCAATGTAAACCTTATTAGTTTCATTCTTTTCGATGTAAAACCCTACTTCTGAAAGAAGGTCAAGATATCTATATACAGTCCTTTCAGTGCTGCCAATAGTGTTCGCAATCTGGCGCATGCTTTTGGCTGGTTTAGTCTTTAGAATGCTTATCAACTGTAATACTCTAAATATTTTGTTCTGATTGTGCATAATTCTTGTCAATATAGGTCAATTTATTATTAAGGTTTACAAATTGACTCAAGTTGTCAATTGTTTTATTGACGTTTGCTATTATTAAAATGTAAAAATATAATGCGAATTTGTTTTTAATCCGAACTTATCTTAATTCATTTAAAAAATGGAGACCAGTTACCATTTAAACGGGGTGTATCCGAAAAACCAAAAGAGTAGGAAAACGTACAATTATGAAAAAGTTATTTCCAATTTTAATCCTGTCAACATTTTTGCTGAGTAGCTGCTCAACACTATTTACTGGAACAAAGCAAACGGTTCAAATCAATTCTACTCCTTCAGGAGCAAAAGTGCAAGTGGATGGAATTGACAGAGGCGTTACTCCTGCTTCTATCAAATTGAAAAGAAGAAGTGATGGACAAACCATTACCCTTAATAAAGAAGGATTTGAAACAAAAAGCTTTCAACCTGAAACATCTTTTAATTCTGTCTCAATATTAAATCTATTTAACTTACTTTTTTGGGGCATTGATGCTGCTACAGGTGCATTATGGAAATATGATCCAAAAGTTTATCAGATTGAGTTAACAGCTCAAAAGAAGTAATCTTTTTTTAAGTTAAAACATAAGAGTAGAATACACTCTAAACATAACCCCATGGCTTTGTTCATGGGGTTTCTTTATAGTATAAGACGGTTAAAGTAAAAGCAGCATATAGATGTAGAATAATAAAGTGCGTAACCTTAATTACTTCCGTCTTCTATATTTCCCTCTGGTTTGATAATAATAACGGCTGCTGTTTTGTTTGCGAATAGCATTTTTATTTGTACTTACGGGCATTCTCACATAGCCTTTTCTAACTCTTCCTCTTTTATCATATGAGGGATGTACATAAACTGGCTTGGTGGCGGGGGAGTTTTTCTCTTCATTATCAGTACAGGAAAGAAATAATACAAAAAGAATTAAATAAAGATATTTTATAACTCGCAAAGCTTTTGATTTAGAAATAAAAGTACCGTTTTTATAAATGTTATAAAAAACAAAATGTTTACAATGTTGATTGTCTTTAACATTTCATTGTGGTCAAACAATGTTTTTCATTAGTAGATTCATCTAACAAAGCAAAACCCACTCCGTATTTGATTATAATTCTATAACACTTACTGCTTTTTCTCTCGTTTCTCTTATCCGTATTTTATTTCAGTCTGTAACCCCATTTCTCACCTTTAAATTAAGTTAGCCATGACTAAATTATTATTCATCCTGCTAGTTGGTTTTATCACATATAAACCAGCAGTTATCGTAAAGTATAGTAATATCAATCACAACAAGGCGCACATTGCTTATAACAGATCGAATAAGCTTAAGTGGACTGATTTTAAAGTTGACAATAAAAAGCGAGCAGAAGCAGCGCTTACTTCTACCGAGATATCATACACCATTAATAATATTGACGATGTCATGCAAATAGACGTCACCTGTAAGTTTGATAAGAATAATTCCATTCTAGTAAAAGGGAATAAAAATGACTATATCCTTAACCACGAACAAAGGCATTTTGATATTTCTTATTTGTTCGCCATGAAATTTATCCGCACGCTACAAAATGAACCCAATCTCACCATCGATAAAGTGGGTGTTGTTTATGATAATATATACAATGAGTGGGATGCATATCAAGATAAATATGATAAAGAAACAAGTAATTCTGTTTCAAAAGCAAACCAGGCTTTATGGGATAAAAAAATTGACCAACAACTTGATAATCTATAAAATAACAACATGACTAAAATTATTTTCATCTCATTGCTATTCATTACTGGCTTTGCACAAGGGCAGTCTATTTTAAAGAGAACAGTAGACAGTAGTGGCAATATCACCATTTCTACTACCATTGACACGCTTGCCATGGGGCCAAAAGATTGCATGGTAGGTGGATTGGTATACAATGCCGACAGCATCAAGTATTATGCATTGGTCTTTTATTTCAAAGCACCTAAGACCTTTTTCTTAACAGGGAAAGACAAAATCTATATTCGATTCGATGATGGTCAGGTATACGACGAGAATGTGTATACAAATGGAGAGTTCTTTACTGAAGGAAACCGGGCATCTGTTACGATTGGAATTTCTGAGCAGGCTCTCCAAAAAATGTCTCGCTGTTTTGTAACATCAGTCAGTCTTATCAATGATAAATTCAGACATAAAATGAATGTGCAAGATTTGTACAATAGAACTTTCGAAGACCTTGCTTATTATCTTTTAGATTTGAATCCCTATGATGAAAACGGAATCAATTGGGTAGAACTTACTAAAATGAAATTCCGAGATAATTAATTATCCATTCGACCAAACAATACAACCTTTTTCCTCACCTCTAAATCTACCATTATGAAACGCAAAAACCTCCTCCTCATTGCTGCAATTATTTTACTGATCATTTTGATGATAGCAAAATGTAACTGCCATTCTAATAAGTTAACAACTGCAAGGTTTGTGCAGCCACCCATTCCTGCAGCAGATGTACCTTTTTCTGATTATAGTGTAGATGCAGCTAAAGGCGATACCATTATGTATCCCTCTGGCACGGTGTTATTGTTTCCTCCAGATGCTTTTGTAGATAAAAAGGGGAAAGTGGTTAAAGGGAAAGTTGATGTCAAATACCGCGAATTCTCTAATCCGGTAGATTACTTTTTATCTGGCATTCCAATGGGGTACGATTCTGCTGGTGTGCATTATACATTTGAGTCAGCAGGTATGTGCGACATTCAAGCTTTCAAGGATGGTCAGCCAGTGTTTGTGAATAAGAGCAGTAAACCTGAAATTAACATTGCTACTGGCAACAAAGACTTGGCACAAAATTTATATTATTTAGATACTGCCACAAAACAATGGGTCAATCGTGGCAAAAGTGAGATTCTTGAAGTGGGCAAGACAAATATGTCTGTAAAAAATCCTCTTTCTACTGAAAGCAAGGCAGTTCTTCCAGCTAAGCCTTATAGGATGGCAGATGATTTGCCCATCATCAAAGTACGCATCGACACTGCATCCTTTAAAGAGCTGATGGTGTATGACAAACTGCAGTTTCAATTAGACAAAGATGAAAAAAGATTCAAGCCTGAAGATTCTGATGGTAGATGGGAAGACATTAAATTAATAAAAGGAAGCAGTCCCAATATCTATACCATCCGGTTTAGTCAAATCTATGGCGATAATAAAAAATCTGTAGAGTATAGGGTAAAGCCTGTGTTGAATGATGAGGATTATGCCAAGGCGATGCTATTGTACGATAAAAAAATGAAGGAGTACGAAAGAAATATTGACGCAAGAATAGCAGCAGACAACGCAAATAAGGGAGCTTATATCAAAGATTCTATCAATAATGCTCAAATTGATAGGGAAAATGATAAAACAGCTCAACTCAATAGAATCATTGAAGCTAAAAATGCAGAAACGGATAAAATCAATGCTGACATCGAAGCGAAAAATCTAGAAACAAAGAACTTCAATATGAGTCTTCGTACCTTAAGAAACTTTCAAATTGATGGCTTTGGAATATGGAATTGCGATATGCCTATGCCACCAGAAAATCCTATTACATTGGAACCTATTTTTTTAAATGAAACTGGCGATTTAATTGAATTATACACAGCCAATCTTTTCATCAGAAAACAAAATACCATGTATATGCTTTATAGTGGTCAAATTGAAATCCCTCGAAACCAAGAGAGTATGATTGTGGGTGTCTGTGATGGCTGCTTTGCTTATATAACGTATGACGAGGTTAAAAAACTGAATATTAGTGCAGGCACAAAAACACAGAACTTTCCTATGCATATTGTATCGAAGGTGAATAACAATTATGATTTTATTAAAAGCATTGTAAGCCAGTAGGGTAGAACTAGTTGCTATTATTCAAAGCCATTAAACTCATTCACTATGAAAAAAACGATCATACTACTTTTCCTTGTTGCATCTAATACAATACATGCGCAGGAAATAATCAAAAGAAGCGATAGTAATAATTTGATTACTTTGTTTTCCTCTGTTGCACTCATTCAAATGGAACCTAAATTTTGCAGTGCCAATGCGGGAGTGATAATAACTAAGGACACTGTTACCAGCAATATCTACATGGTCTCCTTTTTTTATAAATCGCCCAAGGAAATTCTATTAGACACCACCGCTGAAATAGAAATCCGGTTTGCAGATGGGTCCTTGTTTACCTATAACAATTGCGGCGCCTTAAAAGGAACCACCCAAAAGGATTCTACGGCTTCCTTACAGATATTAGCTAGTTATAATTGTATGCGCAAGATGACTAAAATACCAGTCAGTGAAATCTCCTTTATTACACCGCTGTATACCCATACCATAGTCATAGAAGACCAAATGAAATTGTTTCTACCCAATTTGGCAAGGTTGATATTGGATAAGACGCAAGAAGAGTATTTGCCCATTGTAGAATTAGAACGAAG
Source organism: Chitinophagaceae bacterium (assembly GCA_947474815.1). GTDB lineage: Bacteria > Bacteroidota > Bacteroidia > Chitinophagales > Chitinophagaceae > Ferruginibacter. Next base: position 636 of record CANJJU010000092.1, on the reverse strand, counting down.
TTTAAATGTACCCCCAATCGTTTTTGATTCAAAAGGAAACAAGCAACTGGATAAAAAATACCTAGGAAAGTATTCCGGAGAATGGTATGCAGATGAATACTTGTATACGTATGATTTGTACATAAAACCAGACACTAGCTATATTGTTTGGTACATTATCAATGATCCATACGAATCACTGCCCAAAAGAATCAAAACACAGGTATTGAATATTCGTACCATTACTGAAAACAATACCCTTATCATGGATGTTTGTTATGAAGCTGATAAGGCAGGCTACACTGATGGAAGGCGTTCATTTTATTTGAAGCTTTCCGAAAATGGAAAGGTATTATATGGAGAAACATCTGCTTTCAATAAACGATTTGGGAAATTATATGGGATTAAGAAACGAAAGTATAGGAGGTAGTAGGAATCTCTACTTACGAATAGGGCTGTGTCAACATTTTTAATTACAACTAAATAGTATGGGATAGTCAATTTTTGCACTATTCCCTAAGGAGAATTTATCTAGATTTATTCAAATTAATCTAGATAAATCTAACTAAATCTGGATTTATTTAGATGAATTTGGGTTTATTTAAATAGCAACAAAAGAGAAGAATCCGTTTTAAGTTATTCAAATAGTGAGTTCAC
>CANJJU010000091.1 GCA_947474815.1 Chitinophagaceae bacterium | reverse complement strand
TCGTTTTCTTTTATAACAAAGAGATTGGCAATAGTAGTATCACAAATTCTTTGTGATTGGTTTAATATGATGGCGTCATTGCACTTATTCGTTTTTGCATATTGCGCTCCCATAAAATAAGGAAGATAATTGTTGTGCTTTAAATTACTAAATGAATCAATGGCTTTCACCGCATCTCTGTAAATACACAATTGCAATCCATTTTCATTGAGTATGCCATTGCTTTCTGGTATTGGCCATGTTTGAATGATATAATTAGGCGCATTGCTGGAGGCATCGTATAATCCTCCATTGCCTCTAATAATCGCCAGCCGTATTCTTGCATTGGCATGGTTGTTTTTTTTAAGGAGCGAGAGAATGTGCGCTTCTATAACATCAGGAGTAAAAAGCTTGGGGATATCAAATTGCAATGCTTTCATTCCATTCCACAAGCGGGCAAGATGCTCGTCTAATAAAATAAGTTGATGGTGTTTGTATTTAATGGTTTCAAAAAGGCCATCTCCAAAACGCAATCCGCGATTGTCTGCTCCCACTAGTAAACTATCTGCAGGCAGTGTTTTTCCATTGTAATTAAGGTAATCCATATGCTAAAATAAAGAATCCCCAGCAAGCCGGGGATTCTTAACCTAAAAAACTGTAACCTGTATTCCTAAATTTCTTCGATGATTTTATGTTTTACTGCATACATGATCAATCCTGCAGTTGTTTTAGAGCCTGTTTTTACCTTTAGCTTATCGCGAATGGCTTCTACGGTACGTGGACTCAATTCTACTAAATCCGCAATTTCTTTGGTGCTTTTTTCTTCACACATCAACCGCAAGATCATGGTTTCTTTGTCATTGAGCAGCACTTCTTGCGATACCAAGTGTTGCGGTACAGGTACATTGCGCTGTTTTAAATTAGAAAGCAATGCCTGATTCGTGAGTTTATTAAAATAATACTCTTGTTCATGACAAGTTTTAATGGCCTCGTAAATGATCTCGCTGTCGCTGGTTTTGGTTAAATAACTGTTAGCACCCAGCTCCATCAATTTTGTAATCATGCTATTGTCGTCTACCATGGTGAGCATAATCACTTTAGCACGGGGAGATATTTTCTTTATTTCTGGTAAAGTAGCAATCCCATCCATAATAGGCATTTGAATGTCTAATAAGATAACGTCGACTTCAATGTTTTTAATCAAATTGAGCAAATGCATGCCATTATCAGCTTCTGCTATTACCTTAATATCGGGTCTAGAGCTCAGCGATGCTTTTACTCCTGCACGGTACAATACATGGTCGTCGGCTATAATCACTCTAATGGGTTCTGTAGTGGCTTCTGTCATGGTGTTATTATAAATTGAAATAAATGTGTTGCGATACTATAACGCTAGATGCAAGGTCAAATTATATAACAAGAAAATAAAGAGTGTATTTACCCTATGATCAGGATGGGGATTTTACGCATTATTTTCGGGTATTACAGGCACTAGTGCCACAAGTACAACTGACATCCCCTTGTTTTATATACGATTGCCGAAAATTCATTTTTACGCGCCATTTTTACTTTTTTAACTTAAAAAGCCCAATGAAACCAAGGGGGCAATGCGCCACCCTGGTCATTGGGGATAGGGAACGGTTAAAAACCAATTCAAATATCATTAAGGAAAGAATAGTATATAGGGGAAAAACACCCACAATAAGATGTGTTTTTCCCATTGGCTAGTAAAAATTCTGTTGTAATGTTGTAAACTTATGAAGTATACCTATAATATTTATTTTGATTTGCAATGCATTGTTATTTTATTGTCTTTTTTATTCGCTGTTAAGATTGTTAAAAATAAAAACACCCCAAGGTATATGAAGGGTTTTTATTGGTATCCTACTGTAGGGTTACTTTGTGCAATTCCGTCTTATATTGAGTCGCATTTCTTTCCAATAAAGCATTCCCAATACCTAATAAATTTTTCATTGTTGTTTCATTTTTGTTTTTTAGGAAATTTTATTCTGAAAGTTTTGCCAAAGCGAAATGTTTATATAATAATTTTTTTTTACTTACAGCTAATCATAATTTCAACAATGTTATTAAGTAGCGATTGGAAATTTTTAGCAAATAAAGCTTTTGCTATTACTAATTTTAGTCTTGCATTACTTAGTTTGGTTTATTTTTTTCAAATCTTAAAACAAACTGATCTTCTAAATTTATTGGAGGAGCCTTCTTTTTGGATTATTTCTGGCATCTTTCTTGGAATGGGTTTTGAATCGCCTCTTTCAGCAGTCATTGACTATTTGACTGATAACACTTTAATACTTCAGCATAAATATTTCTTTAGGCTAATAGTCGCATCTTATATAATAATGCATTTATTTTTCATCAAAGCTTATTTATGTTCAATCAAAGTCAAAAGGATATAGCATTTTTTATAATTTTTGTGTGCTTAATGATTTTTTTATTGGTTACGATAGTTGTTTTTATTGTATTCATTTATAAGCAAAAGCAAAATACTTATCTGAAAGGAATGAAGGAATTGAAAATGATCCATGAAAATGACATGCTACGATCTCAGCTGGAGATTCAGGAGCAAACTTTTCAAAATATTTCAAGAGAAATTCATGACAATATTGGACAAAAACTTAGCCTGGCAAAATTGCACCTCAATACACTTCATGTGGGCGGTCAATTGGGGTTGGATAGTCAAATAAAAAACATTGTAAATTTTTTAACGGAAACCATCGCTGATTTAAGTGACCTCAGTAGAAGCATGAGTTCGGATGTAATCAAGAACAATGGGTTTTTAAAAGCCCTCGAATTTGAAATCAACCAATTGAATAAGCCCGAATTGTTTAATATTAAATTAACCGTGGTGGGAGAGCCTGTTTTTATGCATGCTGAAAAAGAATTGATTTTGTTTCGCATTGTGCAAGAGTCATTGAATAATGTAATCAAGCACGCTCATGCAAGTAGCATTCATTTGAATCTTCATTATGCTGATTCTCACTTGCTATTGAGTATCACCGATAATGGGAAAGGGTTCTCCTTAGATAATTTCAACAAAAGAAATGGGTTGTTGAATATGAATAAACGGGCATTGATGTTGAACGGGCAATTTGATATTGAATCTTCCATTGGAACAGGAACAGTCGTTACAATAAAACTACCTATATATGAAAACAGCTAGTTACAAAGTTTTGCTGGTGGATGATCATGCCTTGTTGCGAGAGGCACTTGTAAATATTGTTAATTCGTTTGATGATTTTAAAGTCATTGGCACAGCAGGCAATGGGATTGAGTTGATGAAAGTAATGACAGATGGCGCCAAGCCAGATTTGATTTTACTTGATTTAAATATGCCCGGCATGGATGGATTTGAAAGCGCCAAGTGGTTGCAAAAGGAATACCCAGCAATAAAAATTTTAGTGCTTACGATGTATGATTCGGAGATTGCCCTCATCAGGCTGCTTCAAATCGGAGTAAAAGGGTTCTTAAAAAAAGACATTCATCCCCATGAATTGAATATTGCTTTGCGATCGGTAGCCGAAGAAGGGTATTATTATGCACACAACACAACTGGCAAGTTGGCTTCCTTGTTTCAACAAAATCCAGCAAAGCAATCTTTGCTTGAAAAAGCGATGCTTTCGGAAAAAGAGATTGGTTTTTTACGATTGGCAAGTACTGATTTAACGTACAAAGAAATTGCCTCGCAATTAAAGATTACCCCCCGTGCTATTGACGGATACAGAGATGCGTTGTTTGATAAATTAGATGTAAAAAGCAGGGTAGGCTTGGCTATTTATGCGGTAAAAAATGGCATTGTTTCAATATAAAATCACTCAGATTATTCTATTAGTTTATTGCGCATTCCATACATAATCAATCCACCAATGGTTTTTGCATTTACTTTAGATTTCATGTTCTGACGAATGGTTTCAATGGTGCGAGGACTAAGGAATATAATTTTTGAGATTTCTTCGGTCGTTTTATCTTCAGCCAACAACTGTAATATTTTTATTTCTTTTTCATTAAAACTAACCGGAGTGCTTGTTCCATAATGCTGTCTTACATTTTTTTTCTGCATCAATCGGCCCATGACTGCATTGTTCACTAAGTCGTTGAAATAGAAATCATCATTCATGCAAGTTAGAATAGCTTCATAGATTTCTTCGGGATCGGTTGTTTTAGTTAAATAAGCATTGGCACCCATTTCCATCATTTTGCTAATCATTTGCTGATCATCATACATGGTGAGTACAATGATTTTAATTTCTTCATATTCTTTGCGAATCATTTGTATGGCATTGATGCCATCTATTTCGGGCATCCTAATGTCCATTAACAATACATCTGGTTTTTTAATAGAAATTTTATGCATCATGTCTTTGCCATCTTCTGCTTCCCATAGCATTTTAAGATTCAGTTTATCGCTCAAGGCCATTTTAATGCCATCTCTAAATATTTTATGATCATCTGCAATGGCAAGCTTAATCTGATTTTCTGTAGACATATGTGTTAGGTTAGTAGGTTAGTAGCTATTTGGGTAATGATATTTCCTTTTAATTAGGCCATTGTCTGATTAGTCGATTGATTATCAGCTCAAAGACTCATTAAAATTACAACAAATTGATAATGGATTGAATATCCTGGGCCAATCCATTTTATCTATTTTACAGGGTTGCTTACATCCTGATTAATATAATTATTTGATTTTCAATATATTAAACTCAATAAAAGCCCCGCCAGCCTGCACTCATTCCAAGTTTTAATGCAAAAAGATTATCCACTTGGTTATTCACATTTATTGGGTTATCGTATTTATACGCAGTAAAGATACAGAAATTTAAATAGTAATTTTACTATTTAATAATCGTATTTTTACCTTAAATAAAATGAAAAAAATGCGTGTTTATCTTCTTCATATCTACAACTGGATTGATTTTCCTTCAAATCGTACAATTACGTTGTCTCAGAAAGCTATTGCTCAGCCATGCCGTTTTTTTGAAGTTTACCTAGCAATTAATCATTAATCAATTAAAATCATTGGCTATGTTAACTTTAGTTTCATTATTAGGTTTTCTTTCTTTTTTTAGATAGTTCTAGTATCTAAAAAACTAAATTTTAATCAATAGTTGTTCAAATTGTATATTTTTGAGGAAATTTTACAACTATACCAAAGAATTTAGAATATATTACCTTTCTATCTGAGATTATTCCTTTAATCTTTTGTGTTCTTTTTTACAAAAAATTGAATACCAGAGCCTTAAAGGTTTTTTTTATTTATACTATAGCCTTAACTCTTTTCGTAATAACCGGCACTTTTTCTGCTTACTTTCTTAATACTATTGAAGCTTATATTTTAACTGTTAAACTATATGTTTTAACAGAGTATATATTGTTCTCTTGTTTTTTATATTTTACTTATATCAACGAGCTTGCAAAAAAAATAATCGTTTTATCAATAATACCATTCTTGATTTATTGGTCTGTCGATCTGTTTATTTATGGAACAAAATATACTACTGGCCCACTTCTTATTGAATTTCTAGCTTTCATTATTTTCATTATTTATTTTTTCTATGAAAAAATGCAAACAATTGAGGCGTATCCAATT
>CANJJU010000090.1 GCA_947474815.1 Chitinophagaceae bacterium | reverse complement strand
CGTAAAAAATGTTAATTTTTATATCGGAGGATTTCAGGCAAAATATGGCGACAAGATGAGCAGCGTGCTTGATATACAATATAAAAACCCTGAAACATTCAAAGGCTCAGCATATGTGAGTCTGCTAGAACAAGGGATTCATATTGAAGGCAATTTAAAAAAGAATAAAAGCACTTTTATTTTAGGAATAAGAAACAAAAGCAATAGAAATATACTTAGTAACCAACCAACAGTTGGCTCTTATATCCCCTCTGCAGCTGATTTGCAATCTTTGATTACTTATTCTATTAACAAAAAATGGCAACTAGAAATACTTGGAATACTATCCTCCTCCTCATTTAATTATTTTCCCGAATCAGTAAAGAAAACATCTTCGGTTTTTTCTCCATTATTCACAGCTAACCTAGGACTTGATACTTATTTTGAAGGACAAGAAAAGGATCAATACGCCACCAATATTCTTGGAGCTACTATCATTCATTCGCCTAACAAGAAATTGAAACTTAAATGGATGCTTAGCCACTTTAAAGATGTGGAAAAAGAAAACTATGATATTACTGGAACCTATTTATTTGGCGACCGAGACTTTGATAATACGAGTATAACCTTTGGGCAAATTATTAATACGCTAGGAGCCGGAACATACCAACAGTATGCACGAAATGATTTGCATATCAATATTTGGAATGCTTCACACAAAGGAAGCCTTAATAGTAAAAATCATTTCCTCCAATGGGGAAACAGCATTGAACAAACATCAATACATGATCAGTTAAAACAATTTGAATACCAAGATTCTGCAGGGTATTCTTTGCCTTACAACCCCTCCTCTCTCCAATTATTAAACGTAATCAACAGTACCTCCAAAATAGATATCCAAAAATACAGCGGATACATTCAAGACAATATTCGCTTATTCAATTGGATAAAAGACCTAACCCTTCAAGCTGGCATTCGATACAATTATAATTCACTTAATAAGGAATTTTTTATAAGCCCCCGAATTCAGGCAAGCTGGAAACCAGCATGGAAAAAAGATGTCGTTTTTAGATTGGCTTCAGGAACGTACAATCAACCCCCTTTTTATAGAGAGTTAAGAAAATTCAATGGAGTATTGAATACTGACATAAAATCTCAAAAAAGCACTCAGTTCGTTGGAGGAGTGGATTATCAATTTGAAAGTTCAGCTAAACGACCTTTTAGAGTAAGTGCCGAAGCGTACTATAAATCTATGAAAGACGTAATTCCTTATGATATTGATAATGTAAAAATTAAATACTACGGAACCAATAATGCCAAAGCCTATGCAACGGGAATCGAACTGAGACTGTTTGGCGAATTGGTAAAAGAAGCAGAAAGTTGGATAAGCATTGGCTTGATGAAAACAAGAGAAAATATCACCAATGATTTCTATTATAATTATAAAAATGCAGCAGGAGAAATTATCACTGCCAATTCAACAGATCAGATTGCTACAGACAGCATCAAAAATGATATAGGCTATTTACGTAGACCTACAGATCGTTTAATAACAGCAGGACTATTTCTACAAGACTATCTAGCCACCAATAAGAACTTTAAAGTTCACCTGAATGTTTTATATGGCAGCAATATGCCTTACAATATTCCCAACAGTACTAAGTACAGAAATGCACTTATTATAGATCCTTATATCAGAGTAGATATTGGGTTTAGCGCTCTGCTATTGGGAGAACAATATAATAGAAGAAGTCATAGCCCTTTTAAAAAATTTGAAAATATATGGGCCAGCCTTGAAGTGTTTAACCTAATCAATAAAGCCAACACCATCTCCTACCAATTGATTAAAGACTTTGCTAATAATACTTATGCCCTCCCTAATAAGCTTACCCCAAGACTTTTGAACTTTAAATTAATTGCTAAATTTTAACAGTCTTAAAAAGCCACATTTCATTTCTTGCACAAAACTTGTATTAGTAATTCAACTTTTCCACTTACAAAATGAAAATGTTGATAATTAATATGATGATACAATTGTATCAATTAATTATATTTGGTTAACAGCGTTCATAAAGCAAAATCATATCTTCTCACCCAAGTTGCTTTTTTTGAAAAAGATTGAAGCAATTAAAACTGAAAGCCTTGACAGACACCATCATCAACTTAGAAACTGTAAACCCCATTGAATTTTTCGGAGTAAACAACGGCAAACTCGCTATTCTGAAAAAAAAATTCCCCCTTTTAAAAATTCTTAGTAGAGGAACACAAATCAAACTTAGTGGCGCCCCGGAGCAAATTGAAGAAGCAAAAGAAAAGATAGCCTTACTCATTCAATACCTTGAAAGAAACGGGCAAATGAGTGAGAATTATTTAGAACAGATTATTGGAGGTGATGATGAAAAAGCTGTAGACAATTTCATGGAACGCAACCCCAACGAGGTGCTAGTGTTTGGACCTAATGGAAAAACAGTCAGAGCTCGTACATCCAATCAAAAGATGATGGTTCAGGCATGCGATAAAAATGACATTGTATTTGCCATTGGGCCAGCAGGAACAGGTAAAACATATACCGCGGTTGCATTGGCTGTAAGAGCATTGAAAAATAAGCTAGTAAAGAAAATTATCCTTACACGACCCGCCGTAGAAGCAGGAGAAAGTCTTGGTTTTCTTCCGGGTGATCTAAAAGAAAAAATAGACCCCTATTTAAGGCCGCTATATGATGCGTTGGATGACATGATTCCTGCCGATAAATTAGGATATTACATGAGCACTAGAACCATCGAAATTGCGCCTTTAGCTTATATGCGCGGGAGAACACTAGACAATGCATTTATTATTCTTGATGAAGCTCAAAATACCAATGACCTTCAAATAAAAATGTTTCTTACCCGTATCGGACCTAATGCCAAAGCGATTATTACAGGAGATCCTACTCAAATTGATTTGCCCAAAAATCAACAAAGTGGATTATTCAAAGCTGCAAGGATTTTGAAAAATATTGAAGGAATTTCTTATGTAGAATTAGATGAAGAAGATGTAGTAAGACATAGACTAGTTAAAGCGATCATCAAAGCATACAACCATGATGATGAAAAAAACATGAAAGAGCAAAATAGAAAATAGTCTAGGTAAAAATGACAAAAAAAATCAATAAAATTATTAGGTGGCAAATCTGCTGCCTAATTTTTTTTATAAGTGCCTGCACCCAAATAACCAACAATACAGATACTGTGGAGGGGAAGAATAAAAAGATGGCCAAAATCAATCAAGCCATTTTAACTATTCAAAAGTCTATCCAAACGGGCGACATCATCACTAGAACCGGAAACGACTTTACGAGTGAGAGTTTGCGCTCTTTAAACCAACGAAATCAAACTTATTCACATTGTGGAATTGCAATTATAGAACATGATAGTGTTTTTATCTATCATGCATTGGGAGGGGAATGGAACCCCAATCAAAAATTAATGCGCGAAACATTTAAAAATTTTGCTTCCCCTGCAGCTAATAAAAAAATAGGCGTTTTTGGCATTAAAGCGAATACTCGAATTCACTCAAATATTATAAAAACCATATACGAATTGTATCATAAGGGCATAACCTTTGATATGGATTTTGACTTAAAAACCGATGACAAAATGTATTGCGCGGAATTTGTGGCAAAATCTATAGAAATTGGCTCCTATCAAACCATTCATTTCCCTCATAGCCAGATTAAAAAGCTTGAGTTCATAGGGGTCGATGATATTTTTTTACACCCTCTTTGCTTTAAAAAGGCAGAAATTAGCTATAAATTATAGTCTGATACTTGATTAAAAACTACATTTGAATAAAATTAAAAATTATGAAAAAATATAGATTGATTTTAATGACCCTAATGGTTGCTACTCTATTCAGCTGCAATAGCAATGAGGGCGATCCTAAAGCCGTATTGTCTCAATTTTTTGATGCAATGGCTAAAAAAGACATTGCCAAAGCAAAAGGGTTGGCTACCGAAGAAAGTAAATCTTTACTTGATTTAATGGAAGTAGGCTTAAAAATGGATACGAGTTCAAATGAAATTAACAAATACGATCAATCAAGAATGGAATTTGGTGAACCAGTTATCGTGGGAGATAAGGCCACCGTTTCTGTAAAAGAAAAAAACAGCGGAGAATCGCTTAGCTTTTCTTTAAAAAAAGAAAAAGGCAGTTGGAAAGTTGCATTTGATAAAGCATCTATGATTAACATGGGCATGGAAAAAATGAAAGAAAGTGGAACGACTGTTTCTGATAATATTGAAAAAGCGATGAAGGAATTAAGCCAATCGGAATTAGACTCTCTAAAGAAAGGTTTTAGCAATAGTATGAAAACGCTTGATTCAGTCAGTAAAGAGATGAAAAAATAAAAGCCTCGTTGAATATAAATAATATGAAAAATAATCTATTGATAGCTATTGCTGCCTTAACTGTATTTTCGGCATGTAATAACAAAGAAAAGCCTACTACCTCCTTGGATACGGGCAGATTGTTTATTAGGGAATGCCTTGATGGAGATTTTAAATCCGCCGAAACGCTACTATATAAGGATAGCGAGAATGTGCAGTTGTTTAATTCATTTAAAGAATATTATAGCAGAATGCCAGAAGATAAAAAGCATCAATATACAAAGGCTTCATACCAAATTAATAAATATTCAGATCTTAATGACTCTACTACAATTATCAATTATTCCAATGACTATATGAATAAGCCGATGGAAATAAAGATCATTAGAAAAAACAATGATTGGACCGTTGATTTCAAGTATACCTATTCAGGAAATCTTCCAATTGATTAATTATGATTAAAAATTTTCTATTAGTTGGATTAGGTGGATTTGCAGGCTCCGTGTTGCGGTTCGCATTTTATCAAATCATTAAAGTGACTCAATTCCCTATAGCTACTTTATTGATCAATCTTATAGGCAGTTGCCTCATTGGAATCATTATTGGATTAAGCGTAAAATATACAGCAGTCAATAATAACTGGAAACTTTTTTTAGCAACAGGTATTTGTGGAGGATTTACCACCTTCTCTGCATTTAGCTTAGAAAATGTACAAATGATGCAAGAGGGTAAAATTACGCAAGCTATAATATACATTGTTGGAAGTGTTCTTTTAGGAATAGCCGCAACTTGGTTAGGATTCAAGATTGTTAGCTAACCGACTATTAAATAATTAAGTGAATATAAAATGTACGTTCTACATCCATGGCATGGTGCCTCCTTTGGAGAAAAATCTCCTACCATTGTAAATGCTTTGATAGAAATCCCTAAGGGAAGTCAGTGCAAATATGAAATTGACAAGAAAACAGGCTTATTGAAATTAGACAGAGTGATTTACTCTTCCTTTCATTACCCGGTTAATTATGGCTTTATTCCACAAACCCTAGGAGAAGACGGGGATCCACTTGATATATTGGTAATATGCAGTGAAAGCATTCAGTCTCTTTGCCTGGTTGAAGCAAAAGTAATTGGAAACATGCAAATGATAGATAGTGGAGAAAAAGATGACAAGATAATAGCAGTTGCAGCAACCGACCCTAGTGTAAATCACATTAATGATATTGCCGATTTGCCCGTTCATTTTAAAGCCGTATTAAAAAATTATTTTGAACAGTACAAGGTTTTAGAAAATAAAAAAGTAGAAATTGATGAATTCCAGCAAGTAGAAACAGCACATATAGTAATCAATGCTGCTATAAAAAGATACGAATCTCATTTTAAAAAATAATGAATAAAGAAAAAAAATACAAAATGGACACACAAATTGTAATTATTCTACTGCTAGTAGGAATGCTAGCCGGAGTGCTCGGCGGATTGGT
>CANJJU010000089.1 GCA_947474815.1 Chitinophagaceae bacterium | reverse complement strand
ATCGATGCAAATATGCCCCGAACTTTAGCATATAGCTTATCTGTTTCGGCAGCAAATCGTACCGAGTCACCTGGTGCATTAATCCGGATACGGATCTGTTGGAACTTGTGATTTTTCATAGCTCAGATAGTTTCTTCTTTTACGATTTGATTACAGAGGTTCCACGAAGGATAGCCTTCAAGTAAGACTTATCAGGCGCATTGCTTCCCCATTCCAAATTGAATTCAATAGACTGCTGGTCTTTGATCACTTTTGGATTATCCAAAACATACAAGCCCTTGAAAATATCTTTGCCCTCTGTGTAGAACACTTCGTTGGAAGTATTAGGCACAAGCACCGTTCCGTTGGCTTTGAACTCAAACTCACCATTACGAACATAATCCGGAATGACATTGAAGTTTACTGATGTTTGTGGCTCTGTTCCGTCTGCAATACCTGCCAACAATTGCATGCCATACAACAGGAAGAAGTTTCCTTTTTCCAACTTTCCGGATGAGATGTTTGAGATACCGACAACCTTGTTGTCATCATCTTTGAACATCTTAATTACCTTACTTCCGGCAATACTTTTTACAACATAGATTGCTGTGTCAACAGCCTGCAAGCTGTGGTTTGCTAATCCTCTTTGAATTTCATGAGGCAGCAAATGAATTCTCTTTTCAAATTCAGCACGGCTGCGAGAACCGGTTGATGCTGAATGAAGACGAGACTGCATCTGCATCTTGCGATAAAACTTTTTCTTTGCAGCCACTGGGGCTGCATCCAATGCCTCTAGAAAGTCATCCTCATTGATGGCTCCTAAAAGATTGTGTTCACTTTGTTCAATTTCTCCTAGCGTAAACATGGTTATTGATTTTAATGGTTGAAATAATTATTGATTTGTTTAGATGATTTCCATGAACTCTAAATCGCCACCGTCCTCAGTTCCTTCAACACTGCTGCTGCGCTCTCCAATTCTGTCAATCTCTTCTTGTGTGTCCATAGGATTTGGATATGGCATATACACCGCATTTAGTGCAGGTAAATCAGGATTATACCTTTCCACCTGAAGCTGAATCGGTGCAGACTCTCTGTACACTTTTGGTGCAACTTCTTCATCGCTACCAAGACCATCAAAATTGGCAAGTCCAGCCAATAGGTCTTTTTTCAAAATGACTTTTACGCCACTCAGCACACCGGATGCGCCAACACCGGTGGCTAGTAGCTTCATATGTTTTTCTTTAAGCATTACAGTACCTGCTGCTCCGGCAGCAATCAGCACTATGGGTCTTGCCATTGCTTTGGCATTGAAGCCTGTTGCCGTTGCACCTACATTCAGCACTTTATCAATGAGCTTACCGCCCACAGAACCAAGAACAACACCGCCTCCAAGCATTGCCAGGTTTTTAACTTCTTCCATAACAGCCTGACTGCTGAGTTTGGAATGGGATTTTCTTTGAGTTGCCATGACTATTTGATTTGTTTAATAATTGATTTATAAAAGTTTCATTGCTTTCACCGGCAAATGCTTTTTACCGCTATGGTGCGACTTCGCTTTACCGTGATGCTTTTTTGAGTGATGTTTCTTTTTTGTACGATAGCCCGATAGTGAGCTCTGCTTCTTTGGCTTTGCTACCATTTTATATATACCATACGCTAATAAGCCACCGCCGATAACCGCAGGAACCGGATTCTTTTTGATGAACTGCATAATACCACCACCGGTAGTTCCGGTATCTGTTGCTGCATCTGTGGTTTTAGCATCGGTTGTTGTTGCTGCTGATTTTGAAGCACTGGCATCTGATGCAGAAGTATTGTCCGCAGGATTATCTTGATTCACTTCTTTAAGTAAACTTGAAGCCGTTGGGTCGTTGGCTATTTCATTTGTAATGGTATTAGCGTCTAAATTCTCTCCCTTACCAACAAGACCTGAATCTTTTAGAATTTTTATTACCGCCACAATGATTGGAGTAGCTGCTGCAATGGTAGAAGCTGTAATCGGTTCACCCAATCCTTCCAAATTATCATACTCAACAATGCCGTCAAGATTACCTGCCTTGCCTTTTAATATCGCATTACGAAGCGCATTTCTTTTTCCTTGTAATTTATCGGCAAAGAGTTTTTCCACTTTTGCAAGTGCATCTTTACTTTTATTCCAATAATCCTCGTTGATTCCTTTTGCAGCTGCCTGCTCTTTTGTTGCATAGCCCCATTTGAGTTTAGAAGCCATTTTTTTCATGTTCATTTTAAGAGCAAGCAGAAAGCCACCTCTAGCAGCAATCGACAAAGGATTGAATCTGATAATTGCTTTACCGATATTTTTAATTCCTTGTCCAACTTTTTGTGCAGCATTTTTAATTCCTTTGAAAAAGCCTTTAAAACTTAGACCATTGAGCATATACTCATCATTGTCGAGCATCTCACCATCAAGTCCGGAAAAGCCATTGCGGATATTTAACTGCTCTTCATTCTTTTCCAAAATGGCAAGTGCTTCATCTCTTTTATCCGTGTACCAATACTGAATGGCATAGTCCAGCATTTTGATAAGTGCCTGTGGATCGTCAACAGTTTTTACCATGTTGGGATTTGCAGCGATACTGTTCCTGGTGGAAACAAGATGCTGATACAATTTATCTAAATCGCTTTTTGCAGAAACTGCACCAATGCTGTCACCTGCTAAACCCGGAGCCATTACTGCTAGGTCCAGGTCACTGTTTAAGCCGCTCAGTACAGCGACATTGATTCCGTTTAAACTCATGGTATAATCAAATTTGTCTGTGAAAGGTTTCTCGTAATTAAATTCAGATACCACACCATCAATACAGATAAGTTCACCATTGCCTGTTGGCACAACCACATAAACATGTTGCCAGTGGTCTGCTGTGTATCTAGTAATTCTAAACTTGTGAGGTATTTTAAGATTCGTTAGAATGCTCGATGTGAAAATGCTCATGCAATCACAATCAACCCCACTTTTTCTGTCAGCCCATGTTCTTGCTGGTCTGCGAAGCTGCTCTAGTCCTTTTTTATCGAGCTTGTATTGAATGAACTGGTAGATAAACTCCCAAATACTTTGACATGTTTCCTCAAGTGTTTTCTTTTTCAACAGCGGAGCAATCTTACTTGTATCAACCAGGTATTTATGAACTACCTTCTCCATTAGCTCCACCGTATCATCCACCTCACCATCATTGATAATTACTCTGTCTCTCTCATCCGGTAGCGGAAAGTACTTTGTAAAGCGACTCCCATCACGGATTTGCCTCGGCCCCGAAGTGACATCCACAATTGGCGATATGTTGGCAGACAAATTCACTAGATAATCTTTTCAGGAGTTGATTGGTAAAAAATGCCGTTAGCGTAAGTAGAGAATGTCATTTCCATGGGAATGCCAAGTACCTGACCGAAGTTGCTCATGTTACCGGATTTAAAAACCGTCAAGAGTTGAGGTAGTTTTTTCAATACCCCCACAACAAAAGTTGCAATGGTAGTCCAGCCAAGGCTGAGTTCAATTGTATCAATTTGAGACACATTTAATGGCTCAATCGTAATGGTTTTATTCTCCGATGCTGATTGCGTTAATAGCTTGCCATTAGTTGTTAAGGTTACAACCGGCTTGGTAATACTCACTGAATCTCTACTTGGATTATTGATAGCCACTTCCGTACGAAAAGCAATACCTGATAGATTGACCTTATGAATACGTGGATTGACAAGCTTTGTAGAAATAGAGTCACCCACATTTTTCATGCGAAGCAGTTTGATGAGCCCATAAGCCCCCAAACCAATCAATCCTATTTTTACAATGTTATTCATCGTCCTTGGTATTTAAGGTTTGGCTACATTTTGCATTTATACGATCAGCAAGATGATCCAACACTTTTTTGACTACATAGCCGACAGCCGCCGAAGCAGCTGCATAGACCATTACATTAGTCAGCGTTCCAAAGGAAATAGCCATCAAAACCTGCTTTACAGTGATGGCTTTCATTACACCGCCAATCATGCCTGAAATGGTAGTAAATGCGCCTGTATCTTGTGGTTGGTTCATATATCTTGCCTATTGAGAGGACAAGATTAAGGAGATGTGGGGAGAGGGATGCGACTTATGAGGACTTGTTAGGAGTTAAAGAGAATTGTTAGGAATTATTTATCTTTAAATAATATCAAAAATAAAATGAAAAATAAATTTAAAGGATACCATATATTAACTGAAGGCGAAATACAGAATATATGGAAAGATGGATTTATATCCCTTGATACAAATGTTTTATTCAACATTTATAGGTATTCTGATGAAACGCGAAGAGAATTACTAAAGGTTATTAGTAAATATTCTACTCAACTTTGGCTTTCAAATCATTCAGCATTTGAATTTCATAAAAATAGGATATCAGTAATAACCGATCAAATTGAAATTTATGACAATACAATAAAAACTGTCAAAAAACTCGAAAATGACATAGCCAAAAACCTCAAAACACCTCATCTTAGCAAATCAATTCTCAAACAATTTGAAAAGACTATTAAAGCAATTCTTAGGGACTTTGATAAGAAAAAAAGATTTTACGAGGGTTTACTAAAAAATGATACAATCCTAAATTCTATATCTTCAATTTTCAACAATAAAGTTGGAGACGCTTTTACAGGTGATGAATTAACTAAAATTGAAAAAGAAGGTGAAGAAAGATACAAAAAGAAAATACCACCTGGATTTAAGGATGATATAAAAAATCAAAATAAATATGGTGACCTAATAATTTGGAAAGAGTTAATTAAAAAAGCAAAATTTGAAAATAAATCTTTTATTTTTATAATTGATGATCTAAAAGAAGATTGGTGGATTAAATTTCAGGGTAAAATAATTTCACCAAGACAAGAACTCTCTCAAGAATTATATATTGAAACTCAAAAGCAATTTTATTTATATACACCAGATCGTTTCTTAGAATTTGCAGGAAAAAGTGGAAATGTAAAACAACAAACAATCAATGAGGTCAGAGAAATTAGGCTTGAAGGCTCACCATTTTTTAATCCAGAGTCAAATTCTATCTATTCAACATCATCACTCACAAATTTTCTTAATGGGAATAAAAAGTTTGATAATTTACAACAAATAAATACGTTTGGCGAAATTATCAAGAAAGATGAACTGATTAATAATTTAGGTGGTCTTAAAAATATTGCAGATTTTACTAGCAAATGGGGCGAAGCAAATCCAATTAGTGACATAATTAAAAAATCACAGTTTAATTATTTGGGCGCAATTCAAAAAATGGCAGAATTAAATAACTCTTTAAATTCAATTTTTAGACCTTTATCAAATGGTTATCAGTCTGAAGAAGAAATAAAAAAACAAAACAATAAAGAAAGTGAAAATTAAGATAAATAAAAAGTGTATTAAAATGAAATATGTAATAGATTTTTTACTATATTAATCTTTATAAAAAGCTATTTAATTCCTTCTATTTTCCAGATACCTGCAGCATGGGTTCGATTAAGTAACTTGTTAGGGGTAATAGCCAAACATGTCGTCTTGACTTCAATTTCAGGATTGAATTGTACCTGTAAATTCTCTCGTATCTTGTAATTATTTTGGAATGATTTAAGTCCCCATTCTATTTTTTTATCAAATACAATTCTTTTTTCACCATTCACATCAAAACTAAACCAATCTTTATAAATACCTGATGATTGCCATGCTTCAACAATAGGAATAGTACTAGACTCACTCGAAGAAGGGTGTTTAACCGAAACAATATTTCTACCAGATTCAACATCTATTTTAGCTTTTTCACCAACAAAATAAACTTTGAAATCATCATATTTACCACACATCAAAAAATAGCAATCTTTTTTACGCCATAAGTTGTAATACGCTAAACGAACAACATCGTCAAAAACTCTTTGATGTTCTTCTTTTTCTTTTTCAGCAGTTTGAGCCCTAACAAGTTT
>CANJJU010000088.1 GCA_947474815.1 Chitinophagaceae bacterium | reverse complement strand
TTGCTGGAATGGCGGGTATCAATGCACTTAATTCTTTTCAGTTGTCTTACTCATACGATTACTCTTCTACAAAACTCAATCAAGTAAGCAATGGAACACACGAAGTAATTCTAGGATTTATCATCGGAAACAAATACTCCAACAGAACTTGTCCTAGAAATGTTTGGTAGAGAGCATCTTACCAGGCCTTGGTAGTAATGCCGTTCAAGCGTTTTAGAAAATAAAGATGTTTGTTTTCGATATAGTCGGGAGTGCCGGATGCTTTTTTATTATAAACAGGCATGAAATTATACTCGCAAAATATATTGTTATTACTATCGTTTAAGTGTTTCATGAAATCACTTCCGTAATTCATTAAGATAGCAGGGAATAATAACATTGATTCAAATCCTTTGTATGCTAAGTCGGAAGGGTATCCTTTGTATTGTATCAAATAAGCATCTTGTAGTATTTTGCTATACTTATCGGACTTGTTATTAAAATAAGGGGAAGTATAGTATATAGGAAAGTCTTTTATTAATTCTTTTTTGTTGATTGAAAAGGAATTAAACCCGTTCCAATTAGGCATGCCGATAAGAGTAATATTGTATTTTTTCTTTACTCCATTTAATGAGGTAGCAAGATTTGTGGCGAAATCTTCATCAAGACTGCCGCCAATGATGATGTTTTTTTTATTGCTATCAAGACTGTTTTTAATCACATTGAAATTACTGTCGATGTTAATTGTCTTTATTTTAAGAAGCTGTTTGCCATCTGGCTTGTTAATATTATTGAAGTATCCTGCTACACGATCCTCTTGGCTACCTGTTTGGCGGGCGTACAAAATATTGTCAGTTCCATGGTTTTGAATAAGCAAGCTATAAATTGCTTCACAATGAGATTTGAGAGTAGAGTTTGAAATGATTAAGTAGGGGTTTGCTGAAATACCTCCGTCGTTTGGATAGGTAACAGAAACAAAGGGTATTTTTCTTTGCTGAGCAAAGCTTGCCAATTGTAAAAACTCTTCGTCTCTTACTGAACCAATAATCAGTTGCACATCGTTAAGCTTATTACTATTGATTAATGATTGAACGCTATTGGTTGTTGATTTGGAATCAAAAAATGTTACCTCGATTTTTTCTTTTGGTGCAAGCGAGCTGTCAAGCGCAATTTGTGCTCCTTGAATAAAATCGAGTCCTTGTAAGGCAAATCGAGGAAATTTATTTCCGAGTAGGTAGGTGTTTTCTGTAAACAAAGAATCTAAATAGAGTGGGGCGAATACGGCTATTTTATAAGAGGTGTTTTTTAGTTGCTGTTCGTTCTGAGAGAAAGCAGAAAGGCTGAAACATATCAGTAAGGTAAGTAAAAGTAATCGCTGTTTCATTCGGTGTTTATTGATGATTAAGATCATGTATTCGTTGTAGTTATTTTTAGTTTATTCCCATTCTATTGTAGCAGGGGGCTTGCTGCTGATATCGTACACTACCCGATTAATTCCTTTCACGTTATTGATAATCTCATTGGATACATTTGCCAGAAAATCATATGGCAAGTGCGCCCAATCCGCAGTCATGCCATCTACAGAGGTTACGGCTCTGAGGGCAAGTGTATATTCATAGGTTCTTTCATCGCCCATTACACCTACGCTTTTAACTGGCAAAAGAATAGATCCTGCTTGCCATACTTTTTCATATAGACCAGTTTTCTTCAATTCATCAATATATATAGCATCAGCATTTTGCAATAAGATTACTTTCTCTTCCGTTACTTCTCCTAAAATTCTAATCCCAAGTCCGGGTCCAGGAAATGGATGGCGATTTAGCATTTTTGACGGGATGCCAAGCTCGGCGCCAATTTTTCTTACTTCATCTTTAAATAATGTCCTTAAAGGTTCAATGAGTTGAAGGTTCATTTTATCAGGAAGTCCACCCACATTGTGGTGAGATTTTATCATCACAGAAGGGCCATGAACTGAAACGGATTCAATTACATCTGGGTAAATAGTGCCTTGGCCGAGGAAGCTAATGTCTTTTAGTTTGTGTGATTCTTGATCAAAGATTTCTATAAATGCAGCTCCAATAGCTTTTCTCTTTTCTTCAGGAAGAATTTTGCCTGCTAGTTTTGTATAAAAATGTTCGCGTGCATTCACGCCCGTTATATTTAATCCTAGTTCTTTATATGTGTCAATAACTTCATTGTATTCATGTTTTCGAAGGAGGCCGTTGTCAACAAATATTCCGTGAAGATTTGCTCCAATCGCTTTGTGAATAAGTGTTGCAGCAACGGTGCTATCCACTCCGCCGCTCAGTCCCATTACTACTTTTTTGTCTCCAATTGTTTTTTTTATTGCTGCGATTGAATCGGTAATAAAATGAGCGGGAGTCCAATCGCCAGTGCAACTGCATATTTCTAATAGGAAATTTTTAAGAATCGTTTTGCCTTCAGTGGAGTGGTACACTTCTGGATGAAATTGAAGTCCGGCTATTTGATGAGCAGTTGCATTTTTGTAACTGAATGCGGCGATAGGGATATTATCTGTTTTGCCAACCAGTGTAAAGTCATCGGGTAATTTTTTTATACTATCACTATGGCTCATCCATACTTGGGAAACAGCTGGAATGTTTTTTACAAGTTCATTTTCTTCTGTAAGTAACAAGTTTGCTCTTCCATATTCTCTTTTATTGCTTTTTTCAACTAGGCCACCGTATTGTTTTGCCATCAATTGAGCGCCATAACAAATGCCTAGTACGGGTAATTTTTTTGCAATAGATTGAATGTCTACAAAAGGGGCTTTTTCTTCATTTACTGAGCAAGGTGATCCCGATAGCACAATACCTTTAAGTGAAGGCTCGAATTTGATTTCTTGGTGAAATGGAACGATTTCGCAGTACACATTACACTCTCTGATTGCTCTTGCTATTAATTGAGTGTATTGGGATCCAAAATCCAGGATGAGAATTTTTTCCGTCATAATGGCTACAAAGGTAGCTCATAATGTAGAATGGCAGAGTCAAATTATCGGGTAAAAGGGGCTTTTAAATATGAATGTCCTGTATTTGACTGGATTTTTAAGGTAGTGACAATTCATTTTTACAGGGTTTATTCAATGATTTTTGACGATTATCAATTTAGCTCAATCGGAAATACTGAATTCTAGGGAGAATCCTGTATAAGTAATTGGCAATTGTGTACTTATATAATGCAGGGGAGTTCCTTTTTTAGTTTTTTTATGCTTTTTAAAAAACTTTAATAATTCCTTTGCTATTTAAAGTAGTACCCTTACCTTTGCACTCCAAATTAAAAACGGAATTTTAAAAGTTCTTTAAATATGTCACAACGAATCAGAATAAAACTACAGTCTTACGATCATAATCTAGTAGATAAGTCTGCTGAAAAAATCGTTAAAACTGTGCGCAGTACAGGTGCCGTGGTAACAGGTCCAATTCCTTTGCCTACACACAAGAAAATCTTCACTGTATTACGTTCACCTCACGTTAATAAAAAAGCGCGTGAGCAGTTCCAATTGTGTACTCACAAGCGTTTGTTAGACATTTACACTAGCAGCAGCCGTACGGTAGATGCATTGAGTAAATTAGATTTACCAAGTGGTGTTGATGTTGAAATAAAGGCCTGATGAACCTCCTCGTAAAATCGGGGAAGGCACCGGGTAAGCTCTTAAATAAGAAATAATGAACGCCTATGTCTCGCTAATAAGAGAGACCGCTGGGCATAAAACAGATACAATGAAAAGTATTATTGGAAAGAAAGTTGGCATGACCAGCATCTTTGATACAGCAGGAAAACAAACTGCGGTTACTATCATCGAAGCAGGCCCTTGCGTAGTAACTCAAAAGAAAACCGTTGAGACTGACGGGTACAATGCAATTCAAATAGCATTTGGCGATAAAAAAGAAAAACACTCCAACAAAGCCGAAATAAGTCATTTCTCTAAAGCTAATACAGCTCCAAAAAGATTCGTTCAAGAAATACGCGATAGCGAAATTGATAAAAATGTAGGGGAATCTATTACCGTTGACATATTTGCTGAAGGCGACGATGTTGCTGTAGTAGGTACTACTAAGGGTAAAGGTTTTCAGGGTGTTGTAAAGCGTCATGGCTTTAGTGGGGTTGGTCAACAATCGCATGGTCAGCATGATCGTCAAAGAGCGCCTGGATCTATCGGTAACTCATCAGATGCAAGTCGTGTATTCAAAGGAATGCGCATGGCTGGTCGCATGGGTGGTGATCGTGTTAAAATGAAAGGATTGAAAGTGGTTAAAATCTTTGCTGAAAAGAATTATATTCTTGTTAGTGGATCAGTACCAGGTCATAACGGATCAATTGTTTTAATTCAGAAATAAATAGTAAAGCGCGTTTAGCGGTTTTAAAAAAAATACGACAATGCAATTAGATATTATAAATTCAAAAGGCGAAAAAACAGGAAGAACAATTGAGCTTCCTGAAGAAATATTTGGAATTGAACCAAATGACCATGT
Organism: Chitinophagaceae bacterium; assembly: GCA_947474815.1. Taxonomy (GTDB): domain Bacteria; phylum Bacteroidota; class Bacteroidia; order Chitinophagales; family Chitinophagaceae; genus Ferruginibacter. Next base: position 1,718 of record CANJJU010000088.1, on the reverse strand, counting down.
AATTTATCTTGCTGTGAAGCAATACCAAGGCGCTCAACGTCAAGGAACTCACAAGGTAAAAACTCGTATGGAAGTAAAAGGTTCTTCTAAGAAATTGCACAAACAAAAAGGAACCGGCGGTGCTCGTAAGGGTAACTTACGTAACCCATTGTATAAGGGTGGTGGTACTATTTTTGGACCTAAGCCACACAAATACGATATCAAGTTGAATCGTAAAGTAAAAGACTTAGCAAAAATGAGTGCATTGGCATACAAAGCAAAAGAAAATGCGATTGTCATTTTAGAAGACGTTGTGATGGATGCGCCAAAAACAAAAGCTTTTTCTGGTATTCTTAAAAGTTTGAATATTGGAAAAAAGAAAGCATTGTTTGTTATTCCTGAATACAATGACAACATGTATTTAAGTTTAAGAAATGTGCCAGGCGTGAATGGATCTTTATTAAGTGACATGAATACGTACGACATTCTAGATGCAAACGTATTAGTGATTACTGAAGGAGCAGCAAAATTATTTTCTGAAGCAGAAGCATAAACGATTTGGCATCGATTGATTTATAAACTCAATCAACCTCAAGTCATCAAAAAAAATATTAAAAATATCAAATTAATAAAATGAAACTTTCTGACGTATTAGTAAAACCTATTTTATCTGAGAAGGCTAATCAGCAATCAGAAAAAATGAATCGCTACACTTTTATTGTAGATAGAAAGGCAAACAAGCTTGAAATTAAAAGAGCAGTAGAATTATTTTATGGTGTGCAAGTAGAAGAAGTGAATACAATGGTGATGCCATCAAAATTAAAAGCTAAGTATACTAAGTCTGGATTCATTGTTGGTCGTAAGCCTGCTAAGAAAAAAGCGTTGGTAACAGTAGTGAAAGGAGAATCAATTGATTTATACGGCGCAGTATAGTTGCTTCGTCTTTAATGGCAGTAAATAAAATTTAATAACAAGAATGGTGGTCAGCACCGCAAAGTTTTGACAAATAAAAGTTTTTAAAAATGGCACTTAGAAAATACAAACCAATTACAGCAGGAACTCGTTGGAGAATCGGTAACGCGTATGCAGAAGTAACAACCAACATCCCTGAAAAGTCATTGGTTGAAAAACAAAAAAATACTGCAGGAAGAAATGTGCAAGGTCGCAGAACAATGAGATATATGGGTGGTGGAAATAAAACCATGTATCGCTTGGTTGATTTTAAGAGAAACAAAAAAGACATTCCCGCTACTGTTAAAACAATAGAATACGATCCAAATCGTACGGCATTTATTGCTTTATTGTCTTATGCAGATGGAGAAAAACGTTATATCCTTGCACCACAAGGTTTACAAGTTGGTCAAACTGTAATTAGCGGCGACAATGCTGTTCCTGAATTAGGAAATGCATTGATGCTTAAAAATATGCCTTTGGGTACCAATGTGCACAATATAGAAATGCAACCTGGACAAGGGGGTATTTTGGTTCGTAGCGCAGGTACTTCTGCACAGCTTACCAATAAAGAAGGTAAGTACGCAGTGATTAAAATGCCCAGTGGTGAGTTAAGAAAAGTATTGATCAATTGCTACGCAACGGTAGGGGTAACTAGTAATAGTGACCACAATCTTGAAAGCATGGGTAAGGCAGGACGTAATCGTTGGAAAGGTATTCGTCCGCGTACTAGAGCGGTAGCGATGAACCCTGTAGATCACCCGATGGGTGGTGGTGAAGGTAGAGCT
>CANJJU010000087.1 GCA_947474815.1 Chitinophagaceae bacterium | reverse complement strand
GCAACCTCCTGTTAGAGGGATCGTATAGTTAAAAGTTCCTAATGCAGTCGGTGTTCCACTAATCGTAATCGTGTTAGCTGCCCATACTGCTCCTACCCCTGCAGGTAAGCCTGTTGCAGTTCCAATACCAGTAGCTCCCGTTGTAGTATGGGTAATATTTGGTGTGATCGCTGTGTTGATACAAAGTGTGGGTGTTGTTGAGGCTGGTGTAGCCGTATTTGCTGTAGGAACGGAAACCAATACCTGATCCGTAAGTGTACCACTACAGCCTGGGAGCGAACTGACCACATTTAAGGTGTATGTAGTATTAGTTGCAGGACAAACAGTGGGAGTAAGTGTATTCGCGTTTGTCATTCCTGTAGTGGGAGTCCAATATATTGAGCTTGTATTAAAAACAATGGTAAAATTTATGATAGAACCTGTATTATTATTTCTTGTATCCTTTACATTTAAAGTCCATGTTCCATTGAGTGGGCCTGCATAAGCACTATACACCGCAGCAGGAATACAAAATACCACATCCACACCATTAGTGCCAGTAAGCGGGGTTATGCCTGAATTATAAATTGTACCATTAGGAGCAGTTATTGTAATAGCATTTGCAGCCCCATTGTTTCCAATATCTCCAAGTCTTGCATGATTAATTGTAAAACAAATGGAGGAAATAGTTGAACCTGAAGGTAAAGCTGGAACAGTTATTGACGAATTAGCTCCAGTTGTATTATTACTCGGTATAGCGACTGTTGTAGTATTAGTATACGTAGCTGGAACCACCCCTGGTGTAATAGATGATGTACCACTCAATGTTACACAACCACAAGATGACACATCTACACCTGCATTAACTGATGGAGCTGGATTAACGGTTACGGTTACTGTCTGTGGAGTACCCAGACAATTATTGGGGGTTGAAGTAGGCGTTACAGTATAAATAACGGTTTGAGGTACAGTGGTGGTATTCGTTAGTGTATTATTTAGCGTAGCAGTAGATTGCAGGGTTGTACTTTCTCCTGTAACATTAGGATTGTCTGCTGCTATCCATGTATACGTTGAAGCAACATTACTAGTAAGTGAAATATTTACAACGCCGGCAGTACAAATACTTGCTGTGGAGGCGCTTGTCATTGCAGGACCCGAAGTCATTACAGCAGACGCCACTGAAGCCTGGTCAAAATTACAAGCATTGCTACTCCATGAGCCAGACTCACCATCGCCACTTGAATTAACGTTTACCGTTAAATCTATTCCTGGTGTACAGGTAGCCTTTACCGTTAAATCCCAACAAAAAACCCATCCAACAGGAGGAAATGTAACACAATTGTCACCATAATTATTTGTAGGATTAAGTCCGGTTGTACTTTCAAAATAAAAACCAGGACCCCAATTTATTCCATTAACCGTACCGATGCCGGTTGGATAGAAATCCCAAGTTCCTCCTACCTGACAAGTAGGTGAAGGAGTTGTATTAGAGATAACTCCTGTCCAACCCGGGCCCATCGTTATTTGTACTCCATGAAGCCAATTCGTATTGATATGATCAAACTGAGTAATAGTATAACAAAAACGCACAACCTGACCAGGGGCATAGGTGTTATTTATTGGTAAAGGGCTAACGGATAATGAACTAGCTTTTAAACAAGATCCACAATCAATGCTGTTATTTAGTGCAAGAGTAAAACTAGCGTCAGTTGCAGTCGAAGAATTTCCGCTTACCTGCAAGTAATATGTTTGACCAGGAGTTACGGTTGGAATGGTTAATGTTCCTGTTCCGGTAGCACCGATGTTAACACAACCAGCACCTGTAAGGGTTCCGCAAGCGCCAAAATAAACACCTATACTTGCATTGGGAAATCCGGTAATAGTTATATTCAACGTAGCGCCCGTTACTACAAACTTATACCAAACATCTAAAGCCGGTTGGGCCATATTTCCGCCGCCAGTGCAACCAGTTAAATATTCATAAGGATTCCCTGCAGTAGCACCAACGGTAGTTTGATTGGATACAGTAGTCGTAGCACCCGTGTTTATAGCAGTTGACAGAGATGCACAAGCTGCCGGGGCACCTAGTGTTCCTAAGTTTGTAGCAGTAGCACATTCATCCTGAGCCCATGCAATTGAGCTAAAAAACATAATACCTATCGCAAAAAATATTTTTCTAAGCCTCATTTGAATCTCTATTTAATTATTTTTAAAATTATTTTTATTTGGCGCAACACTAATCCCCTTGCCTACATATCCATTTGACATGATAGACCACAATACTTTTGGAAATTTTGTATTGTCAGGTAGAAAGCAATCATCCGAAAGGGTACTGTTTAGTCCAATTTCTTTTTTTGATAAGAATCTAATAATAGACCCGTCATCTAAAATAATATCGTTTGATTTTGAGATTAAAAACTGGCCACACATGTTAGCGGCGCTGAATGCCTTTACTATTTGAGGCTCGGAATACTTTGACCCAACTTTCACCACTAAAAAATTTGCTTTTTTAACTTGAGAAAAAACCGGAAGAGAAAAAAAAAGTACCACGATGGCCAAACAAATACTGTTCTTCATAATTCGTATTTTTTATTTTAAAGTATATAAGTCGCATGTCCTCCGATCATTATATATCAGGTTGGAGACACAATGCAACATTGTGTTTAAAAACTAGCAGGTTATTTTAGTAGGAATGGATAATTCTTTCACGTTCATAAAATGCAGAATACTACATTGTTAGACCATGAAAAATTGAAGATAAAAATACAATTTTTAAAAGTGAAATCCTAATAATATTTTACCCCCCAATAAGACAAAAAAATATATAAAATAGACAGGAGAAGTGAAAATATAAAAACAATTGAATAACTAATTATTATATATAATATAAAAATTTAATTCGTTTAGGCTTTTCTTGCAAACTGGTTTTAAAAATTAAACTGTAAAAAGCCAATATGATAGACATCATGAATCAAAAAAATTAATTATATAAAGTATATATTATATGTAAGCTACTGATGTAAATAGCATAAGCCGCTCAGGTTTTTAGTCTTGTTTTTACACCTTTTGGCATTCTTTGTAATTCCGGAGCATTGAGTACTGATAGAATGTTTATTATTGGAAAGTGTCTTAATGTTATTAAAACTAGGCGAAACGGAAAACCATTGACCTAAATCAATAGACCCTTCAAGCAATTCTTCTTGATCATCAGGCAGTGCTGGAAAAAAATCAATACCCGTGAGCTTCTCCACTTCATTGATGGTAACGGCATAATGTTGCAAGGATAATTGAGAAGATCTATTAGGTATAATAAAAGCAATCGCTTTGATTTGTGGAAGGGTGTTATCTAGTAGCACTTTAAAATAATATGCAGGAACTGCTACCTGATTATGTCCAATTGTAGGTAAGTTTTTTGCTAGCACCGGACCAGAAACGATATATATTGCCTTGTTATCAATAGCCGCTTGCCGAGTAAATTCTTCTGCCCGCTTCCAAATTCCTCTATTGAAAGAAGGTTGCTGGGGCGACATATTGCTATAATAAAAAGACTCGGACATACTTTGAGCAGACCAACCCATATCAGCAGCAGGAGCCAAATGTCCTCTATCGTATCCGCTTTTGCTATAATCGGCATTATCCGCAGATCCAGTAGCAATCAAGGGATCTTGCATGAACCGATTTGTTCTTTTGAAATGACTATTAGTCTCTTCTGTAGTTAATTCGTATGCTACCCAATTAGCTTGTTCATGGTTTTCATTATAAGAAAGCGTATACCCTTTATGGTTAACTATTTGTTCATGTATAATGGGAGCAGGAAGTAAAAAATTAGAATGGTCTTGAGCAATTGCATACAAGTATACAATGCTGAAAAAAAACCATAATAAACTTCTTTTTATATAATTCATATACGATTAGGAAGTGAAGTAATTGCTTCAAATATCCTTTATATAACTTAGAAAGCAGCCTATTTTATGAATTAGTTGTAGTAAAACCAAGCATGTTTTCATACACTGTACGAGCAATAGTGGAAACCACCTTTGGTAACTTTTTCATTTCATTACCATTGGTCATTACTGTTAATATGTATGCATTGTTATTCAAATATACAATAGCCGATTCGCTGTATTGAGGACTATTATCAAACCCACCCTCTCCAAATTTATGTGCCATTTTAATGTTGGCAGGCAACCCTTTTTCCATTCCTTCAGGAAAATTACAAGTCGATAATAGATCGGTACAAAATTCAGAATCATCAATAGTAAGATACGTTGCATTGTACAATACCCTCATAAATAAGGAGTAATCATGAGCAGAGATAGGATATTGATTTGCCTTGCTATCAGGCGCTGGCAAGCCTAAATCAGTAAAAACTTTATTAAATGTAGGAACATCAACCATTTGATTAAGCAACAACGTAGCATTATTATCAGAATAGGAAATCATGTATCTGCACAATTCTTTTACAGTATAGCTGTTACCTAACACAATGCTTTTAGAAAGAAAATTGGCATGCTTATCAGATATCAATGGCTTATTATAGGTGATGACCCTATTAAGAAATCCAGGATGGAGCTCATTCATTTTCATAATCGCAATCAATTCGGGTACTTTTAACAGTGAGCCCGGACTAAATTTTTGATTTTCATTAATATTGATCCAATTCCCAGAATTTAATTCTCTTAAATATACAGAAGCAGATGAAATGTTTGCGTTTAGTTTTTCTGTAGCAATAATATTTTCAATGGAAGACTTTATTGAATTCAATCTCGGCGACTCACATGCTGTTTCAATAAACATAAGCGGTCTTACATAATTATATCCTTTCAATCTTTTCATACTATAGCCACATTCATAATCTGAGACTGAAGATTGCGCTTCTGTATTTTTTTTATATTGAAAGAAGTATACCCAGGAAATTAAAATGGCAGAAACAAAAACAATGGGCAAAAAATAGAATGGAATTTTTTTTGTAAACATCTATATATCAATAAATTTTAAGGACAGCGAAAATAGAAACAAATATTTTTAAATCATAATTATATGAATTTTTTTAACATATTACATATTTATGTAAGGCATCTGAATAAAAATTGCGCATACGGTTTATTGTTATAATTAAATAAATTAAACGCGCAACATTATTCAGAGAATGAATGGATAAGAAAATTGTCGGCTATTAATATTTCCATTCATAAAAAAAGGAGATTCTTTCGAATCTCCTTTTACAATAAAAACCTTCAGTAAATTATTTTTTTACTCTATTTATTTTTAATAGACATAGGAATTGAAGGACTTTGAATCCAATTAATGAAATTAGAAACCATTGTATATAAGTAATGGTAAATAGCTAAGTTGATATATAACATCGCTAAGCCTACCATTACATTAACCAATGATCCGCCAACAGTTAGTAGATCGTTGATATTCCAGCTAAAATCTCCGTTGAATGAAGTTGACCCTGTCATTCTAAAATCAGCCACTGAACGTAAAAGATCAGATAGATAGTCCAATTTTAAAGCATGAAATAGGGTAGAAAAAGCCTCCATTGGTAACGTATAAAAACTAGCCAACGAGCCTATGTAACTTTCATTAGCAGCTGACATATATAACTGGTTATCGAATAAATAAGAAAAAAGCATGCAAAGAACTGAAATAAAGCCAGCGATAGCAGCTGTTTCCCCTACAATTTTGATGTTTGTAGTAATAAAATCCTTGAAAATGAAGCTTACCATGCCATTGTGAGACCCGCCAAGACTTTCGCCTCTTGACTTGATAACTTGAGCAATGGGAAAAGCAGAGTAAACCAACAATAAAGTAGTAATTACACTCCCTATTTTTGCTACTCCTGAAGCCAAAGGATCTTGAAAATAAGTAATGGCTCCTTTAATAATGGTAATTTCTAAACAAATAAACACAATCACCGATAAAATTTGGTAGATGGTTTTGGTATAGCATCTGATTCCGTTTTGAGAATCAAAATTCTCAACATCAGAATTTAGTTTTGCATTTAAAACCTTTTGATTGATTAAATGAGGAAAATCTACAATTTGTTGAAAGATTTTTTTCATGATTTATTTTTTTGGTTAGTAAAAATTACTAAAAAAAATTGACATTCCTTTCGTTTTTTTTACAGTTTGTATTTAGCTGATTACCAAATAATTGTGAATTTAATTTGAATAGATGTTAAATTTTTTTAATAAAACAAGCAAAAAAATGCGAGGGGGACGCTACAAGTAATCCTAGAAATAAGAAGAGAAAAAATAAAATAAACTACTATTATATATTAAAAAAAATTAATCCGAAGGATTAAAATGCATTATTATTTTATATTTAAGTAGTCCCGCCAAGAATCGAACTTGGATCTAAAGTTTAGGAAACTTCTATTCTATCCATTGAACTACGGGACCCGTTTTTTTAACAAGTCAGCAAAAATAATGGATTCTTTATTAGAAACTAGTGCAATAAAACAAGGTCGCTCTTATGGAACGACCCTGAAAATCATATTAG
>CANJJU010000086.1 GCA_947474815.1 Chitinophagaceae bacterium | reverse complement strand
ATTTGCTTGTTTTTGAATATGGGTGCCGATGTGTTTAAAATAAATTTAGCAGGTAAGCTTAGAAAAAAATTAACTAATAAAAATATTATAATAATAAATAAAATATCAGGTTTGCTATTTTTAACTTTTGGAGTAGCGTTGTTGTTGGGAGTAATATATAGCACTATTAATAAAAGCTAGGGATAAAACACAATCAAAGCATATTTTTATCATGAAGAAGAAAACTAAAAAGAATGAATGGGGCATTGTAAAAAAAATATTGCTGTTTGTTTTTATTAGTCAATTTGTATACATCCTATTTTGTAAATGGATCAATCCCCCCATTACTATTACGCAATTAGTAAATCTTATTGAGGGCAATGGATTAAAAAGAGATTATGTTGATTACGATGAAATGAGTCCCAATATAAAACTCGCTGTAATGGCATCAGAAGATCAGCTTTTCCCAGATCATGACGGATTTGATATCAAGGCAATTAAAAAAGCCATGAAGTATAATGAAAAGCATCCCAATAGAACCAGAGGCGCAAGTACCATAAGTCAACAAACAGCCAAGAATGTATTTTTATGGCAACATGGAGGTTTTATTAGAAAAGGATTTGAAGTGTATTTTACTTTTATGATTGAACATTTGTGGAGCAAACAAAGAATTTTGGAAACCTATTTGAATGTTGCAGAAATGGGAAAAGGAATTTTTGGTGTGCAAGCTGCTGCCAAAGCCTATTTTAATAAAGATGCCAAACAGCTCACAAAACGTGAAGCGGCAATGATTGCAGCTTGTTTACCCAATCCAAAAAAATATTCAGTTTCCCCAGCAAGCAGGTATGTAACTATACGAGCGTCAAGAATTGTAGCTCAAATGAATAATTTAGAAGGCGATCCAGATGTTCAAGCAATATTAAAATAACTGATTCACTGCCGAAATCGCCTTTTCCAGCCTTCTATCATAATCACCACTAATTTCTACCCAAGAAGTAGATTGATGAATCAATGCATCTTTATAATATTGATACAATCGTTGTCTTGTTACTTGATCAGGATACTCACGCAGCTCATCTTTTACCCATGGAAGATCAGGGAGACACAATAAATACAGATCATACTTTCTTGTAGCAATTCCATTTAAAATATAATTATCACAACTATTAAAAACAAACTCACTCCACACTTTCATTACATATAAATCAGTATCAATAAAAACAGCAGAAGAATTCGCTAATTTGTCGGCAGATTGAGTACGCTCAAATGATTGAATTATTGTTTCTTCTGATTCCACTTGATTTTTTGCAATAATTAGCAAGTCGTCTTTTGTATAGGTCGTGCCATTAGTCAATAAATATTCACGAGCATATTCAGGGACAAAGGTGGTATTGAAATGCTGGGCGAGTTTTTGACACAAGGTACTTTTCCCCGTTGATTCAGGGCCTATCACAACAACTCTCTTTACCTTTATTTGCTTTTCCATGCAGGTTGTTGTTTGATGATTTTTTTATACACCGGGCAGCTAGGCTCATGTGCGCCGGGCAGATAGCCAATGCTCATTAGAAATTCATTCACTATTTCGCCACCAGTAAAATAAAATGTTTTTTTAAATAATTTAGTCCACTGTTCTTTACTCAATGGATGATTGCTTTCGAGCCAATTTTTAAAAGAGCCGAATTCTTTTTGCAATGCAATGATTTTTTTAGCATTCTCAATCGCTGCATTCACTTTTAATTTATTTCTTATGATACCCGCATCATTTAACAACCGATTGATGTCTTTCTCTTTATAAGAGGATACTTTTTTGATATTAAAATCATGGTAGGCCTTTCGAAAAGTTTCTTGTTTCTTTAAAATAGTCGTCCAACTTAACCCCGCCTGATTGATTTCTAAAATCAATCTGCAAAACAATTCATTGTCATCATGAATAGGGAAGCCGTACTTATCGTCATGATAGGCCGCATGCAAAGCTTGATCTGTCGGCTTCATTGTACTGATTGCTTTACAATAGCTCATGTTTATTATTCATTTTTTTTGTCCATTCAATTAGCCCAATAATAGACATCATTAATAATACCATATAATAAACGCTGGTAAATACATAGTGTTTAATAAAATACAATGGAATAGACGCTACATTGGTTGCAATCCACCAATACCAACTTTCCAGTTTTTTCTTGGTCATCAACCACATACCAGTGAAAGCCGCTGCACTTGCAAAAGCATCGGCCCAAGGAATCACGCCTTCAAAAAACTGTTTTTTAAAATAGTCTAAAGCGAAAAATATTACAACATAAAAAAATAAAAAGAAAGCAAGATGTTGCGCCCACTCTTTTTTATCAGCACTTGTTATTTTTAATACGATTTTATATTGATCATTTTTTTTCATCCACATATACCATCCGACCAAACTCATAACAGTATAATAAAAGTTTACAGTGGCCTCTCCCAATAAATTTCCTTTAAAACTGATGTAGATATAGATAATCGTATTGATTAACCCGATTGGATATACAAGTATGTTTTCCTTTCTACTAAAGTATACACTTATGATTCCTGAAAAAACAGCCACATACTCATACCAAGTAGTATATGCTAGGTCTGTAATAAACTGGCGAAATAGATCAGAAATATTCATTCAGAAATATAGGTTAAACTCTTTTATTAAAAAAGCACCTCTTACCTGAGATGCTTTTACTATTTTTCATACTCAACTTACTGTATTATTCAGCTTCAGCTACTACTTCCTTCACTTCAGGGATCATTCTTTTCATCATTCCTTCAATACCCGCTTTCAATGTAATCATAGAAGAAGGGCAACCGCTACAACTTCCTTGCAACATCAAATTCACTTTCCCGTCTTCATAACTCTTAAACTGTATAGCCCCGCCGTCCATTTCAACTGCAGGCTTCACATAGTTTTCGAGCAATTCTTTTATTCTTTTTACAATATCATTGTCATCGTCGCTGATTACATTGCTGCTTTCCGCTTTTATCTTAGCCACTTCCTCTTCATTCACTACAGGCTTTCCTTCTTCTAAGTATTCTTTTAAAAACAATTTCACAGTAGGCACCACATCCTGCCAATCATCGGCTTCATTGGTTTTTGTAAGTGTGACGAAATTACTTGCTATAAATACCGATCGAATAAAAGGAAAACTAAATAATTCTTGTGCAAGTGGAGAAGGCTTGGCACTTGCTTCATCAGGAAAATCGATGCTCTTGCCAGGATATAATAATTTATTGGCAACAAATTTCATCGTTTCCGGATTGGGGGTCATTTCAGTATAAATACTAATCACCGGATTGCCTGTTTTAATCATAAAAAATTATTTAATATAGAATACAAAAATAACTCATAATCAACAATCGGCTTTACTTGACAGGATTAAAACGTAAAACCGGGCTTAATTTTTCTCATTTCGCAAATTTTTACTCCTCGACAAAGCCCTTGTTAAGCGCCAAATTCAATTATTCGAAGTTTTGCATAGTTGAGCATGATCTTTTTTTCACCATTATTATCAAACAATATGGTAGCAATGGGATTGTGAGCTGCTCCTTCTAATTTAAGCACCTTCCCAAATCCAAATTTTTGATGCTCCACTTTTTGACCTGCTTGCAAGTTACTAATGTCACTCGCAACAAAGTTTTCAGAAGGGGTATGTTCTTTTGTTGTAGGTCTTGAAGGAGAAGACGCATAATGCGTTTTAGCGGGCACCTTACTATTGGTTCCACTGCTGAAACCACGACGCATTTTTTCGTAAGCAGTGCTTTGCGCCCATTCATTAGCCGAATTATTTCTTGCTGTATTGCCTGCAAAGGACTTGTCTAAATATTCTTCTGTTATCTCGTCTATAAATCTGCTTGGATCATTTTGTTGTAATTGACCAAAACGATATCGTGCATTTGAATAGCTAAGAAAAAGTTTGCTTTTAGCACGTGTAATGGCTACATAAAACAATCTTCTCTCCTCTTCAAGTTCTTCACGCGAATTAATACTCATGGCATTGGGAAACAGCGTTTCTTCCAAACCTCCCACAAATACTACAGGAAATTCTAGTCCTTTTGCAGCATGAATGGTCATTAATTTTACTGAATCAATATTTTCCTTTTCATCATCTGTGTCAGTCAACAATACTATTTGTTGCAAATAACTTCCCATTCCCTTATCTCCTACCTCTCCATCTTCTACATTCATTGGCGTTTCGGTAAATTCTTTTATAGAATTCAGCAACTCCTGTACGTTTTCATATCTGGCAAGCCCTTCTGTTGTTTTGTCGTTGAACAATTCCTTTACAATATTCGTGCTCTTGCCTACAATCACAGCAAGATCATATGCATTTTTTTTGGAAAGTTCACTTTGAAACATTTTTATCATTGTAACAAATGCGTCAATATTTTCGAGCGTGCCGCTTTTAAAGCCATGCATCGCAGCATTTGAAATAATATCCCAAACAGGCACATCATTATTGTTTGCTATTAAGATGATTTTGTCAAGCGTTGTTTTTCCTATTCCTCTGGCGGGATAATTAATCACCCTTTTGATGGCCTCTTCATCTTTTGGGTTGACCACCAACCTTAAATAAGCAATAAAATCTTTTACTTCTTTTCGTTGATAGAAACTCATGCCGCCATAAATCCTGTAGACAATACCCATGCGACGCAAGGCTTCCTCAAAACTTCTACTTTGCGCATTGGTTCTATATAAAATAGCAAAATCCTTATTAAAATAGTGATTGCGTAATTTAAGTTCCTGAATAGCATCGGCTACCATCTTCCCTTCATCGTTATCGGTCATGGTTCGAACCAATTTTATCTTTTCCCCTTCTGCATTATCAGTAAACAACTTTTTTTCTATTTGCCCTAGGTTATTGCCAATGACTTCATTTGCTACCAAAAGAATATTCTTAGTGCTTCTATAATTTTGCTCGAGTTTTACAACCTTCACTTCATCATAGTCTTTCTGAAATTGTAAAATATTTTCAATCGTTGCTCCTCTAAAACTATAAATACTTTGTGCATCATCTCCCACCACACAAACATTTTCATGCATCGCTCCCAATAATTTTATAATGGCATACTGCGCTGTATTGGTATCTTGATACTCATCAATCATAATGTATTTAAACTTATGCTGATACTTGCTCAATGCATCAGGAAAATTTTTAAGAAGGATATACATTTTAAATAAGAGATCATCAAAATCCATCGCGCCATTCTTAAAACAACGCTTGCTATAGGCATCATAAATGGCGCCTATTTGCGGACGATTGGACCGAGCATCTTCTTGTTGCAGCATTGAATCATGTAAATATTCAGCCGGACCAACCAAGCCGTTTTTAGCACTTGATATGCGATTGTATACTACATTAGGTTTGTATTGCTTGTCATCTAGATTAAATTCATTTACAATTGCTTTGATGACTGATTTGGCATCATCGGTATCGTAGATAGTAAAATTAGAAGGATATCCCAGCTTCGTTGCTTCTGCTCTTAATATTCTTGCAAAGACACTGTGAAAAGTACCAATGTATAAATTCCTTGCTTCCGTTCCACCAAGAATTCTTTCAATTCTCTCTTTCATTTCTGCGGCTGCCTTGTTGGTAAAAGTCAGCGCCAATATATTAAATGGATCTACCCCCAACGACATTAAGTGTGCAATACGCGTTGTAATCACTTTGGTTTTACCGCTTCCTGCTCCTGCAATAATCATTACCGGACCATCTTTGTGTAATACCGCCTGTCTTTGAGGCTCATTCAACTCATCTAAATATGCAACCATTTGGCAAAGGTACGAATAGCAATAATAATGTACTAAATAAATTAGTATTCAACCTAAGAAAAAGTACAATAATCTGTAATAAACAGCCAAATCTATTAGGATAAAAAACAGATGAGATAAAATGGTCTATTTTTGCCATCAATATAAAAGCAATGCAGCAAATTATAGAGGAAATAAAAACGTTGTTTAAAACCTACAGCAATGCGGCGGTTTCAAGGGTAGAAAAAATACCTCAAAGTGGCAGCGATCGCATATACTTTAGAATATTTTGTGATGCACAGCAAACAGAGAATCAATTTATAGCTACCTACAACAATAATATCCAGGAAAATAAAACCTTCATCTATTTTAGCAAGCATTTTAATAGTATCGGTGCGCCGGTTCCAAAAATATATGCAGTAAATGCTGACAGCAGTATTTACATTCAGCAAGATGTAGGCAGCAGTTCCTTGCTAAATGAAATAGAAAGCAAAGGACATACCGAAGCCGTATTTGATTTATATAAAAAAAGTTTGCGAGCACTCGCTCATCTGCAAATCAATGGCGACAAAGCGCTTGACTACCATCAATGTATTACCAGCAAAGAATTTGGCCAACAAGCCATCATGAGTGATTTGCTTTATTTTAAATACTATTTTCTTGACACATTAAAAATTCCTTACGATAAAGAAAAGCTGCTCAACGATTTTGAAGCCATTAGTAATTACTTATCTCATGTAGATCATAAATATTTTATGTTCCGTGATTTTCAAAGTAGAAACATTATGGTGCAAGCAGATGCGATTCATTTTATAGATTATCAGGGAGGCATGAAAGGCGCATTACAATATGATGTGGCCTCTTTACTTTGGCAAGCGAAAGCAGAATTGAGTGATGAATGGAAAAATAGTTTATTAAACTACTATATAGATTGT
>CANJJU010000085.1 GCA_947474815.1 Chitinophagaceae bacterium | reverse complement strand
TGCATTAGCCTCTCCTTATAACGCAAAAGCCTACAGTTCCATAGAGGAATTATTAGCAAAGGAAACAACGGTAGATATTGTGAGCATTTGTACTCCTAATGGACTTCATGCCAAGCATAGCCTATTAGCGTTGCAGCAGGGTAAACATGTTATATGCGAAAAGCCACTTGCCATCAACACCATGGATGCTCAATTAATGATTGATACAGCCAAACAACAAGATCGAAAATTATTTGTAGTAAAGTCATCCCGATTTACCCCCTGCATTCAAGCACTACATTCAATCATTGAGAAAAAAGCATTAGGAACCATTTATAGTTTTCATTTGAATTGTGTTTGGAACAGACCAGCATCTTATTATGCCAACTCGTGGAAAGGAACACAATTATTAGATGGGGGCACTTTGTATACTCAATTCAGTCATTATATTGATGCGCTCATTTGGCTTTTAGGAGAAGCGGAAGAATTAAGTGGATTTAGAAATAAAGCATCAGAAAAGAATATAGGATTCGAAGACACGGGAGCCATTGCGCTTAAAATGAAAAGTGGTGCAGTAGGCACAATCCATTATTCTGTAAATGCCTTTGAACGAAATCAAGAAATCTCATTGAACATCGTAGCAGAAAAAGGCACCATTACATTAGGGGGTGCGTTTATGAATGAAGTGGTTTACCAGCACCCTATACTCATTGATTCAACTGCAGAAACGCCCCATACCTCCAATAGCAATCACGATAGTATTTACCAACATGTTCTGCAAGCACTAGAAGGGAAAGAGAGTATTATTACAGAAGGAGAATCGGCATTGAAGACGGTTGCATTAATAGAAAAAATATACCAGCAAATCCCTTTATAGATTGAAGCATATTATTTTCACTGTAACGAACGATCTCAGCTATGACCAACGAATGATGCGCATTTGCAGCAGTCTGGCGAATAATGGATTTGAGGTAACAATTGTAGGAGTCGCTCACAATAAATCTACTGCACTAACAGAAAAAAAATACAAACAAAAAAGGCTACCCTGTTATTTTAAAAAGGGCTATTTTTTTTATGCCGAATACAATATTCGTTTGTTCTTTTTTCTTTTGTTTGCAAAAGCAGATGCCTTCTGTTGCATTGATCTTGACACCCTACTCCCTGTTTACATAATTGGAAAAGCCAGAAGAAAAATCATTGTATATGATGCTCATGAATATTTTAGTCAACTCAAAGAAGTCATCACTCGACCTTCTGTATATAGAATTTGGCATTGGATCGAAAGACATTTTGTTCCCAAGATAAAAAATGGATATACAGTTAGTCAAAGCATAGCGAACGTCTTCCATGAATTATATCATGTAGACTATTCCGTTATCATGAATGTGCCTTTATTAAAAGAACAGCACACTCCTGTATTAAAAAACAAAAATGTTTTACTCTACCAAGGCGCTGTCAATCATGCAAGAGGATTGGAATACTTAATCCCTGCAATGAATAAAATTGATGCCGTTTTACACATCTATGGCCAGGGAAATATGATGGAAGAAATAAAAAAGCTAATTCAACAACACCATCTAGAAGATCGCGTACTGCTATTGGGCAATGTTACACCACACGAGCTGACAAAGGTTACTCCCCAAGCATTGATGGGCATTAATCTAGTAGAACCAATAGGACTCAACCAATATTACTCTTTGGCTAATAAATTTTTTGATTACATGCATGCCTCCATTCCACAAATAAGCATGAATTTTCCTGAATACAAAAGAATCAATGATGAAATAGAAGTGGCTGTTTTAATTGACACACTTGAAATAGATACCATTGCCAACGCAATCAATTCACTGTTGCAAAACAAAGAGAAATATCATCAACTAGAATCGAATTGCGCAAAAGCAGCCCAGCAATATAACTGGCAAAATGAAGAAAAGAAACTGATTGCCTTCTATAAAAATATACTTAGATAAGCCTTTGCAAATTATTGCATTTTTATACTTGCATTGTCCCATACTTTCCCTAGCTCTGTTTTAATCATTCTTGCTGGAAATTTATTTATGACCATGTAGTCATGGGTAGCCATTAAAACAGTCGTGTTATAATCTTTACTAATTTGAACGAGGAGTTGCATTATCTCATCACTGGTTTCTGGATCGAGATTACCTGTTGGCTCATCGGCCAATATTAATTTAGGCGAATTTAGCAATGCCCTGGCTATATCAATTCTTTGTTGTTCTCCCCCACTCAATTCAAAAGGCATTTTCAATCCTTTGTTTTTAAGATTTACTTTTTCTAATACATCACTAATTTTTTCATCCATCAATCTCTCGTCTTTCCAACCTGTAGCCTTTAATACAAACTTAAGATTGTCATTTACGTTTCTATCTGTTAACAATTGAAAATCCTGAAACACTACTCCAAGGTTTCTGCGAAGAAACGGAACTGTTTTCCACGTAAGCTCTCTAAGATTATGACCAGCCACCCAGCCTTCTCCTTGAGTTAATTCTAAATCTCCATACAATGTTTTAAGTAAACTACTTTTTCCTGTACCTGTTTTTCCAACTAGGTAAACAAATTCCCCCTTCTCTACAGAAATGTTTACATCGCTGAGTACGCGAGTTTCTCCCTGAAAAATATTTACATCACGAAGTTCAATGATAGATCTAGACATATATTATTTTATTTAAAAAAATCGCGGTTAAGAGTAAATCAGTTGCCATTATTTTAACAAATGTAAAGTTTGAAAATTTAATAAACAATTAGTTCTTCCTTTAAACGAATTTCAAGCGTTTTTTTAACGTTTTCTTCCACTCTCCCAATTATTTGAGCATCGATTGAATAAGCCGCGGCGGCGTCCATCATCACCTGCGCATCAGATGCGGAGCAATAAATTTCAAGCCGACAGCCCATATTAAATACTTCATACATTTCACGCAAACTGCTTCCGCTGTTCTGTTGAATGATTTCAAAAACAGGAGGAGGATCAAATAAATTGTCTTTGATTATTTTAAAATTACCCGGAAGGTATTTTAAACATTTCGTTTGGCCTCCACCGCTACAATGAATCAATCCATGTATTTTATCAAAATGATTTTCGAGCAATGACTTCAATACAGGCGCATACGTGCGAGTAGGGCTCAGCAGTAATTCGCCAATGGTGCTGTCAATTTTAAAAGTATTAGCGACCGAATCTGTCAACTTATTTTTTCCAATATACACTACTTCGTCTGCAAGATGGGGATCGTAACTTTCTTTGAAATGCTGCGCATAAAACTTACTTAATACATCGTGTCGGGCGGAGGTTAGCCCATTGCTTCCAATTCCACTATTGTATTTTGATTCGTAGGTGGATTGTCCAAAACTCGACAACCCTACTATCACATCACCGGGCGCTATCTTTTCGTTTGTAACAACCTTCTCTTTTTTCCATCTGCAAGCCATGGTGCCATTTACCGCAATGGTACGCACCACATCCCCCACATCAGCCGTTTCACCTCCTAGGTATTCAATGTTTACTCCAAAAGTCTTTAGCTGATCAAACAACTCCTGCGATCCATTGATTATTTGTGCTAGTACTTCTCCTGGAATCAAGTGTTTGTTTCGGTCGATTGTAGAGTTAAAAACAATGTTATTATAAATACCTACGCACAACAAATCATCCAAATTCATCACAATAGCGTCTTGGGCAATGCCCTTCCAAACAGACAGGTCTCCTGTTTGCTTCCAATACAAATAGGCAAGAATACTTTTAGTCCCAGCACCATCAGCATGCATGACATTTATAAAGTCGTTGTGCTGGCCTAAAAAATCGGGATATAGCTTACAAAATGCATGGGGATAAAGTCCTTGGTTCAGATGCTTTGTAGCAGCATGAACCTCTTCTTTTTGAGCGGAAACGCCTCTTTTACTATAAAGACTCATAAAATTACTTGAGATACAAAGCTAAAATTGTAAAGTCAAATATCCATTTATTAATTATCAATTAGTTTTGCACCACTTTTTGATTATGAACATATATCATGACATAGACCAATTACCTCATTTCAACAATGCGGTGATTACAATTGGCACTTTTGATGGGGTGCACAAGGGGCATTTACAAATCATCAAACAACTAGTGGAGGAAGCCAAGTCCATCAATGGAACACCTGTGCTAATCACGTTCTATCCACACCCTAAGCAAATAGTAGGATCAGGCAAAAACCCTTTATATATCATCAATACGCTCACTGAAAAAGCGGCGTTACTATCAAAAGCAGGAATAGAACACCTTGTGGTGGTACCCTTTAACAAAGAATTTGCCAATCAGCCGGCTCCTGAATACATCAGCAATTTCTTAGTAAGATGCTTCAAACCTCACACTATTATAATTGGGTATGACCACCGATTTGGCAAAAATCGCGAGGGAGACTATCATTTACTGGAAAATTTCGCTCCTCAATTTGGCTATATCGTGAAGGAGATTCCTGAACAATTGCTCCAAAATGCCATTATAAGCAGTACTAAAATTAGGGAATCACTCCTCTCGGGAGATGTAACTACTGCGAATAACTTTCTTGGATACCAATATTTTTTTAGCGGGATTGTTATTGAAGGCAATAAACTTGGAAGAACGATCGGATACCCTACTGCAAATTTATTTATTGAAGATGAGAATAAATTAACTCCTTCAAATGGCGTTTACGCTGTAGAGGTAGTAGTAGAAGATATGCAAGATACTTTTAAAGGAATGATGAACATTGGCATTAGACCAACTGTTGGGGGCACAAAGCGAGTTGTAGAAGTGAATATTTTTGATTTCGACGAAATGATTTACGGCAAAAAAGTAACTGTGCAAATAGTTGCCAAATTTAGAGATGAAGCTAAATTCAACGGATTAGATGAGTTGAAAAAACAATTAGCTCAAGATAAAATAGAAGCACTTAGTGTATTTTAAAAAAAATTAAAGAATCATCTTCACCGCCATCTCCTTCATCAATGATGCGCCGCTTGTGCCTGAATCTCCTACCCCAATTCCCTTCAAATTATAATGATTTAATAAGAGTATTATTTTTTCTACCCCACTATATCCATAATTTTTCATGGTTTCTTGTGCCTGTTTAAGAGAGATAGGATTGTTATAAAATAAAGGCCTCAATGTGCTCTCAGAAGCATTCCCTAAACCATATACAGCATACACTTTGGAGAAAAAACTGTACAAAGCTGGTAATGCCAACTGAATAGGCACCGCTTTGGGATTGCTTTCGAAATAGGTGATGATTTTTACCGCTTTTGCTAGATCTTTTTTTGCAATGGCTGCTTGTAATTCAAAAATATTATACTCTTTACTGATTCCTATAAACTTCTCAATGTCATTTTCGTCGATGACTTTTTTACCTTTCAGGTTAACTGAAATTTTTTCAATTTCATTTTCGATACGCGACAAATCATTCCCAATATGTTCTTCTATAAGACTGACCGCTTTGGTATCGATGGCAAAGCCTTTTGAATGAACAAGGTTTGCTATCCATTCATGAATCTTGTCTTCCCTTATTTTTGGCGAATTAAATATCTCGGCATTTTTACCTAATAACTTATACAATTTAGTGCGCTTATCGCCCTTCCCTTTATATCCCACAATAAAAATAGTAGAGGAAAGCGGCGATTCAACATAGCTCTCTAATTTTTCTAAACTATTCATTTGTTGCGCTTCTTTTAATAACACAACCTGTCTTTCGGCAAACATGGGATAACGCTTACAAGCATTGATCACTTCAGTCCAGTCGGCATCCTTGCCATAAAAAATCGATAAATTAAATGACGCTTCAGACTCAGAAAGAATTTCATGTTCAGCATAATTGATAAGAAGATCTATATAATAGTCTTCTTCCCCTTCCAACCAGTATATAGGCTTAAAGTCTTTTTTCTTCCAGGAATTTAAAATTTTATCTACACTCATTTATCATTCAAACATTAGAGGTGCAATCTAAATAATTAAAGTTTAAAGACGCTAATTATCCTACTAAATTAGCTGTACAAATTTAAAAGATAGCTCTAATAGACGCCCTGCCTATATGAACAGTTTGGGCTGTTCCAGGCTTACGACCTTCGTATTGGAAATTCATTTCAATGTTTCCAGCAAAGCGTTTGGTAAAATCAATGCTCCATATATAATTCTTCCCAGGCAGCAGGCCGTCGAGTAATAAAAACCCCACGGTGGTATTGGCGGCTCCTTGATAGGCGTTGAAATCAATCTGATTCATAGTAAGCTTTGCATTGATGCTACTATTTGAAAAAACATTGTACTTAAGCTCGGCACTCAATGCATGCATCTGCGATTGCTCCATCGAATCAATCCTATTTACTTTGTTGGTATACCCATAAGTTAGTGTAGCCCTCAAAGTAGATTTATATAAATAAGTTAGATTGGGCTCCACCACATATTGATCTACCCTATAATTTCTATTGTCAAATTTATATCCAGAAGTTGCGAGATTGTTTTGGATACTTTTAAACACCCAATTAGACACAAGAGTTCTGCTGATACTATACCGAGCTTTTGCTGTAATGCTTCGAAGGTTTCTATTTTCGAAACCATAGGCTAACAAAGCCTTTGAAGAGGATTTGCTATGGGTTGCTTCAAATCCCCATTTGGTATTCGTTCTGTTATAATAAAAAGTATTTGACAAAAAAGAATTCAAGCTAATCAAACTCGTGTCAGCAAGCTCCTGCCCAAAAGGATTGAATAGTATTTCTCCGGTTGAAATTCCCTTTTTATTAATTTGCAATGCGGAGCTAGTACTTGATCTGTATAAAAATTTCTTTAGTCCATTCGATTGATTTTTTACTACCGCACTAGGCAATATATTGATGCTATAATTAAATTGTAAATAATTGGCTTTTACATATTGGTTGCTTGGAGTATAAATCCTGATGTATTTTTTTTGGTC
>CANJJU010000084.1 GCA_947474815.1 Chitinophagaceae bacterium | reverse complement strand
TAGTTCACGATGTGGGATAAATTCTAGGGTGCAAATAGAATGAGTAATATTTTCTATGCTGTCGCTTTGTCCATGAGCAAAATCATACATAGGGTAGATGCACCATTTGTCACCCGTGCGATGATGGTGAGCATGTTTAATTCTATAAATAATAGGATCGCGCATGAGCATATTGGTATGTGTCATGTCGATTTTTGCTCTTAATACTTTTTCGCCATCTTTATATTTACCCGCTTTCATTTCATTGAACAGGAGAATATTTTCTTCAATTGAACGACTTCTGTATATGCTGTCTTTGCCTGGTTCAGTAGGAGTTCCTTTTAACTGTGCAATTTCTTCTGACGTACTATCATCAACGTAAGCCAATCCTTTGTTAATGAGTAGAACAGCATAGGAATAGATTTTATCAAAATAATCAGATGCGTATAATTCATTTGACCAATTGAATCCTAGCCATTTAATATCGTCTTTAATGCTCTCTACGTATTCTGTATCTTCTGTAACTGGATTGGTGTCATCAAAACGAAGATTTGTTTTGCCACCATATTTAGAAGCCAATCCAAAATTTAGGCAAATAGCTTTTGAGTGACCTATGTGTAAATATCCATTTGGTTCTGGTGGGAAACGGGTAATAATAGACTTGTATTTGCCAGATTGCAAATCGTTTTCTACGATTTCTTCAATAAAGTTTAGGCTTTTTTCTTCACTCATACGTTAGGTTCTGAGTGGCAAATTTACAACAAACCAATTTTATTTCTGATTATTATATAAACTAGTGGGAAAGTATTTAATTGACCCTATATGAGATGCTCAAGCCAATATTGCCCTGATGATAGGTAGGAACAACAAACGTATTTCTTTTTTTGTGTTTAAATAATTTAGGCTTAACCTTAGAATACAACCAATAAGCAATTTTAGTGGAGGCTATTCCTATTCCTGCACCTGAAACCACGTCACTAAACCAATGTTTATTGTTGTACATTCTCAGGTATCCTGTAGCGGCAGCAATGCTATAACCAACAATCCCCAACCAGGGCGATCGATCTTTGTATTCTATTCTAAGAAGCTCTGCTGAGGCAAATGCTTCGGTAGTATGTCCAGAAGGGAATGAGTTATAAGCTGACCCATCGGGCCTTAATTGATGTGTGGTGTGCTTTAAGGTAGTTACCGTTGCGTTTAGGATTACATTAGACATCAGATAAATCATTGCAATGTCTCTAGTATTGTCTTTCCCCTTTATTCCTACACAGCTCAGCCCTAATGCAATTGCCGCTGGTGTGTATTGAAAGTAATCATCTATATGTACTTTCCCATGAGGATTGTTAACGTAAATCTGATCTTTAATGTTGTTGTTTATTTTTTTTAATGAAGTATTTTCAGTTGCCCAAACGCCGTACAAAATCATAGCGCCGGGTAGAATAAGCGAGCTAGGTTTTAGGATGGTTGAATTGAATGTATGTTGAATAGTATCAACTTGCTGGGCAAAAGAATTAGTAGAGAAGGGGAGTTGAAATAACAATAATAAAGTTAATCCTACCAATTTTTTTTTCATGAATCTATCAAAAAAATGAAGCAAGTTAAAATCCCTAATAGGTATATCAATTATGCATTCCCCATGCGTTTCAAATGCATTGAGTGAGACAGAATGGCATCTCTCATTCTTTTGAATTCAATGTATTTAATATCGAATTCATCGCAAGTGTTTTTGATGATTTTGCTAATAGCAGGGTAGTGAATATGGGAAATCTTTGGAAACAAATGATGTTCAATTTGGAAATTCAATCCTCCAACAAGCCAAGAGATCAATTTGTTTTTAGTGGCAAAGTTGGCAGTTGTTTGTATTTGATGAATCGCCCATTCGTTTTCAATGTCATTATTATCTGCAGGAACAGGGAAGGCAGCTTCTTCAACTGTATGAGCCAATTGAAACACAATACTCAATACAAGTCCAGCCACCATGGTAATGATTAAAAATCCTACTAACCAGTTAACAAAACCTAATTTGTAAATCGGCAATCCAATCATCATAAAATAGTATCCAATTTTTGCAATCCAAAAAGCGAAATGATCGAATCTGCTTAATTTTTTTATAGGAACGATTCCTACTCTTTTTCTAAAATATTTTGTGTAGTCAGAGGCAAAAACCCAAACGATTAATAACAGTGGATAGAGTAGCCACACATAAATATGTTGAAAGCGGTGAATGAAATATTTTTTCTGAGTAGAACACATACGCAACATTGGCTTGATTTCTATGTCGTCATCTATCCCGTCGATGTTTGTATAGGTATGATGTACAATATTATGTTTGTTATTCCACATGAGTGCACTGGCTCCAAGGGCATTAACAGAAAATGCGGCAATTTTATTCCAAAACTTACTGCTACTAAAACTTCCGTGTCCACCATCATGCATCACATTGAATCCTATAGCAGCTGTTAGTCCACCCATCATTAGGCATTCAACAACTCCAATCCAGGGTAAAGGGCTGAAAAATACCACATGCACGTACAAAGCGACATAGAGGCTCCACAGCAAAACTGCTTTAAAATAAAGAGAAAAATCACCTGTTGTCTGTAAGTTTTTTTCAGCAAAATAATCCTGCACTCTTTTCTTTAATTCTTGATGAAAAGATGAGCTTTGCTGGTTTCTGAATTTAGGAGTAATCATATTAATAAGTTTGTTGGATATTATGTATTTTCTTTTATAAGAGCATCAAAACTCTTGATGCCAATTTTTTTTGTTGATATAAACCCTTCTGCAAATTTCACACCAATCATTTTCCCAAACATCTCATGCCTGTGTATAACGCCATCCAAAAAGGCAGGAGTGGAGATATAAGTTTGAGGGCCTTCGATGCCAGGATGATGAAATTGTGTTTTATATGCTCTAATGGCTTCTATCTTTTTATCAAATACTGAAGAGATGTCAACTACAAAGTCTGGTTCTAAATATCTGTCTTGAATATAATTTAACACATATTTGGGACGCCATGCTTTTTGAGCAATGCCATTCAATGATGTTTCAATTTTTGATAGGCCAGATAAAAATGCAGCGTCGGTAACCAATGCAGACCCTTTTCCATGATCAGGATGCCTGTCTTCCGGAGCGTTACAAATGATAATATCTGGGCAATAATTACGAATGGTTTGAATGACTTTAAGTTGACTTTCTTTATCATTTAAAAAGAAGCCGTCTGCCAGTTGTAAATTTTCCCTGATGGCTACTCCTATTATTTCAGCAGCATTGCGTGCTTCTTCATAGCGAGATTCTACGGATCCTCTTGTGCCCAATTCTCCTTCCGTTAGATCAATGATTCCAACTTTTTTCCCATTGTTTCTTTCCAATAAGAGTACGCCAGAACAACTAAGTTCTACGTCATCAGGATGGGCTCCAAAGGCAAGAATGTCTAATTTCATTTTGATGATTGGTAAGTCTTCGGCAAGTTAACCTAAATATGGATAAAAATGCCTTCTTGTGGAATAGATGTGAACTAAAACACGAGAAGTGTATCACAGAGAAGAACGCTTAGCAATCTCAGTATAGCCATATAATCGCTGTACTTCTTGAACAATCCGCTCAATAACCCTGTCTTCGTCATTAGGGCTGTATGATTGCTTTAAATTAGTGTCGAAAAAGAATGCAACGGTTTGGTAGATCCTGGCAGTTAAACCACTCTTATATTCCTTAATTATTTCGTAGCAATTATCACCTGTTTCTCTGTTTATTAATTTCATTAATATTTTTCCCTGGTAAACAGAAAGATTGGTGAGGGGGGTAGTGAATTCTTTCTTTAATTCTTTTTCTCTTGAATTGATGTATCGCTTTCTCAATTTATTGTCATTGATGGAGCGTAATTTGTAATTGATGTCATTCATTAAAATCCCCGCTTTTCTTGCATAAGGATAAGTTACATAAACTGCATTTCTTAATCTGTTATATTTTGCTATTGCTTTTTTCTGAGCATCTGTTAATTGCGCATAAACATAAATATTGCTTAAGGTTGAAAGGATAATAGTATCGCCTTCGTAAACAATGGCGCGAATTTGTAATGTATCATAAATCCCGATTTGTGCAGAAGCTGCTTTACAGGAGAGCGTAATGAAAACTACGAGCAGGATTCGTTTTAGTAATATGGGGACATTGTAAAGGCTCATTACTGTAAATTTACAGAATCCATTTTGTTCTTTAATGTATTCAAAAAGCTAAAATAATCTTAAAGAAATCTACGTTATTTTAAAAAATTAATTAGCTAGTAGAAACATGTAAAACAATGCGCTCGTAACAAGTATCAGAGCTAAGGATGTTTGCAAGTTAGTCCACTCTAGTCTTTTCATTAGACTCATTAGAATCCCTATTGTCATGATCAGCAAGCCAAGCCAAACCAATGCGATGTAGGGGAATACAAAAGCTTTTACAGTTACAAAGTCTATTGGATTTTCGGATTCCTTAATGCCTATTTTTATTTTCTTATCTTCTCCCACGCCAATGAATTTTACAAATAAATTTTGAGCGTAAAGGGTATCGTCTATTTGTAGAATGCCAAGACTATCCGCTTTTATGATGGGCATGGCTTTATAATGCATGCTGTCTTTACTTACAAATTGTATATCGGCCATTAAAGCGATATCAGTTGGGCCAAGCGTATATTTCGAACTAATTGGATTTTTTATAATCTTATTTAAGATAAAGTAACCATTATTATAAAATCCTGTATCGCCTTCTGCTAATTCAATTGTTTTGAATTGCGCTGTGTCGATGTTTTTCTCATCGTTTAACGCATAAGAAATATATGTAAAGATGTCTCTTGTAAGAAAGGATTTCGTATCGGGGTTGCTGCTCATATTATTGTCTTTCATCAGATAGACATCTGGCTGCAATCTAAATGCTAGAGTGGGGTCGTTTGGTAAGCTATTTTTCTTTTTGAATTGTAGGTAATAGAATTTTCTTCCCTTTTCATTTCCGGCAGAGTCTTTTGTATAAGTGACTTGGTAATCACCCATTGTGGTGGGGATGTCTCTAATAAGTGTCAGATTCTCACGAGGGTTATCTTGTTGTTTTGTCATGGGATCTTTGCCAATTTGAACACTGATTCCATTAACCGAACTATCACTGATAATTTCTTTATTGCTACTCGAAATTAGCATGCCAGCAATCATTAACGCAAACCCTGCATGAGATACAGCGCCGCCTGCATTTTTTAGTTTGTTATTTAATCCGATTGAAATGTACATCGCATTTGCAACTACAGCGTAAACTGCTGCAAAAAATGCAGCATAGATGGCTCCTAAAAATCCTGGACCATTTTTATAGAAATGGAAAGGATAAAAAATAGCAACAAGAATTGTAATAATCGCTGCAATGAATGTAGGAAGGGCTATCTTTTTGAAAAAATAATTCTTAGGAGTTGATTTGTATTTAAAATATTGAGTAATGGCTGATAATATTCCAATAATAAAAGCTACCAATATCATTATTTTATTATAAAGAAATTCTGCATTTTCAGGCATAGCAAGTACGCCGCCATGAATTTTTGTGATAAGGTCTTTTAGTAAGGGAGTTTTACTGTATACAGGAATAGAGGTTACAGTAATGATAAACATGGCAGATAAAAAGAAAACAAGCGATCCAATAAACATCCAAAATTCTCTTGAATTTGTTTCTTCTTCTTTTGTATTGGTAGGTATTTTTTTATAGTTGATAATATAAAGTGTCATCATTGGAATGAAAAATGATAACACAAAAAGGCCAATCATAATATTGATTGCTTTGCCCGCTTCAGTGAATGCATGAACAGAAGTGTCGCCAAGAATTCCGGTACGAGTTAGAAACGTTGAGTACAACACAAAAGTAAAAGTGAGTATGGCAAAAAGGTAGCTTGCTCTAAGGGAATGTCCAGTTGCTTTATAAATCAACATGCAGTGAATGCCTGCAATTAAAATAAGCCATGGAACCAAAGAGGCATTTTCAACAGGATCCCAGGCCCAGTAGCCTCCAAAGCTCAAAGATTCATAAGCCCATTTTCCGCCCATCAATATGCCCACGCCTAAAACGCATGCACTGAATAATGTCCAAGGAATCGCTTGTTTTACCCAATCTTCATGTTTTTTAGTTTGCAAGCCAGCATAGGCATAGGCAAATGGAACAATAGTAGAAGCAAAGCCAAGAAAAAGGATAGGGGGATGAATAACCATCCAGTAATTTCGAAGCAAGACGTTTAATCCCATTCCATCTTTAATAAAACTCAAATAATTAGCCTGACTAAAAATTGGCGCTGCAATTTCATTGCGCGTTAAAGAGAAAGGACTATTGCCAATTCTAACATCAAATACATAAATACCTAGTATCATTAGCATCAAAAAAAACTGCGCTAGACTGATAATGGTCATCACGGGTGCTTGCCAAGTGTTTTTAGAGGATTCTTTGTTGCTGCATAATATCAATGTTCCTAAAATAGCATGCCATATAGCCCACAATAGAAAACTTCCTTCCTGGCCTTCCCAAATACAAGCCAATAAAAATTTATATTCTAATTCTTTAGATGCATGCTTATAAGCATACATGTATTCGTAGTAATGATTAAAGCAGATGTAAAAAATAGTAAAGAAAATCGCAAGCGTACTGATGGTTTGAATATAAAAAGAAATACTTCCTAGCCGAAGCCAATTCTTTTTTTCAATTAGGTCTTTTTGGCGGCCAGCGAAAAAAAACGAGACTACTGAAAGTAGGGCAGCGACAAAAGAGAGTATAATAAAAAAATGACCTATTTGTCCGGGTAATAAATGTTCTCCTTCAAATTTCATTGTAATGCTTTTGATTTCTATTTTGCAGTGGTTTGTTCCTGCATATTTTTTTCTAATTCTTTTTTGTCGTCTTTGTATTTACTTGGACATTTTAACAGGATGTCCTTGCATTCAAAGTAATCTTTCTGCATTTTTCCTTTTAATACTATTCTTTCACTTTTTTCT
>CANJJU010000083.1 GCA_947474815.1 Chitinophagaceae bacterium | reverse complement strand
GGTAATCTATTTTGAAAAAAAGCGTTTACAATCATTATTGTAAACGCTTGAGTAAATAATTTATAAGTTTTTATTAGAAATTAAAAGCCAGTTTGGTAAACAGCCTTCTTCCGTTAAAGCCCATTTGAACAGACTCCCATGCGCCACCTGCTTCATTGTCGAATGCCTCGTAGCGAGCATTGGGAACCGCTGCAAAATTGGGATGCACATTCAGTACATTGTCAACTCCTGCAAAAAGGGTAACTTTTTTAGCTAACTTATAAGAGCCATACAAGTCAATAGTGACTTTGCCTTTGTATAAAAACTCTTCTTTGGCAACATTCACTCCATCGCTGTATCCATCAATGTCCACATAAGGGTCGATGCCGGTGAAACTACCTGAAATAGCTGGGTCGCCAGGGCCTCCGGTGCCAGCAGCGCTCGCCAAACCAGTCCATCCAAATCCGAGTGTTTTCATTTGTCCAAAATAATTCACATGTGAACCTACTGTCCATTTTTTTACACTATATTCTGCAGTAAGGTTCAATTTGGCATTTGGTGCAGATGCTTTCAAGAATGCTTCTTCTCGGTCGCTAAAGAATGTTTTACGATGCAAGTAGCTGTCGTTAAGGGCATCTGGAATATTCACCTTATCAATCTTCATCGACTGATAATTGGCAGCCAACAATAATTTTAAATTGTTATTGCCAATTTTTTTGTTGTAGTCAATTAGCACATCAACACCGTAATTGGTCGTATTTACGGAATTGGAGAAAAACTGCACTGTCTTCACATCCAATTGATTCATCTGATCTGTTAAAGCGATGGGTAGAGAAGCATCATCGGCGCTGAATAGTCCTGACAAAACGATTCTGTCTTTTACACTCACCATATACCCATCAACTGTTACTGTCATTCCAGGGAGTGGCTTCCATGCAAAGCCCAAACTTCCATTAATAGACGTTTCTTGTTTTAGCTTATCGATGCCTGCTATGCGAGTGATTGGGTCATTGTTGTTGGCAATTCTCGAGTTAACCAATACTCCTCCGTAGAAAGAAGTAAGGGTGTTACTAAAATTGATTTGTTGTAAAGAGGGCGCTCTGAAGCCTGTGCTGGCAGATCCCCTAAGGTTGAAATTGCTGGCAATTTTGTAACGACTGGCTAGTTTGAAAGTGGCAATCGATCCAAAATCAGAATAGTTTTCAAATCTAACAGCTCCATCCAACAGAAGGGCTGTAGAAAGATTCAATTCTGCATCTGCATACAAACTGACGTTATTTCGAGTGGCTTTTATTTCGTCATTGGGGCTAAATCCAGGGAAGCCCTGTGAGCCACCTGCCTGATCGAATGTGTTGGGATAAATCTTATAAGAAGCTTCCTCTCCTTTATATATAGAATATTGCTCAAATCTATATTCTGCACCCAAGCCAAGATTCAAACCATTCGCGATATTGGTAAAAGATTTACTGAAATCGAGGTTGGTGGTGTTTTGCAAGAAGTTGAATCCGCCATCATCAAAATGCGTTTGTCTTTGTGTTCCAGGGATGATGATCATGGATGCATTGTATGTTTTGTCGCCGTAATAATGAAAATCATTTCTGCCGATCGTATTGCTCAAATCCCATTTCCATCCTTTGTTGCAACTGCCTTTTACACCTGCAGATAAAGAAAGGTCATTGATAATGGATTGGATGTGTGGGTTGTAATAAATTTCTCCGTCAGAGGTTGTGCGCATGATATCAGCGTCGTAAATTAAATCCCCTTGCTCGTCTACTGGGAACCTGTTGGGGCTCCAGCTATAATTGCGCGTATATGCATATGCGTCAGATTTCTTGTTGTTGTATCCACCAAATGCATAAACAGTTGTCTTCTTGCTCGCGCTGGTAGGCAATTCCATATTAAACATCGTTCCGACGGTAGCTACCGAGCCATCCCCGAATCCTCTTCTGTAAGCATT
Organism: Chitinophagaceae bacterium; assembly: GCA_947474815.1. GTDB lineage: Bacteria > Bacteroidota > Bacteroidia > Chitinophagales > Chitinophagaceae > Ferruginibacter. Next base: position 5,308 of record CANJJU010000083.1, on the reverse strand, counting down.
CAAGGGCAGGGCATTTTTATTCGTCCAAATATTGGTGTCTGCTACTTGGCGGAATGTTTTAGCTTGATTTAAATAATCCAATGAAATATTAAGAAAGCCTCCATTGTTGTTCAGCTTGATTCCATGATTGGCAGAAAAAGTATATGTGCCACCATCAATTGGACGGCTGTAATAATATTGTTGATCTTTTCTTGTTTTGTATGCATTGTATTTATCATCATAATTTCCTGCCCAACCCGTATTGATGGTCCAGTTGTTAACGTCTTTTTTCAGTACAATGTTCATAACGCCCGCCATCGCATCCGATCCGTATTGTGCAGAAGCGCCGTCTCTCAATATTTCAATTCTGTCTACAGACGATTGTGCGAATGCATTCAAATCCACGCCCGAATTACCACGTCCCCTGGTGCCGAACAAAGCAACAAAAGCTGTTTGATGTCTTCTTTTTCCATTGATCAACACCAGTGTTTGATCGGGGCCTAATCCTCTTAAGGTTCCAAGATCAATATGATCTGCGCCATCCGAACCTGTTTGCTTATTGTAATTAAAAGAAGGGGCTGCCATGTTTAGAACAGAGGTTAAATCCATTCTGCCAGTAGGCATGCCTGTTTGATTTATTTTAATAACGTCTACGGGTACTGCAGTTTCAGTTTTTGCTCTTGCAGCGCCTCTTGACCCAATTACAACCACATCGTCGAGATTGGTAATAATTGCTTCGAGTGATACAACAATACTTGATGCTGAAGCCAGTGTAATGGTGGCAGACTTGTATCCAATAGAGCTAATTTCCAGTTCTTGGTTTTTACTTGCTTCAATTGATAATAAACCATCAGTATTGCTGGTCGCTCCTTTGTTGGATATTTTTATTAATGCTGATGCATTTGGGATCGAAGCGCCTGTTTTGGAATCAATAACCTTTACAGCATAATTTTGTTGAGCAAATACTACACCCGAGAATAGTAGTATGCTTACTACAAATAGTAGTCTTTTCATAAAAAAATAATTTATTTAATTATATTGAAATTAATATAAATCATGAATGAAAAACACAATAAGTAGGGGAGGAGCCTTTAGTTTTCTAACAGATTATCCACGTTGTCGCTTTCTAGATGCATATCAATAGAGTCTTGACCTGCAATGCCTTCAATAGAACCGGATATATGTAGAGAGTTTTGTATGATTAATTCGATTTGTTTCTCTTTTTTCTTCCAGTTTTTCTCAAAGTCTTCTCTTTCTTTTTGCAACATTCCTCTCAAGTTTCTGAATCCTTCACGCATCGCGTTCCAATTGCCCACAAACTCTTGACTGGTAAGATAATTGTATAAGGAGACCATTTTATCTCCTTTATTTTCCTGGCTTTTTCTCGATTCGCTTATTTTAAGGATAGCATTTCGAAGCACTACGGCAAGGCTTTTTACCTCCTTGAAATTACAGATGTATACGCCATTTTTTTCACCAAATTGATTCATGTCTTTGGGCATTGTTTTGGTAACAATTATGGCAATGTCGGCGCCTTGTGAAAGCATGTCTGCTTTTAATTTATCTATCCATTCTGCAGTAAAGCTTTCGGTTCTTTTGCTTTCATAAATAATTTTTCCGCATTCTTGAGAATTTGCATTTCTTACGGTTTGAATGCAATCGGCTCCACGAACACCTTTTGCCACCTCGCTGATAATATCAAAGGGGAAGCTGGCTCTTAATAATTCTTCCAGCGCTTGTTCTTGCACTTCTCCCTGCAATTGCATGGAGCCTTGTTCTGCTTTGCGCTTCATTTCTTCGGCAAGTTTTCTCTGGTCATCGAGTTGCTTTTCTAACTCTCGAAGTTTTAAATTATACTCGCTCTCTTTCAATTCGTTTTTTTGCATTTCCTGCAATCGGATTTGCTCGGTAAATTGACTGCGTTCTTCTTGTAATTTTTGTTGAAGGGTTATTTCCAGTTCTTCTTCTTTGTCTTTCAGTTGTTTTTCTTTTTGTAAGAATTCAAGCTCTTTGCTTCTTGCTGCTTTTAATTTTGCTTCATTTTGAAGATTGGTTTGTTCGAGTATTTTAAATTTGTTTTCAAAATCAGTAGCAATGCTTTTCGTAAGTTCTATGTTTAGCTCTTCTTCAATTTTTGCTTTTTCTTGTTGAAGCTTTTGTGCAAACAATTCATTTTGATTTCTCTTTTTTTCTTCAAATAGTTTTTGATCAGCTAGAAGTTGCTGCTTTTCTATTTCTACTTTAGAAAGGGAGTCGTTTAGTTTTTCTTGAAATTCCAATTTGAGTTTATTCTCAATATCGGCAGACAGTACTTTTTCTACATCGAATTCATACCCACATTGAGGGCATTTAATTTCATTGGTCATCCTGTAATTTTTTTACAAGGTAATAAAAAGCTGTTGTATTGTATGCATATACAATTGTGGGCAAGATAGGGGAGCTTTGCAAGTGAGTTTTACAAAAGAGACTGTATTATTTCAATTTTTCGGCTTTAAAAATTAACTTTGTATTCTACTAGTTGCGGCGATGGCGAAATTGGTAGACGCACTACCTTGAGGTGGTAGCGCTCGAAAGGGCTTGGGAGTTCGAATCTCCTTTGCCGCACATGTTTTGATGGCCTTGGCAATTTTGCTGAGGCTATTTTTTTAGAATGACTCTAAAAGTAGTGCCCTTACCCAACTCGCTGTGTTTAACAAATAAGGAGCCTTTGTGATATTGTTCAATAATTCTTTTGCTAAGCGAAAGGCCCAATCCCCAACCTCTTTTTTTGGTTGTAAATCCAGGAGTAAAAACATGTTGGATATTCTTCTTTGAAATCCCTTTTCCTGTATCTGAAATGTCTATCATTACATGCGTAGGGTCTTCATTGATATTTATGGAAACGCTTCCATGTCCTTCCATAGCATCTAATGCGTTTTTCAAAAGGTTTTCAATTACCCAATCAAAAAGCGGCGGATTGATTTGAGTGATTATTTTGTTGTTAGTATGTGTGATTGAAAAATGTACCTTTTCTGGAGATCTGCGTTTAATATAATTTACCATTTCTTCAATCTGATTCATCACATCAGCTTCTTCCAATTGAGGAGTGCTGCCTATTTTCCCAAATCGTTCACTTACGAGTTTAAGTCTTTCTACATCCTTACTCATTTCAGTGGCAACCTGTTTGTTTTCTGCTTTTTCTTTTAAGATTTCTACCCATCCTTGTAAAGAGCTAAGGGGAGTGCCGAGTTGATGAGCTGTTTCTTTTGCCATACCTACCCATACTTGGTTTTGAGCACTTTTATTTCTAGTGTTTATGGCAATTAATGTAATAATGATGAATAGAGAAACGATTAGCAATTGAATCAAGGGGAAATATTTTATTTCCTTTAATAAAGTAGATTCGCCATAATAGACCAAGTTGATTTCGTTGGGATTTAATGGGTTTTTCCAAACAATTGGAGGGTATGTTTTTTTAAATTCATTCAACTTAAGTCGTAAATAATTTTCATCAGCATGTACTTTAGTGAGGTCAAGATTATAATGGTCTAGTATGCTGTCTTTTTCGGTCACGGTAATCATGGGTATGCCCACGCTATTCTCTGTAAGAATTTTACTAGCTAAATTAGTGGAAGCGGTATTGGGGCTATTGATGTCTTTTGCCGCTTGTAGCCATTGTTCAATTTTCTGTTTTTCATCTCCTGCAATTTTTTTAGCTAAGAAGTCAGAATAAAAGATTGTTCCAATAACTATCACAATTGCAGCCAATGCAAGAGAAGAACGCCAGTTGAGTAGGGAAGAAAGCATGTATAAAATTAAGGATTCTCTTTTATGGGGAAGATGTCTGTATAAAAAATAAATCAAGTATTTTTGTTGTCACTCATTAATAAAATACGCTTTTGGCAGAACAGCACCATATTTCATCTATTAATGCACCGCAGACATCAACTATAGGGGCAAATCCCTCAGTTGCCATCGTGATATTGAATTGGAATGGCCGAAAGTATTTAGAGCAATTTCTTCCTTCGGTGCTTGCCAGTGCTTATCAGCATAAGAAAATAATCGTTGCGGATAATGCTTCTACAGATGATTCTGTTTCTTTTTTGCAACTTCATTTTCCTCAAATTGAAATTATCCAGCATAAAAACAACCAAGGTTTTGCCAAGGGGTATAATAGTGCGCTCAAACAAGTAAAGGCTGATTATTATGTATTGTTGAATAGTGATGTGGAAGTTACGCCTAATTGGATAGAGCCTATTATAGCATTAATGGAATCTGATCGTTTAATTGCTGCTTGTCAACCTAAAATATTGTCTTATAATAATAAAGATTTTTTTGAGTATGCCGGAGCTTGCGGAGGCTGGATAGATCATTTCGGCTATCCGTTTGCGAGAGGAAGAGTTTTTGATGTGTGTGAAAAAGATGCTGGACAATATAACAATGCAATGCCTTGCTTCTGGGCAAGCGGGGCTTCTCTTTTTGTGCGTTCGACTGTGTATCATGAGCAGGGTGGATTAGATGAATACTTTTTTGCTCATCAGGAGGAAATTGATTTTTGCTGGAGACTTCAACTAAATGGATATAAAGTGTATGTTGCGCCATCTTCCATTGTATATCATGTAGGGGGAGGGACTTTGCCTAAGGGGAATGCTAAAAAGGTATATTTAAATTTTCGGAACAACCTGATCATGATGGCGAAGAATCTGCCCGTAGGAGTTGCTCTATGGAAAATACCGATGAGAATGATGATGGATGTGTTGGCAGCAATAAGAGCTATTTTATCGGGAAATGGAGGGGATTATTTTGCTATTGCAAAAGCTCATTTGCATTTCATGAAATGGTTGTTGTTTGTTAAATGGGAGTTTACCCAACCTGCTAAAGCGCCTTCTGCTTTGTCTGGTTGGTACCAAGGTTCGATAGTTTGGGGCTATTTTATAAAAAAGAGAAAAACCTTTTCAGAAATTATTGAATCTAAATAGCTTTTTTTAAGCGGAAGGTCTTATTTTTGCCATCCAAAATACTTGTTTTATGCAAAATGAAATAATAGACAATACACACAAAGACTTTACTCACAACTGGGTATCTTCTTCAAGATTTTTATGGTTTTGCCAAGTTTTTGTAATTGTTGCATTTGTATTGGGTGGATGTTATAGCTTATATGCACACCGTTATAAGGGCAAACCTGAAGTGAATGTACCAGAGAATACTTTGTACAATCCTAAGTATAAATAAAGTTTGTTTTTTTACTGCAACAACCCGTATTTTTGCAGTCCTAAAAAAGTTCTTATACAATTGCGGAAGTAGCTCATTTGGTAGAGCACGACCTTGCCAAGGTCGGGGTGGCCGGTTC
>CANJJU010000082.1 GCA_947474815.1 Chitinophagaceae bacterium | reverse complement strand
AGACAACCCATATGATGTTCCTGTATTATTGATATTCGCTATACCCAATGAAGTTGTAACTCCTGTAATATAGTAGGTTGTGGTAGCAGAAGAAGGTGTACAATAAGATACAGTGTGAGTTACTAACAGAGAGTTGGAGGTTCCTGTATTACCAGAGCAAGTAACAACGCATTGAAAATATGTATCCGCCGTTAAGCTTGTAGTATACGTAGCGTTGGTTCCGCCTGAGGGCACATTGGTCCAAGTTGTTCCATCAGGCGATGATTGCCATTGATAGGTTACCCCGCTTCCTGAAGTTGCATTTTGTAGAGACAAAACCGTTGTCCCTGCATTTACTACAGGATTAACAGAGGCCACTGTATTTCCCGGTGCAGGAGTGCCCGAACATGCGGGTTGTGTATAGGTTAATATTACTTGTCCGTTTCCCCCATTACCGCCAGTAGGACTTCCACTACTAGTTCGTAATGCGCCGCCGCCGCCGCCGCCAGGCTGAGAGCCGGCTGAACCAGAACCATTTGAGGAAGCACCATTACCACCTTTGCCGCTTCCAGTTGGATTAGAGGCAGATGCAGTACTAGTCGTTCCGGCAACACCTGTTGCCCCTGCTGATGCTACAGAAACCCCTCCAGACGAACCCCCTGCTCCACCATATGATCCAGCTACTCCTGTAACTCCTGCTCCACCTTCATTAATAACATCACCAATTGAACCCGTTACAATAGCAGCACCTGTAGTAGTGTTATTGGCAACCGATGCACCTCCTTTTGCTAACACGCCTTCTGATAATACAGTAGGCGCTGCATTTGTAGAGTTATAGGGTGATGTAGTAGATGCGTTGAACCATGAACTTGCTCCATTTGAAGTATTGGTTGCACCTGCTCCAACTAAAAAATAATAAGTAGTTCCCGGATTTACTGTAATCACCTTCTTCGAATAGGCGCCACCACTCGCACCACCATAACCGTTACTACCAGTTGTTACTCTAGACCCTCCTCTTCCTCCGCCTCCCCAAGTCTCTACGGTCACCGATGTTACTCCTGCTGGGCATATCCAACTATTAGCACCTGTAGTTGTAAAGGTTTCTGTGGTTTGAGACCAACTAAAAAAACCTACACTACTTAGTAATATAAGAAATAATACTTTTTTTGAAAAGATTGAATGTAAAACTGATTTCATTTGATAGTATTTAGATATAAATTTTGCTTGTTAATGGTCTTCATCCCTTTAAAAAAGGCATATTTTATTGTAGAATGCCCACAACACCGGAGACGATTTCAAATTTATTGAAAAAAGTTTATAAATGTTAATTTTATAATAAAAAAAATGGATTTTCTAGGGTGTGTTTCGTAGCCTAGGTGAGCACCTCACTAACCCGGCCCTTATTATTCAACCCTTTAATATGAAATATAAAACTTAGGTGGTACCTTTGGCTTGTTACAAACGCGCATTTAACTAAATAAACATCTATTTTACCCCTTAATATAAAACATGAAAAAACTATTCGTTCTATTGATCTCTTTTGCTGCTTTTAGCACCTCTTTTGCCCAAAAAACCACTCCAAAAAAGACCATCGATCTATCTAGCCAATCGGGCGATCATTTGATGATGCAGTTTAGCTCAGACAGCTGGATGGGTGCACCGGATAGTATTAGCAGTCATAAAAAAGGCTTGTCAAGAGGACTTAGTGTATACCTTATGATGAACAAGCCATTTAAAAACAACCCTAAATTTAGCGCAGCCTTTGGAATAGGCATTGGAACCAGTCACCTCTTTTTTGAAAATTTATCTGTGGATATTACAGGAACTACTTCAACACTGATATTCGGTTCGCTTGATACGCTAAGCAGATTTAAAAAATACAAAGTAAGTACTGCTTATGCAGAAATTCCTGTAGAAATTCGTTATGCTACTCATCCTGAAAATCCAAACAAGAGCTTTAAAGCTGCTATTGGTGTAAAGGTGGGGACCTTGCTAAATGCTCACACAAAAGGAAAAACCTTACAAGACGCTACAGGCAAGACTATTAATAGTTATACGGAAAAGACAAGCTCTAAATCATATTTTAATTCAACCAAAATAGCCGCTACTGCAAGAGTAGGATATGGCGCAGTTAGTCTTTTTGGTAGCTATAATCTCTCTGCTGTTTTTAAGGATAATGTAGCAAGTAAAATGAATCTTTTGCAAGTAGGATTTACTTTGAGCGGATTGTAAGGGGGGGGTGCTGGATATTTGATGCTAGATACCGGATGCTTGATACTGGATTATTATGCTTAAAAAGTTTCAAGGGTTTAAGAAGTTGAAACGTTGATCGCTGAGATGAAAAGCGGCCTTTGAAACTCCTCAAACTTCAAACGTTAAACATTTCAATGGGTACTTCATCAATATGTTTTTGTTTACTCTGTTACTATAAGTTAATTTTACGATTCAACACCCGACTCTCTAATAATGAGTGATCAAATAAAACACGAATGTGGTCTCGCTTTCATTCGACTTCGCAAACCTTTTAGTTATTACCAACAAAAATATAATTCTGCATTATACGGCCTAAACAAATTGTATCTCCTCATGGAGAAACAACACAACCGCGGACAAGATGGGGCAGGAGTGGCCACCCTGAAATTAGATACAGAACCCGGATACCCTTTTTTATATCGAATTAGAAGCAACGACCCCCAACCGATTGCAGCGATTTTTGATACCATTGGAAAAGAAATTGCTGAGATAGAAAAACTTCAGCCCGACATTAAACAACATCCGGGTTTAATGAAAGGACATCTTGAAATGATGGGGGAAATACTACTCGGACATTTGAGATATGGAACGCAAGGGAAAAATGATGTAGCATTTTGCCATCCGTTTATTAAAAAAAATATTATCCCAGCAAGAAATCTTGCCTTGGCAGGAAATTTTAATTTAGTAAATACAGAAGAGCTTTTTAAACAAATAAACCTTACCCCAGACGCTTTTCAAATACAAAGTGATTTGTCTGCAATGATGGAAGTAATACATCATTTTATTGTAGCAGAAGATGAAAAAACTCCCGATGAATTAGATATTCTCAATGTGTTAAAAAAAGCCATTCCTTTTTTTGATGGAGGGTTTCATATTGGCGGAATGATTGGGAATGGCGATGCATTTGTATTAAGAGATGCTCACGGCATTCGTCCATCCTACTATTACATCAACGAGGAAGTAATTGTAGCTGCAAGTGAAAGGGCCGCCATAAGAACTGCGTTTAATGTGGAAGAAAATGAAGTACAAGAATTAATGCCTGGCATGGCATTGATTGTAAAAGCAAATGGAAATTATAGTATCGAGGAAATTGTTCCTGCAAAAGAAAGAAAAGCTTGCAGTTTCGAACGAATCTATTTTAGCAGAGGTAGCGATGAAAAAATTTATAGAGAACGCCTTGCTCTCGGAAGAAACCTAAGCGACATTGTATTAAAGGCAATTGATTATGATTTAAAAAACACGATTTTTTCTTTTATACCCAATACAGCAGAAACAGCATTCTACGGATTAATTAAAGGCGCAGAAGACTATCTAAATAAAATTAAAATAGAAAGAATACTAAGCTGGGGGAAAGCATACGATGAAGAGAAGCTATCTGAAATGGTTAATCGAAGAATTAGAATTGAAAAGATAGCTATCAAAGATGTAAAGCTTCGCACTTTTATTACCGAAGATAGCAGTAGAAACGAAATGGTTCAGCATGTGTATGATATTACCTATGGGACCGTTCGTAAAAACCAAGACGCTCTAGTAATAATAGACGACAGTATTGTACGGGGAACCACCTTAAAGGAAAGTATCATCCGCATGCTAAGTCGCTTGCATCCAAAAAAAATTATTGTTGTTTCCTCAGCTCCCCAAATCAGGTATCCCGATTGTTATGGAATAGACATGAGCAAGCTAGGAGATTTTATTGCATTTAAAGCTGCTATAGCATTGTTGAAGGAAAGAGGACAAGAAAGCTTATTGACAACTCTTTTAGAGAAATGCAAGACATTAGAAGAAAAGAATTTATTACATACCGAAAATTTAGTCAGACAAATTTACAAGCCATTTACATTGGTAGAAATCTCTAATAAAATAGCGGCGCTTATAACACCCACAGATGTAACCATTCCTGTAGAAGTGATCTATCAAACAATAGAAACACTTCATGAAGCTTGTCCAAATAATACAGGAGACTGGTATTTTACTGGCAACTACCCCACACCGGGAGGAAACAAGGTTTGCAACAAAGCATTGATGAACTTCTTAGAAGGAAAAGATAAGCGTGGATATTAATTTATAATATGAAAACACTGCTGGTTATCCGACATGCAAAAAGTAGCTGGGCCTTAATTGGACAATCTGACAAAGACAGACCCTTGAATGATCGCGGAAACAAAGACGCCCCCGAAATAGCCAATCGTTTAGTAAATAAAGAAATACCGATAGACCTTTTTCTTAGTAGCACCGCCGTAAGAGCAAAACAAACTTGTATTCATTTTAGTAAAGTATTCAAGGCTGAAAACAATATAGAATTTACGAATGCATTGTATCACGCCAACTCAAAAAGCATTTTTGAAGTAGTGTCTTCTATTGACAATAAAATTAATTGTGCCGCTGTTTTTACACACAACCCTGGAATTACAGACTTTGTAAACGAACTAACTGCTGCTGTTAAAATAGACAACATGCCCACCTGTGGGGTTTTTGCAGTAGAAGCATCCATAGAAAAATGGAGTGATTTTGAACAATGCGAGAAACGATTTTTATTTTTTGATTACCCAAAAAACATTTAATCACTACAACTCTTTTTCAAAATAAACAGCCGTTTGTTCTGGGTTGTAGTAATAAGCAGGAATAGTGTAAAATCCATTTGCCTTATAAAGATTCATTGCAGGCGTCATTGTATTTAATGTGTCTAATCTGATTTTTTTGTAACCCGCCTTGGTAGCAAGAGTTAAAGATTGTTGTAATAATTCACTCCCTATTCCGGATCTTCTATATGCTTGCTTGATGTACATTCTTTTTAATTCTGCAATATTATCCTCTTGAGGCCTCACTGCTATACAACCAATGTATTCATTGTTTTGTTTACACAATATAATCCCTCCTAGAGGTGAAGCATACATGATTTTTAAGTTTTGCAGCTCTTCGTCAAATCGCTGAAACGACAAGTCTACATTAAGCCAAGCAGCATACTCTTGAAATAGTTTAGCTGCCTCAATGAATTCTTCTTCTTTGTTTACAATGATATATTCAATCATGTGCAATGCTTTTGTTTGCTAAATAAACCCCTGAAAAAATAAATACCGCTGCAATAATTTTATATAATTCAAGTTCATCACCCAAAAAAATCACTGCAATAATGGTAGCAAATACAGGTTGAGAATAAATATAAGATCCCGCTACAGAAGCCCCCAAAATCTTTATTCCATACACATTAAAAAGATACGCAAGAAAAGTACCTCCAATAACAATCAAACCCAACATTGTCCATTCTATACTGCCATACAAGTGCCAGGGCGTTTGCGAAAACTCAGTCCAACAGAATGGAAAAGCAACAAAAACGCCGATCGTAAAAATCATTCTTATAACCGTGATAGGATTATACGCCTTCATTAATGGCTTTACAAGAATAAAATAAAAAGTATAAGAAATGGCATTGATAATAATTAGAATATCTCCTAGCATTACTTCTTTTGCATTAGCAGCCTGTACCCTTGCAAGAATCAACACCGCGGCACCACTAATACCAAATATCAGACCAGTTATTTTATATGAATTTATTTTTTCTTTAAGAAGCCAAGAAGCAATCAGTGTGATTAGTATGGGTGTAATCAACATCAACAAAGAAGCATGAATTGGATAGGTGAACGACAAGCCTTTTATAAATAACAATTGATTAATCACAATACCCGTAATTGAACACAAAACAAACCTTCCAAAATCTTTTCGATCAATGCGAGTTTTAACGGGGTTAAATAAAAATATCAACCACAACAATGCTGCAGTAACACTGATTCTGATAAAATTAAGTCCAAACGCTTTTACATACCCATTGCTTATTAAATATTTAACAGCCGTTAAATTAATAGCGAAAAACAGATTCGTTCCTAATAATGCTAGATGTGATTGGAGGTTTTTTTGCAAGCCATGTATTTTATGCACGCAAGTTAAATTATTTCTAGCTGACAGGTAACTGCATAAAAAAACAGCCCATGTTTTAAGGATGGACTGTTATCTTATCTTGCTAACCCAACAATGAATACTTTCTATATTCAATTATTTTAAAAACGAAGCGCTTACTAAGCTGCTCGCATTTCTTTTATTTTTTCTCTGATTTTAGCTTCTATTTCATTGGCCATTTCAGGATTATCAACCAACAATTGTTTAACCGCTTCACGACCTTGACCCATTTTATCGCTATTGTAACTAAACCAACTACCGCTTTTTTGTACAATCCCTAATTCAACACCCATATCTATAATTTCTCCCACTTTTGAAATCCCTTCTCCATAAATAATATCAAATTCAGCCTGACGGAACGGAGGAGCTACTTTATTTTTAACCACTTTTACTTTAATATGATTACCCACCGCTTCGTCTCCATCTTTAATCTGCGTCATTCTTCTAATATCAAGTCGAACAGAAGCATAAAACTTTAAAGCGTTTCCTCCAGTAGTTGTTTCAGGATTGCCAAACATTACACCAATCTTCTCTCTCAACTGATTAATAAATATGCAACAGCTATTTGTTTTAGAAATCGTTGCCGTTAATTTTCTTAGTGCCTGACTCATTAATCTTGCATGCAATCCCATTTTACTGTCTCCCATTTCTCCCTCTAATTCACTTTTAGGAACCAATGCAGCGACAGAATCTATTACTACTACATCTAATGCACCCGATAGAATTAATCTATCCGCAATTTCCAATGCCTGCTCTCCATAATCTGGTTGAGAAATAAGTAGGTTATCAATATCTACCCCTAATTTTTGTGCATAAGCACTATCAAATGCATGTTCCGCATCAATGAATGCACATAAGCCACCTTTTTTCTGCGCCTCAGCAATGACATGTATAGCAAGCGTCGTTTTACCAGAAGATTCCGGACCATAAATTTCAATAACACGTCCTTTTGGCAAACCGCCAATTCCTAATGCCACATCCAAACCAATTGAACCAGTAGAAATAACTCCTTGTTCAATATTTGTCTTTTCATTCATCATCATGACAGACCCTTTTCCAAAGTCTTTGTCAATCTTGTCCATTGTTAACTTTAATGCCTTTAATTTTTCTGCGTT
>CANJJU010000081.1 GCA_947474815.1 Chitinophagaceae bacterium | reverse complement strand
TAGGAAGGATTGGGCCAAATATTTCTTCCTTCATGATAGGGCTTTCTATATCTACCTTATCCATTAACGTGGGTTCAATAAATAAATTTTCTCTATTGCTTGCGCCTCCATAAAGGATAGTGCCGTCATTTAAATATTTAATAATTCTATCAAATTGTTTTTCGTTAATAATTTTACCATAATGCTCAACGGAAGACGCTTCATCTGTAAAGAATTTTTTAATAGTGGAAATCAGCGCTTCAACCACTTGCGCTTTAATAGAATGATGCACTAATAAATAATCTGGAGCCACACACATTTGTCCAACATTAGAAAATTTAGTTACTACAATTCTTTTTGCAGCCACTGTAATATCAGCATCGGCTTCAATAATACAAGGGCTTTTCCCTCCTAGTTCTAAGGTTACAGGAACTAGATTTTGGGCGGCTAATTGATATACTGCTTTCCCAACAGCAGTGCTTCCTGTAAACAATACATGGTCAAACACAAACCCATTCATCATCTCGGGCACCACTACAGCTCCGTCACCCTCTACAAAACGAATGTATTTTTTATCGAATACTTCCTCCATCATTTTTTTCATCAATGCACTTGTAGCAGGCGCATACTCAGATGACTTTAATACGATACAATTTCCCGCTGCTATTGCCCCAACAGCAGGTTTTAATAATAATTGAAAGGGATAATTCCAAGGACTAATAATCAATACAACTCCCAACGGTTCGCTCAAAATACGACTCGAAGAGGGAAAGTTTAATAGATTTGTTTTAACTTTTTTAGGCTGCATCCAATCAGACAATTGCTTGATTGCATGATTGATTTCAGTTAGCAATATGCCGTTTTCTGTTACCCAGCATTCCTCTGGACTTTTCTTTAAATCAATATAGAGTGCCTGATAAATGGCTTTCTCGTATTTTTCTGTTATTGCTTTAAGTTTTAGCAACTGCTGCTTTCTAAACTCATACGATTTGGTTGCGCCACTTTCATAAAAGTGTCTCATTTCATTTAATTCATTAACCGATTCCATTGTTGTAAATTTGTTTTAAAGTTAAGTAACAATTGATGAGTGATGAACAATATATGAAGCTTGCCCTGGCAGAAGCACAGAAAGCCTTCAACAAAGAGGAAGTCCCCGTAGGCGCGATAGTTGTCATGAATAACACGATTATTGCAAAAGCATATAATCAGGTAGAATTACTTAATGATAGTACAGCTCATGCAGAAATAATGGCGCTCACTACAGCCTATCAATTTCTTGGAAGTAAATATTTACCCGAAGCAACCCTATATGTAACACTGGAGCCTTGTTTAATGTGCACGGGAGCCTTGTACTGGAGTAAAATTAACAGAATTGTATTTGGCGCGTATGATGAAAAGAATAGCTATAGGAAATCTACTGGTACCAATAATCCCTTTCATCCTAAAACAGAAATTATTGGTGGTGTATTAGAAGAAGAGTGCAGTTTACTAATGAAGGAATTTTTTAAAAAGTTGAGATCTAATTGATAATAATCATATGCTTGAAATCAATAAGGTATTACCTTCGCAGAAATATATTTTTTAAATCAAACATATCATTATGGCATTTACTTTAGGAGCACTACCCTACGCACATGAAGCGCTAGAACCACATATCGATTCGCAAACCATGCACATTCACCATGGCAAGCATCATCAAGCATATGTAGACAATTTAAATAAAGCAATCGCTGGTACTGAACATGAAAATAAGACCATTGAAGAATTGGTAAAACATGCAGGAAGCATCAGTGTAGCCGTTAGAAATAATGGGGGCGGTCATTGGAATCATACTTTCTTTTGGGCAAGCATGTCGCCTAATGCAGGTGGCGTTCCTACCGGAAAAATTGCAGAGGCCATCAATGCTGCTTTTGGATCATTTGATGCATTTAAAGAAAAATTCAATCAAGCAGGAATGACAAGATTTGGAAGTGGATGGGCATGGTTAATTGTGAAAGACGGTAAATTAGAAATAAGCTCTACTCCTAATCAAGATAATCCATTAATGGATATTACTGAAGTAAAAGGGGCGCCCATCTTAGGTGCTGATGTATGGGAACATGCTTATTATTTAAAATATCAAAACAGACGTGCAGATTATTTAGCTGCATTTTGGAATGTAGTCAATTGGAAAGTAATAGAAGAAAGAATGACAGCTGCGATGTAATTTACTGCCTGTTTAAAAAATTAAAGCTGCTCTTTTGGGCAGCTTTTTTTATTGTATGTCGTTTATGGAACAGGGTCGTATCCCTGGCCTCCCCAAGGATGACAACTACTGATTCGCTTTATTGTAAGCCAGCCACCTTTGATAGGACCATGTTTCTTAAAAGCTTCTAGGCCATAATGTGAGCAGGTAGGCGTATACCTGCACTTTGGGCCAATAATAGGTGACAATATTAATTGATAGCACTTAATTAAAAACACAAACGGAAGGCTCAATATTTTATTGATTAGTTTCATTGGTGAGTTGAATTAATTTTTGCAAAATCTTGTCACAAGCATCAGAAACCAATTGATAATTGGGCAGTTCATTTCCAATAAAAATAAAAAATACAGAGAGTTGAAGATTTTGTTGAATAAGATGGGAGGTTAATTCATTTCTCTGTAATCTGTAAGATTCTCTGATGAGTCTTTTAATTCTATTTCTATCCACTGCTTTTTTAAAATGACGAGCACTTACAGACACCGCTGCTTGCAAGGATGATGATTGAGCACCAGTCATCCATATTGCTTTTAAGGGGAAAACAGTAACTTGTTTGCCTTCTGTAAAAAGCTGCTGAATAACTTTTCTACTTTTCAGCTTATCCTGTTTTCCTAAAAAATATCGTTGCTGCATTTTCAATATTGACAAGTTAATGAATTCAACTCATTAAAAAAGCCTCTGCAAGAGCAAAGGCTATATAATGATATTCAAGAAATGAATCTATTTTTTTGAACCGTGCTCATCAGAAACGGTCAATTTATGACGTCCTTTTGATCTGCGACTAGCCAATACTTTACGGCCATTTGCATCTTGCATACGTGCACGAAATCCATGTACAGATTTTCTACGGCGAGTATGGGGTTGGTATGTTCTTTTTTTACCTGGCATTGTTCTTTATTTTTTTCCTTTTACAAATGTTGTTAAGTTGTTTTCATCGGCCAGGCACCATCCCGGCTTCTTGTGAAAGGACGGCAAAGGTATGGTTTTCAAGATAAATTATGAAACGAAATGGAAGAAAATCGTTTAAAGGGGTGTTTTTGAGTAAAAAAAGTCGCTTTTTTAAGGCAAAACAACTTGATTGGCAGCTATTTGTTCTCCATAAAAAAGACTCGCATGGTTGTTAAAATCAACGGGATCTCCAGTAGTAAAGAAATCCCTAGATCCATTTTTACTGCAATTGTATTCTATTTGAGGGTGTCGATTTAGGTATTCCTGCAAGCTATTGGCTATTATCTTGCCTTGGGAAATGATAGAAATATTTGTAGGAGTATATTGTTGAATGGTATTTATCAGCAATGGATAGTGGGTGCAGCCAAGTAAAATGGTATCAATTTCACTATCTTTTTTAAGCAATTGACTGATGTGCATTTGTACATAATGATCCGCTTCGGGTGATTCGCATTGATTGGTTTCAACCAAAGCAACCCATTCTGGACTAGCCTCTTGAGTTACTTTAATATCGGGGAAAAATTTAGCTATTTCAATTACATAAGAATTAGATTGTACTGTTCCCGAAGTACCCAAAACTCCAATATGTTTTGTTTTGCTGAAAGTTCCTATTATTTCGGAAGTAGGCCTGATGACGCCCAATACTCTTTTATTGATATCTATATTGGGTAAATCATTTTGCTGAATGGTACGCAATGCTTTTGCGGATGCGGTGTTGCATGCCAATATAACCAACGAACAACCTTGATCAAAAAACCACTTCACGGATTGTAGAGTATACTCATAAACAGTTTGGAAGTCCTTCGTTCCATAGGGCGCACGTGCATTGTCTCCCAAATACAAATAATCGTATTGTGGAAGGGTCTCTACCATATCTTTTAAAATGGTAAGTCCACCATATCCGCTATCAAAAATGCCAATAGGTTGCTTGATCATGATTCAAAAATAATAAAGCCACCCCGTATTCAGTGAGGTGGCTTGTATGTTTTGTCAATTTAATATTAAGGTTTTTTTGCAGGTGCCATAGGTGCATCTTTGATACCTAATTTCTTTTTTACTAAAGCTAGTACATCATCTCCTGGAGGGCCAACAATCACAGAGTTAACATCAAGGATGTAGCTATAGCCACTTTCTTTTGCAACTGCTTTGATAGCATCTAAGGCTTTGGTACGCAATGGAGCAATTTTTTTCTGCGCTTCTTGCTGATACATTTCTTGAGCTTGTTGGTTCCAATTCTGAGCACGCTGATATAAAGCGATTAATTCATTTCTTTTAATTTCTTTCATGCTAGGAGATAATTTTAAAGAATCTCTAACAAAAAGACTGTCTTTATCATTTAGCTCTTTCATCATATCCTGCCCTTGTTGAGCCAAAGAAGTTTGATACTCTTTTAATTCAGCATCGGTTTTTTGTGCTTCCGGCATTGCACCAATTAATTCATCGGTACTGATATACCCAATTTTACTTTGTGCAGATGCCCCCAAAATACTCAAAGCCATTGCAGCTACTACGAATAGTTTTTTCATGTGTTGTTTTTTGATTTTTAAATTTTACCACATTGCCTATCAAAGATATTTCATGTGCTTGTATTGCTTATTATGTAAAGTTATATATTCAATAAAGAATCTTAAAATCCTGACGCCTTCAAGGGCATTTATTCTTATCTATTTAACCCCTATGCTTTTTAAAATCTCTTCACTTTTATCCAATTTAGGGTCGGCAAATATAACGGTAATTCCTGCACTTTTATCTAGGATAAAATCATATTGTTTCTCCACGGCTAGTTTCTGTACTGCATTGTACACTTTATCTTGTAACGGCTTTATGAACTCTTGTCTTTTTTTAAACAAATCGCCTTCAAATCCGTAACGTTTGCGCTGTAAATCTTGAAGGTCCTTTTGCTTATTAAAAATCTCGTCTTCTCTTTTCTTTTTAAGATTATCTGGAAGCATTACTTGTTCGGCTTCAAACTCTTTACTCATTTTATCTATAGCAACTTGCTTTTGATCTATTTCTTGTTGCCAAAGATCGCTCAGCTGATCTAATTTTTGTTGTGCTAATTTATATTCTGGAATTTTTTCTAGAATATATTTTGAATCAATAACCGCATAACGCTGTGCATGAGCTGCAAATGAAAACAAAAGCAATGTGAAAGCTGAAATTAATAATTTTTTCATTGGTTGCTTTTTAATGCTTAAAATATTTTGATCTTTTTTATTAATAACTATTCAGCTTCTTGGCCAAGCATAAACGTAAATTTCGCAGCTCCTTTTATTCCAGTTGTTTGATTGTATCTGTCAATACCAATGCCATAATCAAATCCAAGTAATCCAAACATAGGAAGGAAGAATCGCATCCCTACTCCTGCAGATCTGCGCAATTTAAATGGATTGTAGTCTTTGAATTGATACCAACCATTGGCTGCTTCAAAAAATGCAAGTCCATAAATAGTGCTGCTTGCACTTGTACTAAATGGATAACGCAATTCAACAGTATACTTATTAAAAATGGTAAAATACTGAGCAGGCGTACCTCCATCAGGATTTATTTTAGGATTGGAGTTGCTATAAACTGGATAGCCTCTATGTGCAATGATATCGTATCCAAGTAATGCGTATGTATTACTCAACCCCGCATCTCCCACTTGAAAACGCTCAAAAGGAGAAATATCTAAATTGGAATTATACTTTCCAATAAAACCATATTTTGCTGCAGCCCTTAAAATAAATTGTTTGTTTTTATCTGCTCCTCTTGCTCTTCCTATAGGAGTATACCAGTCTCCGCTGAAACGCCATTTGTGAAACTCAGGAAGCTCATACTTATTACTTGTATTAGATGAAATTCCTAACAAAGAATAAGGAAGGGTAAATTGACCACTCAATAAAAAATTTGAACCACTTGTAGGAAAGATTGGATTTGGGCCAGCAGAGTTACGAATCAAAGAAAGTTTTAAACTAATGTTTGTTGAAACGCCATTACTGAGCCCACTAAAAATATTGCTATAGTTTCTTAATTTATATTGCTGGAAGTTTAGTGCATACACTAAATTAAAATAATCATCAGGCCATTTTAATTGTTTTCCCAATGAAAGACCAAATCCAACTGTTTTCACATAAGAAGTGTCACCACATGACTTGCAATAGCCACCATATGCGTTAACGGCATTGGCGTATTTTGTATTGAAATAACTTATAGAAAATGAATTTCTTTTTTTGCCACCAAGCCATGGTTCGGTGAAAGAAAAATTATACGACCTATACGCTTTTCCGTTAGATTGCGCTCTTAAGCTTAGTCGTTGACCATCTCCAGAAGGTAAAGGGTCCCAAGTAGATTTATTCGTGATATTTTTAATAGAAAAATTATTAAACGTAACACCAAGTGTTCCTGTAAGGCCTATGCCACCTCCAAAACCGGCAGATAATTCTAGCTGATCGGAAGACTTCTCTTCTACTTCCCAATTAATATCAACTGTTCCATTATCAGAATTAGGCACTACGTTCGGAGATATTTTTTCAGGATTGAAAAATCCCAATTGAGATAATTCTCTCTGAGTACGAATAATATCTGCACGACTAAATTTTTGACCAGGCACCGTACGCATTTCACGCAACACTACATAATCCTTAGTTTTATCGTTACCTGTTACAGTTATCTTTCCGTAAGTTGCCTGTGGGCCTTCTGTCATTCTGATTTCAAAATCAATCGTATCGTTGTATACGGCTGTTTCAACAGGATCTAACCTAAAAAATAAATATCCATCGTCTTGATACAAGCTACTGATATCGCCCCCCTCCTGAGAGAGTTGCTTTCCCAAACGCTTATTTAATAACTCAAGATTGTAAATATCTCCTTTGTTGATTCCTAAAAGAATATTTAAAATAGAATCTGAATATTTAGTATTCCCTCTCCAAGTTAGGTCACCAAAATAATACTTACGCCCTTCTTTTACTTTGATGTCAATGTCAAGGTTTCCTTTGGCATTTACAACCTGAGTATCTGCAACAATTACCGCATCTCTTAAGCCCTGAGAATTATAATATTCAAGCACCTTCTCTTTGTCTTCGCTGTATTTTATTTCACTAAATTTAGATCCACTAAACCCCTTCACTCTGAAATAAGGATCTATATATTCTTTTGTTTTTGTAAAAGATAAAAAACCTAAATCGTGTAGGTAT
>CANJJU010000080.1 GCA_947474815.1 Chitinophagaceae bacterium | reverse complement strand
GTTATTCTGTCAACCACATCTGCTTTTTTTCCAGAAGCTAACCAAGCCGAAAAGCCTCCTTTTAAATGGCCTACAATATGATCAAATCCTACACGGCTTAGTCTTGTGATGGTTTCTTCTTCTTTTCCATAATCGGCAACGATTAATATAGGTTGTTTAACATCAATTATTAATGTGCCTACCCAAGGGGCAAAATCTCCATCTAATCCAATATTTATAGATTGAGGAATAAATCCTTTGTAAAAGACCGTGTTTGAACGCGTGTCCAAAATCAGCGCTTCTGTATTTTTAGCAGTTATTTCAAATTCATCTGGAGTTAATGCCCTCATTCCATTGTTTAATACATTTTCAAAACTTTCGTATCCTTGCTTATTCATGGCTACATTATATCCAAAGTATCCTGGGGGTGGTAGGAGGCCTTCCGTCACTGCTTTTACAAATGCTTCTTTACTTGGTTGATTCAGTGCGTAATTTATTTTCTTTTGATTGCCTAAACTATCTACCGTTTCTTTCATCATATTTTTACCACAAGCACTTCCTGCTCCATGTGCCGGGTAGACAATTACATCATCTGCTAGGGGCATTATTTTATTCATCAAACTTTCGTAAAGCAAGCCTGCTAATTCTTCCTGCGTCATATTAGCTGCTTTTTGAGCAAGATCTGGTCTGCCAACATCTCCTAAAAACAAGGTATCTCCACTAAAAATACAATGGTCTTTTCCTGTTTCATCTATTAGTAAATAACTGGTGCTTTCTACAGTATGCCCAGGTGTATGAAGGGCTTTAATGATAATGTCACCCAATTTAAATTCTTGATCATCTGTTGCAATGATGCTTTCGAATGCTGGTTTTGCTGTTGGGCCATACACAATTGCGGCGCCCGTTTTTTTACTTAAATCAAGATGTCCACTTACGAAATCTGCATGAAAATGAGTTTCAAATATGTACTTAAGTTTTACGCCATCTTTTATTAGTCTATCAATATAAGCAGCCGTTTCCCTTAGTGGATCAATGATAGCCGCTTCTCCATTTGAGGTGATGTAATAGGCTCCCTGAGCTAAGCATCCTGTATAAATTTGTTCGATTTTCATAGTATTAATATTTTATAATGCAAAGGTCGCTTATCAATTCTGTTATTTAAGTAACATTTGTTGCATTTGATTGATGTGTCACTCTTGTTTTTTTACGAGTGATATAAATAATTCATTGTCTTTTCTTTTGATAAAGGAGTTGTAGCATTTGTCGAAGTATTTTAGATTAAAATTGTTTTCAAATAATGAAATGTATTCGCTTTTGCTGCCACCAAAAGGAGGTCCTTCTTGTTCAAATGTTCTATCAAATAACAACCCGATTAGTTTACCATTCGGAGCTAAAAGGGCCTTCATTTTAGCAACATATTTTTTACGAAGCGTAGGGCTAATGGCACAGAAAAATGTTTGTTCAATTATTAAATCATATGCGCCTTCATGTTCGAAGAAATCTCCAAGAATAATATTGATGTGTGGATTTGATATGTATTTATCTTTTAATTTCTCAACCAAGGCTGGGGCGATATCAATCACGGTAATGTTGGTGAATTGTTGGGCTAACAGATAATCAGCTTCGTGGGTATTCCCACAACCAGGAATCAATATCCGAAGATTTTTATTTGTTAATTGGTCGATGTATTCTTTTATAGGAGGAGATACTTCTCCTAAATCCCATCCTGTAGAATTTTCAATGTATTGGTCGTTCCAATAGTTTTTACCCAATGGCTGATTGCAACTAGTTGTACAGCATCTTTCCGTTTGATTATTGCTCATTTTTAACATTTATATTACTAGTGAGATTTATATATGTTGTAGACAGTTTTCCCTCATTAGGTCTGTAGCGTATCTAAAACTATGCAATACGCTGCTATTTGCTTAGCAATCCTAATAAGGAATACAAAATTGCGTCTGTATAATTTAATTCATGGTAACAAACGTTACATTGGATAGGTTTGTAACATAAGTTGCAAAGAAACAACTAATATTTAACCAACCTTTACAAACGATTCAATATTAACTCACTTAAAAAATATGTCAAATGAAAAAGAACATGGGAACAACAGATAAGTTGGTAAGATTCATTCTTGCCGTAGTGATGGCGGTTTTATATTTTACAAATACCTTTTCGGGAACAATGGCTTTAGTATTATTGATTCTTGCTGCTATTTTTCTGCTTACAAGCTTTATAAGCTTTTGTCCGTTGTATTTACCCTTCGGTATTTCAACTATTAAAAAAACAAAAAATTAAATTAGTATCATGGAACCACATTTTTATAGCGTAGATGTCAACTGGATTGAAGATAGAAGAGGTATAATCAATTCTACCGATTTTAATCCTAACAAGAGTAGTCGAATTGAAGTAGTAACACCTCCTCAATTTCCGAAAGGAATTCCGGATCTGTGGTCACCTGAGCATTTGTTTACCGCTGCTGTTAGTAGTTGTTTTATGACAACCTTTTTGTCAATTGCTGAAAACTCAAAACTTTCTTTTACAAGTTTTACATGTAAATCAAGCGGAAAGCTAGAGCAGGTTGAAGGAAAGTTTATCATGAGTGAGGTTACATTAGAGCCCACTATTATCATTACTGATGAAAAAGACATTGAAAAAGCTGAAAGAATATTGCAAAAATCTGAAGCAGCATGTTTAATATCCAATTCAATCAAATCTAAAATCAATTTGATTCCTACTGTCAAAGTACTGGAAGCGGGTGTATTGTCAGCTTAAATTAAATGGCAAGTTTATAAAAAGGACATTTAAATATCAGCTAGCGGTTTGATTAGTCGTCATGCTTGCCTTGGTCTTTTACGAAAAACACATGCAGTATTTGCGGAAAAAGGGCATTGATCGTTTCTACTGCGCCAGTTGGAGATCCAGGTAAAGTTATTACAAGGGTGTTTTTTATAAACCCACAAACACCCCTGGATAGCATAGAATAGGGGTTTCTTTCTTGTCCGTATCTACGGGCAGCTTCCATTACACCATTAATTTCTCTGTCTAATAGGGGATGTATCGCATCGGGCGTTAGGTCTTTAGGGGAAAGGCCTGTGCCTCCTGCAAACAAAATAATATTAGTTCCTTTTTCGCTATAAGTCAATGCTTGTTGCTGTATTATTGCAAAATCATCGGGTATGATGATTAATGAAGCCGACAATCCTATTTTTTTTAATGCTTCAATAGATTGAATGCCTGTTTTGTCTGTTGATTTTTTTGCGTAAACGCTATCTGAGCAAACGATGACAGTACAGGTTAATTCTTTTGCTGAGGTGTATTTGCTCAAATCGCTCTTTCCGCCGGACTTGCTGTGTAGCTTAATAGAATGCACTTCTATGTTCTTGTCTATAGGCTTCAACATGTCATACATTGTCAAGGCAACTATAGAAGCCCCATGCATTGCTTCTACTTCAACACCTGTTTTGTATATCGTATGTACTTCTACTTCTATAATAATATTTAATCCTTCAATAGAATAATTGATGGCAGAAAACTCAATAGGCAGCGGATGACAATCGGGAATCACATCACTGGTTTTTTTTATAGCCAAAAGGCCTGCAGCCCTGGAGAATTCAAAAACATCTCCCTTGGGAATCGTTTTGTTTTTAATAGCATCAATTGTTTTCTCGGAAGAAACATTCACCACTGCTTTGGCAATTGCTTTTCTTAGGCTATTTTGTTTGTGTGTTATATCTACCATCATTAATTATTTTTTTTCCATTGATCGGTTCCGTCTAAAAAGAATTCTTTACCCCAGATAGGGAGTTCGTTTTTAATTCTCTCTACCACTTCACTACAGGCGTCTATAGCTGCTTTTCTGTTTTTGGAAGAAGTGAATACAAAAAGACAGATTTCACCTGCAGCTATTTTTCCTATGCTGTGATAAATATGCATACAGGTTAGGGGGTATTTTTCAAATATCGCTTCTCTTATGTTGTGCATTAATTGAAGGGCCATTTCTTCATAGCAAGTATATTCGATAGCAGTTACTTGCTTGTCTTCGATTATATCTGCTCTTACCTGGCCCAGAAAAATACTGTGCGCACCAATAGATGTCTTGGCTTGATGAGATTGAATGCTATCGCCTATAAACGAAGCTGCAATAGGCCCTGTAATGAATATGTTTTTTTCTTTGCTCATTGTTGTTTTTCTTATAACAAGTCTACGATTAAAATTTCATTGGTTAAAGAATCGTAAGTGAGTAACTGATTGATAAGCGGCTTGCCAATTCCGGTGATAAGTTTGATTGCTTCGTTTGCTTGCATTGTTCCAATGATTCCACACAACACTCCAAGCACACCTGTTTCTTCACAGTTGGGCAGTTTGGCTTGTGCTGTAAGATCGGGAAAAACATCTCTATAGTTAATGGGCTTTACTTTTACGTTGTGTGAATAGTTTAAAACCGCCACCTGTCCTTGATATTCATGAATGGCACCAAGAATAAACGGTTTGTTTAAATGAACACAGGCGTCATTGATTACCAATCTTGACTCAATAGTATCTGTTGCATCAATAACGATATCGTAATTCATTATAATATCATTTGCATTTTCTGCAGTAATTTTTTCTGAGTAAGTATTGATTTTTATCTCAGGATTTTGATTCAGTAAATAGGCTGTTGCTTTCTCTGCTTTATTTGCACCGATATCATTTGCAGTATAAAGAATCTGACGATGTAAATTAGATAAACTTACCTTGTCGAAATCGGCAATACCGATGGTACCAATGCCTGCAGCAGTAAGGTATTGCAGTAAAGGACAACCCAATCCACCAGCACCTACAACCAGTATGGTTGAATTGGTCAGCTTTTCTTGTGCTGCAGCACCAAAGCCTTTCAATATTAATTGACGAATGTATCTATTGGAATTGCTTATTTGCATATTATCCACCGGAAAAAGGTGGCAATAAAGCTACCGTTGAATGAAGTAAAATGGTTTCGTTGGTAACAATCTTTTTGTCAATACTTATTAGAAAGCTTTTATTTTTGAGTGCAGGATATATTTCAAATAATTTTATTTTCAAGCTTTTAACATCTGATACATCGGATATATTAAAACTTTTACCTGTAATCTCTGCAATAGATCCAAATGATAAAATAGTTGTTTGCATATTTTTTAATAACTAGTATAAATAATTCAATTTCTCGATCATCTAAGCGGCTGCGAATAACAATTTAAATGAAGCCATGAGTAGGGTTAAGGATAATAAATATTTTAATACACTGGCATTAAATTTCATCGATCCCAAATAAGATCCAATAATTCCTCCTAAAAATGCAACACCTACAAATACGCTTATATCCCCACTAAAATGGATCCCTTTGCTAAATTGCCCTGCCAATCCAGATAGCGAATTTACAAAAATAAATAAGGCGCTGACGCCGGCTATTTTTTTAATGTTGCACCATTTCAATAGTAATAATAGGGGAGATAATATAATTCCTCCGCCGATTCCAATTAATCCAGACAAAAATCCAATCGATCCTCCCATAATAAGTGAAATGCCTGTATGTTGTTTATCTATCTCAACTTCCGCATTATTCTTTTGAAACATAAATCTTACCGCAGGAATCAACAAAAGTATTCCTAATATTTTTTTATATAAAAATGGATCAATCTTTAATAAGCCACCTAAAAATGCAAAGGGGATAGAAGCTGCTGCAAGTGGTAAAAATATTTTCCAACTAAAATGCCCGCCTCTATAATATTGAATAAATGCGATAAAGGATACAAATAGGTTTAATAATAGAGCCGAGGGTTTCATTACATCAGGGGCAAAATTAAACAACGCCATCAATGCAAGGTATCCACTTGCGCCACCATGTCCTATGGATGCATATAAGAATGCAACTATAAAAAGCAATAAATAAAATAATATTTCTGGACTCATCGGTTGGTTCTATGGTAGTAAATGTATTTCAATCATCTCTCCAGCTGTTGCTTCGGTTGTATTTTCTTCAATCACAATCAAACAGTTTGCTTTTGCAAAAGAGCTTAATTTATAGGATTCTTGTCCTGCTGAAATACTTGCAGTATTCCCATCATGCCAGCCTTTTAAAAAATGTGTCAATCCTGCAGGTTTGCTGAAGCTTGTTTTTAATATGCTATTTATTTTTTCAAGACATTGCGCTTTACCTGTGAGTACTTCCAAAGCCAATAGTACATACTCATAATAGCAAGTCAATACAGAAGCGGGATTGCCGGGCAATCCGAAAATAATTTTATTTTCTTTTTTTCCAAAAAACAATGGTTTACCAGGTCGCTGTTTGATTTTATGAAAATGTTTTTTTATACCACAATTTTCACTTGCCTTTATAACAAAATCATACTCTCCCACACTTACTCCACCCGTAATTAATATTAAATCGGATAGCAAGAGACATTTATTTAATGTTTGAGTTAATTCATCAAGCGTATCGCGCACATAATAAATAGTTATATCGGTTATGTGTTTTTGGTGCAGTGCAGACGTCAAAGCAAATGAATTGGCTTCATAAATTTTCCCGCTATCCAAATCTTTTCCAGATTCTTGCAATTCATTACCTGTTATGATAATACTAATAGTTGGGTTTGGAATAACCAAAGCATCTTTAATTCCCATGCTTGCTAAAAACGCAATGGCTCCGGGTTGAAGTAGGGTATCTTTTTTTAATGCTAATGTTCCTTTGGTTAATTCTGCTCCAAGTATTCTGATGTTACTCCCTTGTTGAATTGAATTGTCATTAATAATTAACCTGTCTTTTTCAATTGTCACCTTTTCCTGCATTACCACAGTGTCTGCGCCTATTGGGACGGGAGCTCCTGTAAAGATTCTAAGGGCTCCATTTCCTTGAATTGTTTTATTCATAGCATCTCCGGCCTGTATTTCTCCCTCAATAACAAGTGGGTTGTTTTTTATCCAATCATTGTAACAAAATGCATAGCCGTCTACTGAGGACTGGTTAAATGGAGGAAGATCGATAGTGCTGTAAATATCTTCTTTCAATAATTTCCCCGTTGCTTCTTTTAAAGACAGACGCGAGGGGTCAAGTAACCCAACTTGCTCAACAATAATATTTTTTGCTTCACTTACTGAAATCATACTTATTATCCTCCAATGTTAATCATAGATCTATTTAATATTGTATCTGGATTTAAATCTTCAAAGGCATTGTTAAATTGTCCGCCTAATTCCTTCTTTTTCTGTAGAATATTTTTTTGAATTAAATCTGTTACATCTTCCCCTTTTCGATAGGGGGTAAGTAAATCTGTTTCGTAATTTGAAAACAAACAATTTTTTAATTTACCATCAGCTGTGAGTCTTATTCTATTGCAACTGCTGCAGAAAGGCGCACTCATTGTACTAATCACAGAGAAGCTTCCTGCATGGCCTTGTATAGAGTAGCTTTTGGCTGTATCATGTATATCGTTTTTTAATGGAACGAATGAGTATTTTTCACTGATTAGATGAAGTATTTCTTCCCAAGTAATTACCTTATTGCT
>CANJJU010000079.1 GCA_947474815.1 Chitinophagaceae bacterium | reverse complement strand
CTTTTTTATTTAAAACAAACAGCTAAGCAAAATGTTTAGGTAAAGTTACCTGTGTTTTTATTGTAATTTTATAGGAAAGATAAATTTTAATGAAAGCATTACTTCCTTTGTTTTTACTCATCATATTAACGAGTGCTGGGCAAGCTCAAAAAATAGTGTATTCTGAAATCTCTAAAAAAGACAGTAGAAACATGTCCTTTGAAATTGTAGGCAAGTTCAAGGGTAATGTAATTGTATATAAAAATGTAGCAAGAAAACATTTGCTGTCTAAGTATGATCAGGATATGCAATTAGTAGAAAATGTGGCACTCGATTTTATGCAGGATAAAATATTGAATGTTGATTTTTTAACTTTTGCTGATGGTTTTATTATGATCTATCAGTTTCAAAAAAACAATATTGTTTTTTGTAATGCCGTTAAAATAAACACTGAGGGGAATCCCACTGCCTCTCCAATTTCGCTAGACAATACTTCGATTGGTTTTTTTGCAAGCAATAAAATATATGCTACTTCATTTAGCGAGAACAAACAAAAAATATTGGTGTACAAACGAAACATTAAAAACGGTGCCGCTACTATTTCTACAAAACTTTATGATAACAATCTTGTATTATTAGACAGTACGAATCATTTTTTTTCGTTTGATACCCAAAAAGAAATTTTTAGTGAACTAGTGGTCGACAATCAAGGAAATTTTGTATACACTAAAGAGTCCAAAAAACAACAGCGTGATTATGCTGGACACATAGAGTCGGTTGTTCATAAGATTGGAATAGACAGTGTAGAAGTTAATGTATTGCCCTTGCAAGAGAAATTTGTGGATGAGGTGAGGATTAAGGTGGACAATCTAAATAAAAATTATATCATCAATGCTCTTTGTTATGATGGACGAAGAGGTAGTATCGACGGGCTTTTTACGGCTGTCATTGATATAGAAGGAAACAAGGCTACTAGAGTGGCTGTTAATATTTTTAAGGAGGAATTAAGAAATTCAATAAACAGGTCTTCAAATTTTCAATCTGCTTTTGATAATTTTATCACCCAAAATATTTTACTTAAAAAAAATGGCGGATTTGTAATTGTTGCAGAAGATTTTTATTCTCAAACGCTTAGGTCTAATAATACATGGAACAGAAATTATTACAATGATTATTCAGGCTCGTCTAATTATTATTTAAATAATCGTGGATATTATGGGTATCGCCCCTGGAATGATTATGGTGGTCAAGAAGTGACTCGCTATTATTACAATGATATTTTATTGGCTTCTGTTGACAGTTCTTTGCATTTGCAATGGGACAATCTAATTCATAAAAAACAATACGATGTAGACAACGACAACTTTCTTTCTTATTCAATTCTCAATGTAGGAAATGAAATACATTTCTTCTTTATAGAAAATGACAGAAAAAAGTATATTGTAAGCAATAGCAGTGTTTTTTCTACGGGAGAAATTAAAAAATATCCTACTTTAAAAAGCAATCAAAATGGATACGACTTTATGCCTAGGTTAAGTAAGCAAATTGGCGCTAATCAAATGATTATGCCGTTTGTTTATCTTGGCGAAATCGGGTTTGCTAAAATTGATTTCTAATATTTTTCAATATCAAATTGTTTTATAATTTTTAAATAACATAACAAAGTGGTCAGCATATTTAAGGCAAATGCACCCCAAAACAATTTTTTGCTTCTTGCATATGGGTTGATACTAAAATTGCCAACTTTTTTACATCCTGTCTTGTCCTTACCCAAGGAGGGGGATGGTATACTTTATAAAGGCCTATTCAACTTGCTCTCTTTTGGAGGCAATGGAATTCCGTTATTGTACAATATCGTGGCTTTTCTGTTATTGTATTTTCAGGCAATTGTATTAAATAAATTAGTCAATAATCAACGCTTGCTTCCTAAGCCTACCTATTTAACCGGTATGAGCTTTTTGTTGGTCACATCCATATTTCCTTCATGGATTGGATTTAGTGCACCACTGCTTGTGATTACATTGCTGATATGGTTGTTGTCTAGGATTTGCAGCTTGTACAATAATCAAGAGGTCAAAAAAACTTTATTTAATATTGGGTTAAGCATGGGCTTGTGTACTTTATTGTATTTCCCTTCTGTTATTTTCTCCCTTTTATTACTTTCTGGTCTCGCTATTACTCGAACATTTAAGTTGCCAGAATGGATTATAATGATTGTAGGAATGCTTACTCCTTATTATTTTTTGTGGTCTTACGGTTATATAACGGGAAATAGTCAAATATTGCATAATCCACCTTTTGCATTAAGCAAACCGGTTGTTTCACAATCCACTCTAGAAAACATTGCATTAATGCTTGTGTTGTTTTCTTTTTTTGTAGGATTGTATTACATACAATCCAATATGCGTCGATTGTTGGCTCAGTCACGCAAAACCTGGTCTATTTTATATTTATTTCTTCTTATTTCATTGGTGTTGCCTTTTTTAAATGCTCAGCCTGATTTTTTATATTGGCAGCTTACGGCAGTTCCATTGTCAGCCATTTTGGCCGCTGTTTTTTTATATTCTGAAAGCAAATGGTTTGTTACTTTGCTACATTGGTCAATGGTCATTGTGGTTGGAATAGAAGGATATTTTTATTTAGCCCATTAATTTATTTTTTTAACAGGCTAAAGGGTTAGTTGTTGTAGTTTTGTATCTAAATATATTATACAAACCACTCTTCAAAAATTACAAAATGAAATTTGGCGTAGTCGTTTTTCCTGGTTCAAATTGCGACAGAGACATGATTGATACATTAAAAAATGATCTGGGGCAAGAGGTTATTGAATTGTGGCACAAAGACAGGGACATTAGCATGTTTAATAACAGTGATTGCATTGTATTGCCTGGTGGGTTCAGTTATGGCGATTACTTACGCTGTGGTGCCATTGCCCGTTTTAGTCCTATGATGCAAAGCGTAACCTCTTTTGCAGAAAGGGGAGGGAATGTCTTGGGGGTTTGCAATGGGTTCCAGATTCTATGCGAAAGTGGCTTACTGCCCGGAGCGCTTCTCAAAAATGCGAATCAACAATTTATTTGTAAGAATATTTACATGAAGAGCGCTGAATCGGAAGGTAAAGCCTTAAAAATTCCAATTGCCCATGGAGAGGGTAGATATTTTGCTCGTCCAGATGAAATTGAGTCCTTATACCAACACAATCAGGTTATGTATCGTTATTGTGATGAACAGGGGGTTGTATCAGAAGAAAGCAATCCGAATGGAGCAATCGATCATATTGCGGGTATTTGCAACCTCAATAGAAATGTAGTAGGCATGATGCCCCATCCTGAAAGATGCTGTAGTGCGGTGCTCAATAATACAGATGGAAAAATTGTCTTTAAAACGCTCTATGGAATCGGCTAATCAGTACACAAATATTCTTTAACAGTATATTTGGACGATTGAATATTACATTTATAAAATAATATTATTTCTTGTAGGTATGAAAAACATAATCGCTTTCATTTTTGTAGCTTTTGCAATGTCTGCACATGCTCAATTAGAGAATCCTGTAAAATGGGAGTTTAAAGCAAAAAAAATTGGCAATAAACAATACGAATTGCATCTTATTGCAGTAATAGAAAACAAATGGCATGTATATGCTCAAGAAGCGGGTGAAGGACCTGCCCCCACTGTGATCAGCTTTGCTGCCAATCCTTTGGTATCTATTGATGGGAAAGTGAAAGAAATTGGAAAATTAGAATCAGTTTTTGATCCAAATTTTAAATCTACTTTGCGTTATTACAGCAATAAAGTTGATTTTGTGCAGAAAATAAAATTGAAGTCTTCTGCTTCTACTGTGGTTAAAGGAACAGTTAGTTTTATGGTATGTAATGATCGTAAATGCTTGCCTCCAAAAGAAATCCCTTTCTCAGTAAAAATCTCAACTAAATAAATTATACCTTTAATATCATCCCGACCGAATCGGGATTTTTTTATTTATCATCTTATGCAGCTTCTTAATAAAATCGTCACCGCTATACTTTTAATACTGTTTTTACAGTGTACTGTATTTGCTCAAGATAGCAGTATTGTAAAATGGAAGGTGGATGTTACAAAAATCAGCAACCAGCAGTATCAGCTAACTTTTAATGGTACTTTAATTGAAGGCTGGCACCTTTATGCTGCCGATGCTATTGAAGGATTAAATGGGATGATAATCTCTTTTTCAGAAGGGGTAACTACACCACAAAAGCATGTTATTCAAACGTCTTTTTTATTAGAAAATGATCCTGTATTCGATAATAAGTCTAAAAGCTATTCATTGGGTCCAATCAAAATGACTCAGCTCATTGATGTTGGTGAAAATCCTCCCTCTTCCGTAATCGCCATGCTTCACTATGAAGTGGCTAATAAAGAGGAGTTTTTAATAGAAGACCAACAATGTAAAATTGTACTAGACTCATCTAATGTTAAGGTAAATAAGAATGCAATTCCTGCAATTATTGTTGATGCTGATGTTTCAAATTGTGGTAGTTCATTATTGCCTTCAAATTCCACTAAGTCATCAGGGATCATCAATTTATTTTTTCTTGGATTTCTAGGAGGGTTGATTGCTTTGCTCACACCATGTGTTTTTCCAATGATTCCATTAACGGTGTCGTTTTTTACTAAGAAAGCCACCTCCAAAAGAGCGGGTGTTTCCAATGCGTTATTATATGGCTTATTTATTTTTCTTATATACATCATATTGAGTTTGCCTTTTCATTTTATAGACAGTGTCAATCCGGAGTTTTTAAATAATATTTCTACGAATGTTTATCTAAATATTTTCTTCTTTTTAATTTTTATATTTTTTGCTTTTTCATTTTTTGGATTTTATGAAATATCCTTACCTGCCTCCTTTTCAAATGGCGCGGATAGTAAGGCAGGTGTGGGTAATATTGTTGGTATTTTCTTTATGGCGCTCACCTTGGCATTGGTTTCATTTTCATGCACAGGGCCCATTTTAGGTTCATTGCTAGCCGGTTCATTGTCTGCTGATGGGGGTGCTATGCAATTAACTGCTGGGATGGCTGGTTTTGGATTGGCCTTGGCTTTGCCTTTTGCTTTGTTTGCATTGTTTCCTCATTGGTTACATTCATTGCCTAAATCTGGCGGCTGGCTAACGACTGTTAAAATAGTATTAGGTTTTTTTGAATTGGCCTTGGCTTTTAAATTTTTATCCAATGCTGATTTGGTTAAACATTGGGGGCTACTTAAAAGGGAAGTTTTTTTAGGCATATGGGCTATTATCGGCGTGCTGCTCGCATTATATTTGTTTGCAAAAATTAAATTTCCTCATGATACTCCTCCTAAAAAGATTTCAAAAGGAAGAATGATTGCAGGATTAATAGCAACAGTATTTACGATCTACTTATTAATAGGTCTTACCAATACGAAGTATGCGAACTTAAAGTTCATTAGTGGATTTCCTCCTCCTTTATATTACAGCCTGTATCAGCAAGATTCTGATTGTATATTGGGATTAAATTGTACTAGAGAGTACAATCAAGGTCTATTATTGGCAAAGGCTCAAAACAAGCCTGTATTATTAGATTTTACTGGGTATGCCTGCGTGAATTGTAGGAGAATGGAGGAGAATGTATGGAGTGATCTTGAGGTGAATAAGTTGATGAAAGAAAACTTTATTGTGATTTCCCTTTATGTTGATGATAAAAAGCAGTTGCCTGCCGATCAACAATTTTTATACAAAACCAAAGAGGGTGTTGAAAAGGAAATTAAAACAGTGGGAGATATGTGGTCAACCTTTGAAACAGAAAGCTTTCAAAATAATGCTCAACCACTTTATGCGATCATTAATGCTAATCAGCAGCTGCTTTCGCAGCCTGTAGGATATACACCTTCTGCACAGGAATATTTACTATGGCTTCAATGTGGCCTAGATGCGTTTAAAAAGCAATAGCAATCCTTTTTAAAGAATTGCTATTAGGTATTGTATTACTGTAGAATATTTTTTTTACAATGCAATTTGTTTTTCAGTCATCATTTTGCGAAGATTAATCAAGCCATAACGCATTCTACCCAAAGTAGTATTGATGCTTGATTTTGTAAGTGTAGCAATTTCTTTAAAGCTCAAATCAGCATAATGGCGAAGAACGATTACTTCTCTTTGGTCTTCAGGCAACATGTCAATCATTTTTCTAACGCGATCATGCGTTTGGCTAGTCATTATTTTTTGATCAGCACCTGCTTCAGAAAAATTCAACACTTCAAAAATATCATGGTCGTCGCTGGTTTTGATACTTGGACTTCTTTTTACTTTTCTAAAATGGTCTACACAAAGATTGTGAGCAATACGCATAGCCCATGGTAAAAATTTACCCTCATCATTATAACGTCCAGCTCTAAGTGTGTCAATGATGCGTATAAAAGCATCTTGGAAGATGTCCTCAGCTAAGTACTTGTCTTTTACTAATAAATAGATAGAGGTAAAGATTTTGTCTTTGTAGCGTTCTACTAATTCAGAAAGAGCATTTGACTCTCCATTGATGTAAGCGCTAACAAGTTGTTGGTCGGTTTGGTTTTCTAGGATTTTCATAAAGGTTCTACAGTTTAAATGGTTAGGACTTGGCTTTTTTTCTTTTCCAACAAGAGGAGAAATTTGCGTAGAAGACTTTCGTTTTTGTCTGTTTAGCTTTTCACTATTATTGGATATTGGACCATAAAGGTAGAGTGAAAATTTACCCTTCCAAATAATATGAACTCAAATTATACGTTGTTTTAAAAATCGAGTATTAGTGCTCAGGAAGCATACGTATAACTACGCAGTATATTTGCTTTTAAGTATAAATTTATCAGTATTAACCACATTCTTCCGCTATTTTTGTGTTATTATATGAAAGTGAAAAAGAGCATTCAGGCAGATAAAAACATCCAAAAAACAATCGGAAATAACATCTTTATTAAAGGTGCAAGGGTTCATAATTTAAAAAATATTTCTGTTACTATTCCACGAAATAAGCTAGTGGTTGTAACAGGTGTTTCGGGCTCTGGAAAGTCTTCCCTCACGATTGATACTTTATTTGCAGAAGGACAGCGCAGGTATGCAGAAAGCTTAAGTTCATATGCTCGTCAGTTTATGCAACGCATGAATAAACCCGATGTGGATTATATACATGGTCTTTGTCCGGCTATTGCAATTGAACAAAAAGTAATTACTCGAACGCCACGTAGTACTGTTGGCAGCATGACTGAAATATATGATTACCTAAGGCTATTGTTTGCACGTGTGGGTAAAACAATTTCCCCCATAAGTGGTAGAGAAGTTAAAAAAGATGACGTATTAGATGTGGTGAAAGAAATTGATACTTTAAAAGAAGGAGATAAGATTCTTTTATTGGTGCCTTTTAAAATGCATGTGAATAGAGATGTAAAAGAAGAGTTGAATATTTTACTACAAAAAGGGTTTTCAAGATTGTATTGTAATAAAGAGATTATAAGAATAGAAGAATTGCTAGAAAACAAAG
Organism: Chitinophagaceae bacterium; assembly: GCA_947474815.1. Lineage (GTDB taxonomy): Bacteria > Bacteroidota > Bacteroidia > Chitinophagales > Chitinophagaceae > Ferruginibacter. The sequence goes on along the minus strand of CANJJU010000079.1, from coordinate 36 downwards.
CAGCGGATCTCTTTTTTTCAAAAAACAAAAAAGGAT
>CANJJU010000078.1 GCA_947474815.1 Chitinophagaceae bacterium | reverse complement strand
TATCTGCCATACCCTAAAAACAATTCATCTCCTCCGTCACCACTTAACACAACGCTAACGTGTTGCTTAGCAAGTTTACTCACCATTAATGTAGGGAATGCAGATGCGTCACAGAATGGTTCATCATATATTTCTAATAGGCAGGGCACCATCTGCATAATTTCTTTTTCAGTGATGGGCATTTCGTGATGGTGGGTGCCAAGATATTGAGCGGTAGTAGCTGCAAAAGGCGCCTCATTTATCTTTCCGTCTGTTACGGCAATACTGAATGTGTTTATTTTTTTCGAAGAAACTTTTGAAGCAATCGCAGTAACAATACTGCTATCTGTTCCACCACTTAAAAAAGTTCCAATAGGCACATCACTCACCAATTGTTTTTCAACTGCATCAATCAATAATTTATTTAATTCAACCTTCGCTTCCTTTTCATTGGTCACTACAGTTGGTAAAAGACTTTCGCCAATATTCCAATATTGATGAGCGATAATGGTTGATTGTTTGATAACCGCATATTCTCCTGCTCCAAACTTTTGTAGATTTTTGTAGATCGATATAGGATGCGGTATGTAGCCTAAATGAAGAAAATATGGGATAGCTACTTTATTAATTTCTAAATGAGGAACTATCGATTTAATAGATTTGATTTCTGAAGCAAAAGCAATGATGTTTTCATCCTGATAAACAAACAAGGGCTTTATACCTATTTGATCTCTTGCAATAACAAGTTCTTTATTTTCCTTGTCCCATATAGCAAGAGCGAACATCCCATTAAACCAACTAAAGCATGTAGCTCCATATTTTGCAAAAGTTTCTAAAACAACTTCGGTATCACTGGTAGTAACCCATCTATGAGAGGAAAACTTTGAATCTCTAATTTCTTTGTAATTATAAATCTCTCCATTATACACCATCACATATCTTCCGCAATGACTTGTCATTGGTTGATTTGCCGTAGTACTTAAATCTAGTATAGATAAGCGACGATGCCCCAAGTAAAGTCCATGAGTTTCATCTTCAAAAAAACCTTCTGCATCAGGCCCACGATGAGCAATGCTATTGGTCATTTTATAAAGATGCTCTTTATTATAATGAGTAGAAATAAATCCAGCTATGCCACACATGAATTTTGAATTAAGTCTAAATACTTTTTAATAATTACAGGTATAGAAAAAGCTTGCGCTCTTTGTTTTAATATGTTACTATCAATGGGATTTTTTAATGCACTTTCAATAGCATCACTTAATAATGCTGCGTCATCAACAGGGCATAAGAAGCCAAATTTACCACCCTCTAATATTTCGTTGGGTCCACTTGGACAATCGGTACTTACAACATTTATTCCCAAAGCCAGGGCTTCTACTAAGGTATTTCCAAAGCCCTCATAATTTGATACAGAAACTAATAAATTTGATTTACTTATGTATTGGAAGGGGTTATTTTGATAACCAATTAGCTTTATAGATTCCTGCAATTCAAATTTATTTATCAAGTTTTGAAGATTATCACATTCTGAACCTTCCCCAATAAGATAAACCAACAATCGATATCCCTTTTTAGATAAAATATTAACCGCTTCTATTAAAAGCTTTTGGTTTTTTCCTTTGTCGAGTCGACCAATGCAAACTAATTGATGTTGATGATTCATTCTACTAGTTAAATCTATTACTTCTTCTTTTGCCAATTCATTGATTCTATCATCAAATACAGGATTGTAAATAACGTGTAGATTTTGTGAAGGCTTACTTAATATACTGGTAAAGCTTTTAGCTACTCCTGTGCTAACAGCTATTATTTTATCTGCTTTGCTTATGATTCGTTTATTTATAAGTTTCAACCAAATACGATTTAAATTGGGCAAAACTTTTAATTGACTAGATAGATCATAATGTAAAGTAGCAATTATAGTTAGATCGATTTTATTTACTCGTTTTGCAAAAACAGCCGCACAAGTAATATAATCACTTGCAGTAATCACATGAGAGAAAGAGTGCTTTTTTAAAAATTTAGGGAGCCGCCTACAATAATCAAATAAGGTAATGGCGCCTAACTCAACAATATTTACTCTATTGTCTAATAGGTCTAAATAAACACCTTCTTGCTTTCCTAATAATATGGTTGCTTCATGACCAGCGGCCACATAACCATTTGCAATATTTACAATAACTCTTTCTGCACCTCCCCCTTGTAAGTTGTTTAATATAAAAAGTACCTTTTTCATTTTCAACGTGCTGTATTCTAATTATTTCGCGTTAATTTTCTTTTAATGAAGAAAAATACTCTTTTAAATATGTCGCGCTTATTATAGGATAATAAATCTTGGTAATCTTTCAATAAAACAGGAAATTCTGTTAATAAGAATTTTTCTCTCTGATTGAAATTTCTTTGTAAATCATGAGAACTTACGCCATTCGGTTCTATTCGAGTCAATAAGACATCTTTATACCGATAAGACATATTAAATTTTACTAGTGCTAAAATAAAATGATTGATATCTGCGACTATTGAATACTTTTCATCATATACACCCGTAATTTGATATACGCTCCTTTTAATAAAAAAAGATTGGTGAGAAAAGCCAAAATTTAAAATATAGAATAAGCTTAATTTATTAGGGATTTTTAATACTTTATCGTTAATAAGCACATTGCCAATTAAAAAATCTTCATTGTCATCCTGGATGTTTTTAAAAAAAGATTGGAGACTGTTGTCATTTATAAAACAGTCGCCGCTATTTAAAAAATATACATATTCCCCCGTAGCAAGCGCTATACCTTTATTCATAGCATTATAGATGCCTGAATCATCTTGAGAAATCCATCGAGTAACATTCTGTTCGTTTTGCTTAATGATATCAATACTGCCATCATTGCTAGCGCCGTCAATAATAATAAATTCAACCTCTTTAAAGGTTTGATTTATTACACTTCGAATGGTTTTATCCAATCCGGTTGCATTGTTTTTATTGATGGTTATAATGGAGACCTTAGACATTAATTTAATAATAAAGAGTATTTAAATAAGGGTAAAAAAGAGTGTTGCCTTTCACCATAACAATCTTTGATACAAAATAATAAAAGTACTTAATAAAAATCAACACATCCTTTCGTACACGCTCAATGTTTGTTCTCTACAAATATCCCAAGAAAAATTTTTTACTTGCTCAAACCCATTTTTAATAAGTTTGTTCCGCAAGACATTATCATACATCACTTTTCGCATTTGTGATGTAATTTCTTCAGTTTGATAAGGATTAAAATATAAAGCCGCATCCCCTCCCACTTCAGGAAATGAACTGGTATTGCTTGCAACAACAGGACAACCACAAGTCATCGCTTCCAAAAGAGGAATGCCAAAGCCTTCATAGCAAGAGGGAAAGACAAATAAAAGTGCTTTTTGATATAAATAAACCATCTCTTCCTCTGTTGCAAAATAATTTTTAACTCGGTGATATATTGAGTAATTCTTTAAAAACTTTTTTTCATTTCTTAAGAATGGTTTGCCTGTACACACAATTTGTAAACTTGCATCTTCTTTTAACAATACTTCTGCAGCGCAAATGAATTTTTCAAAATTTTTATAGCCGCCCCTTTCTCCCACGTACAAGATAAATCTAGAAGGCAACCCTTTTATTGGAGTAGACTTACTTACATCAACCGAACTAGCAAGGTGAACTACTTCAATTTTTTCTTCTGGAATTTGATACAAATCTATCAAATCATTTTTAGTGCTATTAGATATGGCGATTATTTTTTGAGCCTTATTGATAACTAATTTTTTATTCTCTATTGTATTGTCAATAAATTGCTTTGGAAAAATTTCATGAATGAGATCATACACGGTAATCACAAATGGCTTCTCATTTAATTCATGTAGAAAATAAGGATTGTAATAGGTAGGATGAAATATGTCAAAATCTCCTTTCTTCAATATTCTTAGAGAATACTTTTTATTTACTTTTTTTATTAGAACAGGTATTATAAAATTTTCATTGATTCGCCAGGCTCCTTTAATAAAATTTAATGATTTAATTATTTTGTAGATTATTCTACTCTTTACTAAAAGAGCCTTACTGATATAATTAGCCTTTTTTAAATACTCGTTTTCCGTTCTTTTAATAGATATATTGCATCGAATAGCATTCGAGTTAAGATGAAGCATTTCTGAGAAATACCTTGAAATCCCTCCAATTTTTTGAATTTCAAAAGCCTGATGATCGTAAAGAATTTTCATTTTTAATTTCCTAAAGGCTGTTTTATTATTTGCATGGCTTCGCCCTACTCACTCACAGTAAGTCTTGAAAATACGTTAAAACAAAATCATCATTTACTCCAAATCAATAAATTGTCTTTATTCTCAATAATAGAAAAAGCAGATCCGATTGGGTAAATGTTAAAATGTATTTTTCTTTTAATTAGTTTTTCGGTTTTGATAACCAATAATTTCATTTTATCCAACTCCACGTTTCCAATAATTTCCAACCGAATGATTTCTTCATTTAAACCATGAGCCAATTTTCCCGTTAGGTAAACGGCTTCCACAAAATGCAATTCTTTTATTATGGTATCGATGATTGTATCAATGCCTACATGCTTGAGCACAATCTGTTGGATATTTATAAATAAAGGATGGTGTGTATTGGCGGAGAAGATCTTTTTATTGCCCACTATGATAGATTGGAGGAGTCCAGCTGCCTCAAAACGATTCAATTCCACTCGAATAGCATTGGTACTTTCATTAAATTCAGTTTCCAATGAACGCAAATAGGCCTTATTATTGCTATTTAAAAAAAACTTAAGTAATAGCTTTAATCGAGTCTTAGAAGATATGAGCGTTTCTATCATAAATTGAGTAATAAAATTACTCAAGAAGCGCTACAATACAAAATTAAAATCTATTTTTAAGCTCCTTTAAAAGGAGACAATTATCTATCTATCATTCATTATGGAATTCTTGCTTTTACCTTTTTATCTGTTAGTTGGCTATTGGTTTATCCCTAAACTTCCTTTTATCAAAGCAAGTGACTTGTCAACTTTTCAAATACGTTTATTATATACGCTAAAAACATTAACAGGAGTAGCATTTGCTATTTATATAAAAAAAACAGGCATCAATGGTGATTACACTTATTTTCAAAATCAAGGAATTGAACAATACCATCTATTATTAAAAACCCCTCATCTTTATTTTCAGGATTTTATTATAGATGCCAAAAAGTTTGGGTTTGGAAGAATTTTTGAAACAGATCAAAGCTTTTGGGGGTTCTTAAGTTTTAACCTGCTGTATAAAATAATTGGAATATTCAACATCTTTTCTTTAGGCAACTTTTATACCAACACCCTCTTGTTTTCTTCTGCAGTCTTTTTTGCGCACATTGCCTTCTACAAAGTATATAGCTCTTTGTTTCCACAAAACAAAAAAGCAGCTTTAATAGGATGTTTTTTATTGCCCTCTACCCTAGTTTATACCTCCTGCATTCACAAAGATGGATTTGTCTTTTTAGCCATGGCGGCCATTGTATATGGATTGTTTCAATTAAATAAAGTTCGACAATCTAAAAAGAAATTATTTTTTGTAGGCATGGTAGGAATAGGAGTAACAATTATCTTTCTATTTAGAAATTACATTCTATTAGCACTACTTCCCGCATTGTTATCATGGTGGTTAAGTTCCTTTTTATCAAGAAGAAAAATACTGGCTTTTGTTGGATGTTATGCAATATTTATTTTATTCTTTTTTGTTTCTAGTCATTTCCAGGGATCAAAGAATTTGCCTCAAGCCGTTATAAATAGAAGCGCTTCTTTTGAACAACTTGCTTATGGGAATACGACTATTTCAATAAATAAATTAGCGCCCAATGCATTAAGCTTTATAAAAAATCTTCCTCAGGCCCTGAATCATGTATTGCTGAGGCCTTATGTTTGGGAGTACAAAGAATTAACTATTATTTTGACTGCTTTAGAAGTGTTGGCTTACTTAATTGTTTTTATGCTTTTTTTTATTTGTAGAAAAAGCCAGACAAATCAGACTGATCGAATACTCTTATTTGGAATGTTTTTATTTATAAGCATGGCGCTCATCATAGGATATACTATACCAAATATTGGAGCAATCATTAGATACAGAAGCATTTTTTGGATATTGGTTGTATGCCCTGCATTGTGTAGTATAGATTGGGCAAAACTAAAATCGAAGGTCTCTTTTTAATTACTGTATTCTCTCTACCCGATTGTTTGTAAGCAAATACTGTTGCTGACTTTCTTTACAAATAGCAATATTGTTTTTGCCGAAAATTAATTTATGACCATGCTCACTCATCCAGCCCGATTGCTTTCCAGGATTGCCCACAATTAATGCATAGGCAGGGACGGGTTTTGTTACCACTGCGCCGGCTCCAATAAAAGCAAATGTTCCAATTTCATTTCCACATACAATGGTAGCATTGGCACCTATCGTAGCCCCTTTTCTTATGAGTGTTGTTTGAAATTCATTTTTTCTGCTAATTGCACTACGCGGATTAATAACATTGGTTAATACAGCACTAGGTCCTAAAAAAACATCGTCTTCACAAATCACTCCTTCATAAATACTAACGTTGTTCTGCACGCGAACATTATTTCCTAATACTACTTTTTTACCTACAACAACATTTTGACCAATATTACAATTGGCGCCAATAATTGCCTCCGACATAATATGAGAGAAATGCCAAATAGTAGTTCCTTCCCCAATGGTACTTGGTTCATCTATTTCTACTGTAGGATGTACGTAATAGGGCATGTAAATTATTTTTTCGAGATACGAGACAAGTAAACACCATAGCCACTTTTATGAAGATTGGTAGCGAGTTTGTCTAATTGAGCATCAGAAATAAAGCCCATTCTCCAAGCAATTTCTTCTGGGCAGCCAATTTTTAATCCTTGTCTTTTTTCAATCACACGCACATATTCACTGGCATCATTTAAAGAATCAAAAGTTCCTGTGTCGAGCCACGCGAAACCACGGTCGAGCGTAACTACTTTAAGTTTTGTTTGCTCCATATACACTCTATTCACATCGGTAATTTCATACTCGCCTCTTGGACTAGGTTGAATATTTTTAGCAATAGCAACTACCTCGTTATTATAAAAATATAGTCCCGGAACGGCATAGTTGCTTTTAGGATTTGCAGGCTTTTCTTCTATACTGATTGCATTATAATTATTGTCAAACTCTACCACCCCATATCTTTCTGGATCGCTTACTGAATAAGCGAAAATGACTGCTCCTGAAGGATTTGCAGCTTCCTGCAACATTTTACTAAATCCACTTCCATAAAAAATATTGTCTCCCAATACCAAGGCTACACTATCGCTTCCTATAAACTTTTCACCAATCACAAAAGCCTGTGCCAACCCATTGGGTTTTTCTTGTTTTTCATATACAATATTACAACCCCACTGACTACCGTCACCTAATAGACGCATAAACTGCGATTGGTCTTCAGGAGTAGTGATAATTAAAATATCTTTAATGCCGGCCAACATTAATGTACTCAAAGGATAATAAATCATCGGCTTATCGTAAATAGGCATCAGTTGTTTACTAATTCCCATTGTAATAGGATATAACCTTGTTCCGGATCCGCCTGCGAGTATAATGCCTTTCATGTGTATTAATTAGTGTGTACTAGAAATTATCTTTGATTGTATTGATCTGCATAATATTTTTGATAATTACCACTCGTTACATTAGCCAGCCATTCGTTGTTTGATAAATACCAGTCGATGGTTTTAGATAGCC
>CANJJU010000077.1 GCA_947474815.1 Chitinophagaceae bacterium | reverse complement strand
AGTAAAATTTGTACTTCCTGCTTCGAATACAGGAAGAAAATTCATTTTGATGAGCCAAGAAACACCTCAATTGATAGGAGTTATTTCACAACGAAACTTCTTGGATTTAACAAATGCTAATAATCAAGCAGATTATATGATTATTAGTAATCCTGCATTATACAATGACGGAAATGGGAATAATTATGTTGACCAATACCGACAATATCGCAGCTCTTCAGTTGGGGGAGGATACAATGCAAAAGTATTTGACATTCAAGAGCTAACGGATCAATTTGGCTTTGGTATAAAAAATCATCCAGGATCAATCAGGGATTTTATTAGATATGCGAATAGCTCATTTATTACTAAGCCAAATTATGTATTTATTATTGGCAGGGGTTTGAATTATATTGATCAAAAGCTCAATGAATCTAATCCAATTTGCAATCAATTAAATCTTGTTACAACATTTGGATGGCCTGCATCCGATGGTCTTCTTTCTGCTCTTCCAGGATTCAGCGCTCATGCACTACCTATTGGCAGATTGGGCGCAATTAACCCAACAGAAGTAAATAATTATTTGCTTAAAATAAAGCAATACGAATCATCTCAACTTTCTTCCAGCGGTGCTATTATTGATAAAAGCTGGATGAAAAACATCTTGCACATTGCCGGCGGAAAGGATAGCAGTGAAAATCTTTCATTTGTAAGTTACATGAATGGGTATAAAGCAATTGCGGAAGACACATTGTTTGGCGGTAGGGTTGAAACGTTTTCCAAAACATCTACGGGAGCTATTCAGCAAGTTAACAGTCAGCGAATCGAAGAGTTATTCAATCAAGGGCTTGGCTTTATTGGTTATTTCGGGCATTCTTCTGCAAATACATTTGAATTTAATCTAAGCAATCCTGAATCTTATAATAATCCAGGAAAATATCCTTTTTTTAATGTGAGCGGATGTAGCGCAGGGAATTTTTACATTTTTGATCCGCAGCGACTAAGCGGTACATCAAGTTTGTCTGAAAAGTATATTCTTGCAAATCAACGTGGAAGCATTGGCTTTTTAGCCGATACTCATTTTGGCATTCCTCCTTTTTTAAATTTCTACAATTCTTCTTTATACAATGCTTTTTCTAAAACCATGTATGGAAATACCATTGGCAATCAAATCAAACATGTTACTGAGGAGCTAGGTGGCAATGATTCCAATCTTGATTTTTATACCAGAATTCATCTTGAAGAAATCAATCTTCATGGCGACCCTGCATTAAAGATTAATTCTTTCACAAAGCCTGATTACGTTATAGAAGATCAGTTGGTTAGAATTAGTCCAAATATTATTACGGTTGCAGACAATAGCTTTAATGTAAAAATAAACATGAAGAATATTGGGAAAGCTGTGGGAGATTCAATGTGGATTTCTGTAAAGAGAATAATGCCCGATAATTCTATTAAGGTGTTATATGATCAACATGTGCCTTCAATTCGAAATGAAGATTCACTCAATCTGACAGTTCCTATTTTGTCTACTTCAGATAAAGGATTAAATAAAATAATAGTAAATCTTGATTACAATAACAACATCGAAGAGCAATTTGAAAATAATAATACGCTTACCAAAGAGTTCTACATTTTTGAAGATGAATTAAGGGCGGTATTTCCTTACAATTTTTCTATTGTCAACCAGCAGAATATCACCTTTATGGCAAGCACCGCAAACCCATTAAGTGGTTTGCGCCAATATGTAATGGAGGTAGATACTACAGAATTGTTTAATTCGTCCTTTAAAAAATCATATAATCAAAATGGGTTGGGAGGAGTCGTTTCATTTACGCCTTCTAATATTGTTTTTTCGGATAGTACCGTTTATTATTGGAGAGTAGCCATGGTGCCTATAAACAATGCCGTGTACATTTGGAGTAATTCATCTTTTATTTATTTATCTAGTAGTACAGAAGGCGTTAATCAATCACATTATTATCAATTTAAAAATAATGTGTACGACAATATGGTGTTAGAGGCAGACAGGAAATTTGCTTTTAAAACCAGATCTGTTTTGATTCAGGTGAATACAGCTAGCTATCCATATGCACAACAATTAAATCAGTTTGCACTTTTTATTAATACTGTCAGAGATCAATGCGGCTTGTCTGGTCCATTTTCAACCAATTATGAAGCAGTAAGATTTTATATTATAGACTCTTTTACTTTAAAGCCATGGGTAAATCAACTTGTTGGTAGTGCAGGTATGTATGGTAGTTATGCTCCTCAAGTAATTAATAGTATTTCAAGGGCTGGATTTTTTCAATTCGCAATCAATACTCCTTCTGATAGGCAAGTCGTAAAAGATTTTATTGACATAATTCCTAATGGCAATATTATTATTATGGTAAATGGGGGGGCGGCACCTAATACTCAACTTCCTGCAATTTGGGCAACAGATCCAGGAATAAACTTTTACCAAACGTTAAAATCACTAGGATTCAGTTCTATTGATTTAATTACTACAGATGTGCCCTATGTATTTGTTGGAAGAAAAGGAAATACAGTTCCCATTTCTCAATTGGTTGCTGCATCGGTAAACGAAAGTTTGAGTGAGGAGTTTTCGGCTATTGGACCTGATTTTTCTGGGCAAATGACCTCTGCTGTTTTTGGTCCAGCAAAAGAATGGAAAGAATTTCATTATCGTGGTAGAAGTGCAGAAAACATTGATACAGATTCTACAAATTTTGAAATCATAGGCATCACTCAAGGGGGAACAGAATCTCGATTGTTTTATCTAGATTCTACCAAGCATGATTTTGATATATCATCTATAAATGCCATTCAATATCCCTATTTGAAACTGAAGATGTCTTGTAAGGATTCTATAAATGCTAGTCCATATCAATTGGGTTATTGGAGAGTAAATTATTCTCCTGTGCCCGAAGGCGCAATGGCTCCCAATATTCTTTTTCAAATGAAAGATACCGTTGAACAAGGCGAAATGATTGACTTCAAAGTGGCATTTAAAAATATTAGCGCCACTGCCTTTGACAGCGCTATGAAATTCAATTTTGTTATCACTGATAAAGACAATGTTCCTCATGTAATCAGTCTTCCAAAAGGCAAGATTTTAATCTCTGGAGATACTCTTACAGTACAATATACCATTGATAGTAAAACGTATACAGGAAACAATACTTTATTTGTAGATGTAAATCCTAACAATGATCAGCTAGAGCAAGCTCATTTCAATAATGTGCTGTTTAAAAACTTTTATGTAAGGCCAGATAAATACAATCCATTGCTAGATGTAACTTTCGATGGCGTGCATATTCTTAATAAAGATATAGTGGCTTCTAAGCCTCAAATTTTAATTAAGCTTCAAGATGAAAGCAGGTACATGGAGCTAAAGGATACTTCTTTACTTAGTTTAAAAGTTAGATTCCCTGATCAGAGTATACATACTTATTATTTTGGCGATACAATGGTATTTCATCCTGCCAATCTTTCTACGGGAGAAAATACTGCCAGCATTAATTTCATGCCTTATTTCCCTGAAGATGGAGACTATGAGTTAATTGTTACTGGCAAGGATGTGGTGGGTAATCAAGCCGGAAACCTAGACTATCATGTCATATTTACGGTGTTGAATAAGCCAATGATTTCTAATTTACTTAATTATCCAAATCCATTTACAACTTCCACTGCTTTTGTTTTTACGGTTACTGGAATGGAAGTGCCTCAAAATATTCGCATTCAAATTCTTACAATTACGGGCAAGGTGGTTAGAGAAATTACCAAGGCGGAGCTTGGGCCTATACATATAGGAAGAAACATTACAGAATATAAATGGGATGGTACCGATATGTATGGTCAAAAGCTTGCAAATGGAGTATATTTATATAGAGTGCTAACCAATTTAAATGGAAAGTCTCTTGATAAATACAGATCCAGCGATGACAATACAGATAAATACTTTAATAAAGGATATGGAAAAATGTATTTGATGAGATAATATTTCTTTATTCATAAAATTATAAAGGGCTGCATTCACAAAGCAGTCCTTTTTGTTTTTTACATTTGCATTATCATTAAAATTAAACAATGGCTAAAATCGCTATCAATATAGCAACAGGGAGTTTGCAGCAAGATGAAATTATTGTAGGGATAGATTTGGGCACAACCAATAGTTTGGTAGCTATCATTCATCCAGAAACCAAACAGCCTGCTGCACTCAAAGAGCACAATAGTAGTGCTATCGTGCCCTCAATTATTTATTTTGACGAAGCCAATAACATTGTAGTGGGAGAAGAGGCAAAAAAATACCTTGAAATTTCTCCAGAAAGAACGATCTATTCTGCTAAAAGATTAATGGGTAAAAGCTATAAAGACATTCATGATAAAACAAGTCTCTTGTCTTATAAAATAATCGATGATGGGTCAGATAGCTTAGTTAAGGTTCAGTTAGGAGATCGTTTTTACTCTCCTGTAGAATTGTCTTCTTTTATTCTTAAAGAGCTTAAGAATAGGGCAGAGCATATCCTTAAGACACCCGTTAACAAAGCAGTCATCACCGTGCCTGCTTATTTTAATGATGCTCAAAGACAGGCTACTCGTGATGCAGGAAAATTAGCCGGATTGGATGTGTTGCGTATCATCAATGAGCCTACTGCTGCAAGTTTGGCATATGGACATGGACTTAATAAAAATACCGAGTCAGCAGCTCAGCTTATTGCAGTCTATGATTTAGGTGGTGGCACTTTTGATATTTCTATTCTTAGAATTGTAGAAGGTATTTTTGAAGTGTTGTCAACCAACGGGGATACTTTTTTAGGAGGAGATGATTTTGATAAAGCAATCGTTCATCATTGGGTTTCAAAATTAGGAATTGCAATGGAAGAGTTGTCTGTAAATAAATTGCTTGCTCAGGGCTTGCGATTAAAAGCAGAAGCAGCAAAAAAATACTTGACTTCTTCCGATCTATTTGAAGATAAATTAGAGGATCTTTCCTTAATACTTACTAAAAATGAATTCGAAGAATTGATAAATCCTCTCGTTAGCAAAACAATTCAATGCTGCACCAATGCATTGAAAGACGCTGGATTAAAAATAAGTGATATTGAGTCGGTAGTAATGGTAGGAGGAAGCACCCGCGTTCCATTAGTAAAACAAACTGTTAGTGAGTATTTTGGTCAAATAGTGAATGACCAAGTGAATCCTGACGAAGTGGTTGCCCTAGGCGCTGCAATACAAGCCGATGTGTTGGCAGGAAACAATAAGGATATTTTATTATTAGACATCACTCCTTTGAGTTTGGGCATTGAAACAGCTGGAGGTTTGATGGATGTACTTATTTCGCGCAATGCTAAAATTCCTTCAAGGGCATCAAGACAATATACTACTCAGGTAGATGGTCAAGCAAGTATGCGAATCAGCGTGTATCAAGGGGAACGAGATATGGTAAAGGACAATAGAAAATTAGCTGAATTCAATCTTTCGAATATTCCTGGCATGCCTGCAGGTCTCCCAAAAGTGGAAATTAGTTTTTTAATCAATGCGGATGGAATACTAACGGTGTCGGCTAGAGAATTAAGGAGTGGGGTAGAGCAAAGTATTGAAGTGAAGCCCCAGTATGGGCTTTCCGATGAGCAAGTAGAAGCTATGCTGCACGATTCTATTGCAAACGCTAAAGAAGATATAGCATTAAGGGCTTTGACTGAAGCTAGAACCGAAGGCGAACAATTGTTAAAGTCTACCGAGCGGTTTTTACAAAAAAACTCAGCTGAACTTACGAAAGAAGAGTTGATTCATACCGCCTCTGCTATGCAAGCGTTGCAACTTGCCATCACAATGGATAATAAAGACTTGATTCATCAAAAAATTGAAGCACTCAATGAACTGTCAAGGCCTTACGCTGAAAGGATCATGGACGAAGCAATTGCAAAGGCAATGAAGGGGAAGTTAATATGAGATAACATCTAAATGGCAGGTATTTACTATTCACACTTACTTTCATTCTAGGCTAGTTATCCGGTTGGAACCCTCATTTTGCTGAGATATCAAAATTTTCCAAAGATTTTCTTTTTTTAAATATTTCTATTATCTTTGCCGCCCGTCTGCATAATGACGGTATTTTTTCACCAAAGGAGGTATTTAACATGTTAATTATTGATTCTAAAGATTGCGAAAACATCGACAAGGCCCTAAAGAAGTACAAGAAGAAGTTCGAAAAGAGCAAAGCATTGCTTCAACTGAGAGAAAGACAAGCTTTTATTAAGCCTTCTGTGAGACGTCGTATGGAGATTTTAAAAGCAGTCTATAAGCAACAAATGGCTACAGGCAAGCTTGATTAATAGCAAGTTAGCTAAATCATTATAATTTATTGGTAACCTAGTTATTTTGTAACTTTGGTTACCTTTTTTTATGGCACAAAGTCCAAAAAATCATATACAGCCTTTTTTAGATTACCTCAAATTTCAAAAAAGGTATTCCCAACATACCATTATCTCTTACGAAACCGATCTGGTATCCTTTTTTGATTTCCTTCAAGCTCAATTTGATGAGTATGAATTGAAAAATATCAAGTCCTCCTTTGTTCGCTCCTGGCTCGCCGATTTGAAATCTAGGGATAATAGCGCCAAAACAATCAATAGAAAAATCTCTTCGTTAAAAACCTTTTTTAAATATCAGCTAAAATTGGGGGAAATAGAAACTAGCCCTATGGCAACAGTGGTATCCCCAAAACAAAGTAAGCGGCTTCCTCAATTTGTAGACAAGCGCGATACGGATAGTCTTTTTACACACATGGAATTCCCTGATGATTGGATAGGGCATACCGAGAAACTCATTTTACAAATATTATATTATACCGGCATCCGACAAGCTGAGTTGATTGGATTAAAAGAAAATCAAATTGATTTTTCTAAACAAAGTATTAAAGTGTTGGGAAAAGGAAGCAAAGAAAGAATCATTCCAATTGGTAAAGAATTGCTTTCCTCCATCAGAGAATATATTGACCAAAAATATCGTTTAGTAGAATCTCCTGATACAACTCATTTACTCGTGCGAAACAATGGACTGCAATTGTATCCTAAGTGGGTATACAACTGTGTTAAAAAATATCTTTCTCAAGTAACAACTATAGATAAGAAAAGCCCGCACATATTGCGTCACACCTTTGCTACGCATCTTACCAATAACGGAGCTGACTTAAATGCTGTAAAAGAATTACTTGGTCATAGTAGTTTAGCTGCCACCCAAATTTATACGCATAACACAATTGAGAAACTCAAAGATGTGTATAAAAAAGCGCACCCAAAAGCGTAAGAATTTTCTAAACTTTAGCATAATATTATTTACATTTCTGCGTTTATTATATTACCTTACTTAAGGTAGAAAATGATAAAAAATAAGCAAGGCCTATTGAATGATTCTTACCCAAATGTTTTTATTTTATTACCTAAAAATCAATTGTTATGAATGTAAGTATTCAGACAGTGCACTTTGATGCAGATGTTAAACTCATCAGTCATATTGAAAAAAAAATTGCTAAGCTTACTCAATTTCACGATAGCATTACAACAGTGGAGATTTACCTAAAGCTCGACAATATAGCGCATGCAATCAAGGATAAAATTGTTGAAATAAAAGTGCTCATTCCCAAGCATGAGTTCTTTGTAAAACATAGCTGTAAATCATTTGAAGAAAGTTTTGAATTGGCATTGGATGCTATGATTACTCAAATAAAGCGGAAAAAGGATAAAATGGCCGCCTAACCCTGTCTTTTACAGATAATAAATCTCTCCAAATCGGGGAGATTTTCTTTTATAAAATCTTCATTTAAAAAAAACGCATACATTTTTTTTGTATTAATCATTTTCACTTACCTTTGCCTTCCCAAAAAATAGGGTGCAATTTTATTGGCATTCTTTTCGGGAGTTCTTTT
>CANJJU010000076.1 GCA_947474815.1 Chitinophagaceae bacterium | reverse complement strand
ACATGTGGTACAAAAAAATACTTAGCTTTCTATTCGTTCTTTTTAATGTACAAGCGATTGCCAACAATCTAACAGATACAAGCTTTACCGAATCGCCCATCACACTAGAAACAAGCAGTGGCAATATTGTTGGTTCCATTGTAACTCCCCATTCTTTTTCAAAAGGTCCCGTTGTGTTGATTATTGCTGGGTCTGGGCCTACTGATAGAAACGGCAACAATCCCATGATGAAGAATAATAGTTTGTTGCAAATGGCTTATGGTTTAGCAGAAGCAGGAATTGCTTCTCTCCGGTTTGACAAAAGAGGAATTGCTGGCAGCAAATCGGCTATGACCAAAGAAGAAGATATTCGATTTGAAGACTATGTAAGAGATGCTACGAACTGGATTCGATTATTGAGAAAAGATCATCGATTTACTCAAATTATTGTTGCTGGACATAGTGAAGGGTCACTGATTGGTATGCTAGCAGTCAAAGACAATGCAGATAAATACATTTCAATAGCAGGCGCTGGAAAGTCGGCGGCCATATTAATCCGAGAACAGCTTTCCAGCCAACCCAAACAAATCAAGGATATTGCATTCCCTATTCTAGATAGCTTAGAAAGTGGATTAACTGTAAATAATGTAAACCTTATGTTATATTCCTTGTTCCGGCCAAGTGTACAACCGTATTTAATCAGTTGGTTTAAATACAATCCCGCAAAAGAAATTCAAAAACTAAAAATCCCCGTGTTAATTCTGCAAGGCGATAATGACATTCAGGTTTCTGTGCAAGAAGCCCAGCTATTATCAGTTGCCAAGCCATCAGCCGAATTGATTGTTGTTAAAAAAATGAACCATATTTTGAAAATTGTTTCAGATAATAAAAATGATAACATTAAAAGCTACAACGATGTTACAATCCCTATCTCAAAAGACTTGATAGATTTAATGATTGATTTTATAAAAAAATAATCAACCATTGAATTCCACATAAAAAAAGTCCCATTCAACTGAACGGGACTTTTTTATTATCATTTAAAAGCGATTAATCATCCGCTTTCATTTTACCTTTTGATTTAGCAATTACTTCTTCTGCTACCGCATTTGGTGCAGGTGCGTAATGACTAAACTCCATGGTTGAAGTAGCGCGGCCGCTCGACAATGAACGCAACTGAGTAACATATCCGAACATTTCACTTAAAGGAACTTTCGCTTTAATTACTTGTACACCATGTTTACTGTCCATTCCTTCCAACATACCGCGACGACGGTTCAAATCACCTGTAACATCACCCATATATTGATCAGGTGTTAGTACTTCTACTTTCATGATTGGCTCCAACAATACTGGTTTCGCTTTGCGACCTGCTTCACGGAACCCTTGTTTAGCACACAATTCAAAAGAGATGGCATCAGAATCCACATCATGGTAACTACCATCAAAAATTCTAACCTTCATATCTACTATTGGATATCCGGCTAATACTCCCGTGGTCATACTTGTTGTAAATCCTTTTACAATTGGAGCAATAAATTCTTTTGGAATACTTCCTCCAAATATCTCATTTACAAATTGCATTCCACCCAATGGATTTTCTTTCAACCACTCTTCATCAGCTGGCCCAATCTCAAATGCGATGTCGCCAAACTTACCTCTACCACCCGTTTGCTTTTTGTATGTTTCTCTGTGTTGAATGGCAACTCTAAAGGCTTCTTTATATGCCACCATTGGAGCTCCTTGGTTGATTTCTACTTTAAATTCACGCTTCATTCTATCTACAATGATCTCCAAGTGCAATTCACCCATACCGCTCAAAATAGTTTGACCCGTTTCTTCGTCTGTGCGTACACGTAATGTAGGATCTTCTTCTACAAGTTTGGCAATCGCCATTCCCATTTTATCAACGTCTGCTTGAGTTTTTGGTTCTACTGCAATAGAGATTACTGGTTCTGGGAAAGTCATTGCTTCCAATACAATTGGATGATTTTCATCACAAAGCGTATCTCCTGTTTTAATATCTTTAAATCCTACCCCTGCTCCAATATCTCCTGCTTCAATAAAATCAATGGGGTTTTGTTTGTTTGCGTGCATCTGCATAATACGACTGATACGCTCTTTCTTTCCTGTTCTAGTATTCAATACGTATGAACCTGCATCCAAACGACCGCTGTATGCTCTGAAGAACGCCAAACGTCCCACAAAAGGATCTGTCATGATTTTAAATGCCAACGCAGCAAATGGAGCTTTTGGATCTGAATGACAAGCTATTTCTTCCCCATTATCAGGGTTGGTGCCTTTCACTGCTTCGATATCCAACGGACCAGGTAAGTAACGACAAATAGCATCTAATGCAGTTTGTACTCCTTTGTTTTTGAAAGAAGAACCACACATCATTGGAATGATAGAAATGTCAATTACTGCTTTACGAATGGCTTCATGCATTTCGTTTTCAGTAATGGTATTAGGATCATCAAAGAATTTTTCTAATAATTTGTCATCATATTCAGCAACTGCCTCTACAAGATGTTGTCTCCACTCATTTACTTCTTCCACCATATCCGCAGGGATAGGAACTTCTTGGTAAGTCATACCTTGAGTAGAATCATCCCAGATAATTCCTTTCATAGTAATCAAATCTACCACCCCTTTAAAATTATCTTCTGCGCCAATAGGCAACTGAAGAGGCACTGCTTTAGCACCCAACATTTCTTTAACTTGTTTTACCACGTTTAAGAAATCTGCTCCGCTACGATCCATTTTATTAACGAATCCGATACGAGGTACTTTATAACGATTTGCCTGACGCCAAACTGTTTCAGATTGTGGTTCTACACCAGATACTGCACAAAACAATGCCAACAACCCATCCAATACACGCAATGAACGTTCTACCTCAACAGTAAAATCCACGTGACCGGGAGTATCAATAATGTTGAATTTAAATTGTTTGGTATCTGCATCTTTTTGTCCTTGCGTAGTAGGAAAATTCCAAAAACAAGTAGTAGCGGCCGAAGTAATCGTAATCCCTCTTTCTTGTTCCTGTGCCATCCAATCCATTGTAGCAGCACCTTCATGTACTTCTCCAATTTTATGGTTTACCCCCGTATAATACAATATACGTTCGGTGGTAGTAGTTTTACCAGCATCAATATGTGCGGCAATCCCAAAGTTGCGTTGATAACGTAAATCTGACATCTTATTTTATTTTATTTTTTAAATTATTATGATTGATACTATTAAATTGTAAGAACACAATTTCCCCGTAGTTACATTGTGCCATTATTGACAATGTGGGGTTCGATATGTAATGTTATGCTCTCATTTGATGCTAAATAGTGCAGCTATATCCACCCTGTGCTGAATCTTTTAGCGCCGCAAAGGTAGCATTATTTATATATTTAACAAGTGTTTTAGTAAATTTAATAGATCCTTTATTTTTTTTACCTTTCTATTTATAAAACATCCCACAAATGAATAAATACGTCCTTTTGAGTGTCATTTACCTATTATCAGGTCTTGAATCATTTGAGCAGCCTATTTCTCCCATCACAACCCCCTCCTTTGATTATCACAAGGATTTTAAAGCCATTCTAGCGCAAACAAAAGCAGACACCAGCGAATTGTATTATGATAAATTATTAGGTCGCTTTCTGTTAAACGACACTAGCCTTACCAAGGCTCAAACATTGGCATTGATGATTGGATTTACTGAGGATCCCAATTATAAGCCACTAGAGGATATGGAAACCGAATTAGAAATTTTTGAACATAATAAATCGGCTGAGTTTCATGAAGCCATTGAAAAAGGGAGACCTTTTCTTGAAACCCATCCCTTAAGCCTTTTGGTTTTAAGAGAAGTTTCTTTTGCATATAATAGACTAGGGAAGGACTATTCTAAAAACAGCCAATTTGATAGTGCCGTCATTTGTCAGGATAGCTCAAAATATTTTATGGATCTAAATGACAAAATAATGGAAGCCATGATCTATAGTGGAAAAGGCAGAAGAACAGACAATCCTATTTTTTCTCTAGGTCTTGCAGATGGAGAATATTTTCTTCCAAACGTTGGGTATGAGATTGAAAAAAAAGCAACTGACTGGAATAGAGATAAGGATTTTATGGAAATCATTCAAGTGGTGAATAATCAGGCCGTTAATATTAATTACTATTTTGTTATACAACATGCAAAAGAAAAAATTGATAACGACAAAGCAAATGCAATGGCTAACAAAAAGAAAATTAAAACGCCTGCAAAGAAAAAAATAAAAGAAAAAAGTTCTTCTAAGAAAAAGACTACCAATCTCATACCGATCATAGAACCAATCGCCACCGACTCCATCCCTGCAATCAATTAATAAAAAAAGCCGTTCAAAAATGAACGGCTTTTAAATATATCAAAAAGTTAATTAGATTCTAAAGTGAGCAAACGCTTTGTTAGCCTCAGCCATACGATGCGTATCTTCTTTCTTCTTGAATGCAGCACCTTCTCCTTTGCTGGCCGCTACAATTTCGTTGGCTAATTTATCTGCCATGCTACGGCCATTTCTTTCGCGGCTGTAACGTACCATCCATTTGATGCTAAGAGAAATTTTTCTATCCGGACGAACCTCAGAAGGGATTTGAAAAGTTGCACCACCCACACGACGACTGCGTACTTCTACACCTGGCGTAATATTGGTTAAGGCTTTTTTCCAAACTTCGTATCCATCTTCTCCTGTAATTTTTGCTACTTTTTCTAAAGAATCGTAGAAAATATTATAGGCACCACTTTTTTTACCTTCCCACATTAAATTATTTACAAATCGAGTTACCAATTTGTCATTGAATTTTGGATCTGGAGCTAAGGGGATCTTTTTCGGTTGTGTTTTACGCATTGTTGTTATTTTTCGTCAGACTAAAAACCGCTGACGGTAATTTTATTAAATTATTTTTTAGCTTTTTTAGTTCCGTATTTACTACGGCTTTGTTTACGATCTTTTACACCCGCTGTATCTAAGCTACCGCGAACGATATGATAACGTACACCTGGTAAATCTTTCACCCTTCCACCACGAATCAAAACGATCGAGTGTTCTTGAAGATTGTGACCTTCACCTGGGATGTAAGCAATCACTTCAATCTTGTTTGTCAAACGAACCTTCGCCACTTTACGCAAAGCTGAGTTTGGTTTTTTAGGCGTAGTAGTATATACTCTCGTGCATACTCCTCTACGTTGCGGACAACTGTCAAGCGCTCTTGATTTGCTTTTAGATTTGATGATTTCTCTACCTTTTCTAACTAATTGTTGTATTGTAGGCATTTATAAACCGTTTATTTTTTGGACGGCAAAGGTAGCTATAATCATTTAAAAAAGGAAAAATAACTAGAAAAAAATAAAATTTTCTAAAAATTAATGAAAAACCGCCATAGAGGCGGCTTTGATTCATTCAGTCTATACGTGTTTTATTAAATTTTGAACATCCAGCCATAATTATCTTCAGAAAGGCCGTATCTAATCATATTTAGCTTGTTTTTTACAGAGGGGGCAACTTCCCATTGATTGATATCAAATTCCATTGTGTAATCCTTATACCGTAATTCTTTGATAAGTGAGATGGTAGCTGCTGTTCCTGTACCAAAAACCTCCCTAAGTTGACCTGCTTTATGAGCCTCAATAATTTCATCAATACTTAAGGCTCTTTCTTCAACACTCAATCCCAATTCTGTAAGCACCTTCATTACGCTGTCTCTAGTAACCCCAGCCAAGATTGTTCCTGCTCCCAAATCGGGTGTAATGGCCTTATTTCCAATAATAAAGAATACGTTCATTGTGCCGCATTCCTGTACATATTTATGCTCAAATGCATCTGTCCAAAGTACTTGATCATACCCCTTCTTTTTGGCTTCAGCTGTAGCAAACATTGCTGCACCATAATTACCGGCCGCTTTGGCATAGCCTACTCCACCTGGAACTGCTCTTACAAATTCTTCTTCTACATAAATTCTCATAGGAGTATTGTAATAAGGTCCTGTAGGACTTAAAATAATCATGAATTTGTACTTTTCGCTTGGCTTCACGCCTATCATTTCATCAGTACTAAACATAAAAGGGCGAATATACAAGGAGTGGTCTTCTTGAGACGGAATCCATCCCTTATCAAGATTGATGAGCGCTCTAATCCCTTCCATAAATATTTCTTCTGGAATAGGAGGCATTTGCATTCTTTCCGCAGAAGCATTGAATCGAAGAAAATTGTCATGAGGCCTGAAAACAAACGCTTCTCCGGTTGGATTTTTATACGCTTTCACTCCTTCAAAAATTGCCTGACCATAGTGCAATGCCGCCAAGGAAGGAGCCATCATTAAAGACTGATAGGGCTTTATTTCGGGGGTTTTCCACTCTCCATTTTCATAGTCAACCTCAAGCATATGATCTGTGAAGTATTTTCCAAATGGAATATTTTCAAGATTAGTATCACTGAGTCTACTATGCTCGACTTTTGTAATTTTAAAATCGGCCGCTGCAATCATAATCATTAATTTTACTACAAAGAAACAAAAAATCTACGAGCAAACATTATAAATATGAGTTTAGAAAACTTTAAAATGCCGTCTTTTTTAATACCTGAATTATATGAAAAAGTACTAATTGGAGCAAAGACAGAAGCAATAGAAAAAAAAGCCTCAAAAGGCAAGGTCCTTTCCTCCTTAGGAAATAATCAAAAAAGGGTTCTATTGGTTGTAAAAGAAGAAAATGCTGTTTTTCTGTCAGATGAAGATCTAAAATTTTTAACGGGGATTCTAACAGCATGCAAACTAAATATGTCGGATATCGCTTTGGTTAATATCTTTCATTACCCCGCTACCACCTACACAGAATTAGTGAAATCCTTTGACCCATTGATTACAATTTACTTTGGAGCAGATGATCAGCAACTTCAATTCCCCAGCCAATCAGATAATTTTGAAATTTCAATTCAACAAAATAAAACCATTCTTTTGTCGCACTCATTGCAACACATTGCTAATAACATTGAAGACAAAAAACGCTTATGGAACTGTTTGAAAACAATATTCTCCGTCTAACTAAATCGTCAATTTATTAATGATGCAAACGCTCATATTCGCCACCAATAATAAAAACAAAGTAGAAGAAATAAGGGCTGTTCTCGAGGCCGACTTCGAAATCAAGAGTTTACAAGAAGCAGGCATTGCTATTGATATCCCAGAACCCTACGATACGCTAGAAGAAAATGCGACCGAAAAATCCACCACTATCTATCAATTAACCAAGCAAGACTGTTTTAGTGAAGACACTGGCCTTGAAGTAACTGCGTTGAATGGAGCACCAGGAGCTAAAAGTGCACGCTATGCCGGCGAAGAAGGCGATTCGAAAAAAAATATAGACAAGATTTTAAGCAGCCTTCTTGGAATAGAGAATAGAGCAGCCCAATTTAAAACAGTTATTTCTTTAATGCTCGATGGAAAAGAATATCAATTTAAAGGAATTTGCAAAGGAACCATAGCCCATGAAATTAAAGGAAGCAATGGATTTGGCTACGACCCAATATTTATACCCGAGGGAAGTAATTTGCATTTTGGAGAAATGACGCTCGACGAAAAAAACAAATACAGTCATAGAAAAAAAGCCACTTCTCTACTTGTTAATTTCTTAAAAGAATATCATGGCTAGAATTAAAATAGAAATACCCAACAATAAACTTCACCAATTAAAAATTCAGGTACGCATTACCGATATAAATTACGGAAATCACCTTGGCAATGATAGCATGGTAAGTATTTTACATGAAGCAAGAGTAGATTGGTTAACACATACTGGTTATACTGAACTGAATATCAATCCAGCAGATACCTCAGAGAAAATTGGGTTAATTATGAATGAGCTAATCGTAAACTATTCCAACGAATCCTTCTATGGCGACGATTTGTCTATCCTCCTATCTGTAGGAGAAATCACACAAGTGGGATTTGAATTATATTATACTATTGAAACCGAGAGAAAAGATGAAAAAATAATCGTTGCAAAGGCAAAAACCGGAATGGTTTGTTACGACTATTCAAAACGGAAAGTTGCAGAAATTCCAAGCGAATTCAAAAACAAATTACTTCGCCATCCATAATCTTCTATTAAGAAAACCATTCTTGCATTAAGCATTCCAAATGCGCCAGTTTTCTTCTGCCTGAATTAAAAGCATTTCATGCCCATTTTTCACGGTCGCCCCCTGTCTCATTCCATTTTGCAAAAACAAGGTATCAAGTGGATTATAAATAAGATCATATAATAAATGATTCTTCCCGATAAATTGATAAGGGATAGCAGGTTGTTCCTTTTCATTGGGAAACATTCCTATAGGTGTGCAATTGATAATTACAGTGT
>CANJJU010000075.1 GCA_947474815.1 Chitinophagaceae bacterium | reverse complement strand
TGAATTTGCAGGATTAGGGAATAATACAAAATCAACAGGATTTTGAACTGAAGGAATAATTATTTTACGTGAAATATCTACTTCTATGCCATGAAAAATATCATCAATTCCGTCTGTATTCACAAGCATAAAATCTGAACCTAAAATTCCACTTTGATTGACAATAGGATTGAATAAAGTTACGCTTACTGTTTTCCACTGATTATCTCCAGTGCCTATCACGTTTATTGCAGTTTGCAAGCCCGAAGAATCATAGTATTTTAATGCCCAGGTTGAGTTGGGTGTTTTGTCTAGCCATATGATTTTAAATATTAAACTATCAGGTATTGAAATGGAAAATAAATCTTGATGAAATTTAAAATACATATTTTCTTTACCACTACTGTTCTCAAACGAACGGGCAAAACGATCATACATGGATGAGCTGGAGTTAATGACACCACGAACCCTGAACAAGCCTACAGAAGTAGAGTCGGGATTTAGCTGTGTAATCCAACGTTCGTAGTTGCCCTCTTCAATATTCCACCCGGCATCATTATATCCCATTTGATTTTTACGCTGATAAACTTGACCTTTTGTTGCTGCAAATGCATCATCCATTTGTGCTCCCTTTGTTGCATATGCATTACAAATTGCGATATAACGCGACTGATTTGATTGAATAGCATTTCCAAAAATAGCAACAGGAAATTTAGTTGTATTAGACGAATTAAGGCCTTCGTGAAAAATTGTATATGCTGCATTTGCTGTTTGCGGAAATATTTGTCCGGCATATTTATTGAACATGCGAAAAGTATTATGCAATTCAGGGTTTATTTGTGCTTCTAGTAGAGCATCCTGATTCAATTTCCAAATAGATAGACCAGTATTAAGCCCACTTAGTGCTCCCCAATAAAATCCAAGAGGGATATTAATTTGATACAAAGGCCATTTCCATGTTTGATCCATTTCTTGTGCCGAGAATAATTGCAAACCTTGGGGATTGATAAGATTTGGAGTCCAAGTGTTTTTAAAATCCTGTTCATCAGTTAGATGATGTCCTCTTGCATAAGCACCTCCTTTAATTCCAAATCCATTTGTAATATTTGTTTGAACCCATTGCCACTCTGTAGGATTACTTTCCGGGTCTATATTATTGAATTCAAGTAATATCTTTTTGGCAGGACCTGTACTAAAATCTGTATTGAATTTCTCAAAAGCATTTAAACGAAATGTAACCCAAGCTAAATCTGAAATATCATATGTGCTATTTAGCGGATTCCCCTTAAAAGCTACTTCGTCGCCAGTGCAACCTGTTTTTACCTGAATCCAGGCTATAGTGTTAATTAAATTTGTCGGTTGAGTTCTTAAGAAAACCCCCAAGCTATCAATCAGTTTAAAATAATATCGTTGGTAATCTGGATCTAAGTAGTATGGATATTTTGACCAATTGGGATGTTGTGTATCATCTGTAATCACTTCGGGAACCCCATTTGAGTATATCCATTCGGGTGCATCTGGGCCAACATTAATACTGACTGTCGCTAACTGGTTATTGTCATTGGCATTCTGAATTATAGCTTGAATCGAAGACCAATCATAATGACCTGAATCTGATGGCTGAATATTGCTCCATGAAACATTTGCTTCAATACCGCGCAAGTAATTGTAATCGGTATCTATAGAAATATTAAACGATGCTGATCGGTCCCAAACTCCATAAGAATTTGTTGGCAAAATTGAAGTTTGAGCATTTGCTGTAAAAACAGATAATGTAGATATAATGACTATTAATAAAGTGGCTTGAAAAAATTTACTCATTATACTTGCAATCTATTTTTCTTATTAATAAAGATATTATTTATTTGAGAACTAAAATAAATAACTAGTTACCCTATTCTAATCTCTCAAAAACTGCGCATTTGCCGAGTTTTTGCGTTTAAAAGGTTTAAATTTTAAGAAATCAAATTGATCTCGCTACCTTTTTTATTAGTTCCATCATCTTTGGCTAATCTTTTTTTATTTTCAATAAAGAGACCTAATTTATAATAATCAAATAAATACAAATGAACGTATCCTTTTTTTAATAGAAAGGCAATGATGGGTTTTGAAAATAGAAAAGACAAGCGAATCAAATTTTCTGCTTTTTTCACCTTGTTGTAAAACCTCAACATGGCAACATCTTTCATTAGCTCTTTTTTATATTTTGAATCATTCAAGATATTGATAAGATTTAAGATGCTTTCTGTAGTTTTTTTAAGGCATTCAATATTGGTATCTAGTTCACTATTTAGAACAGGGTTATTGATATGAGTGATTACAATGTTATTGTTTTTTAATTCCAATCCAAAGAGCGTGTCTTCGTGTCCATACTCAGTAATTCTTTCATCAAATTTGATTTCCTCTAATATTTTTTTTCGAATCAAAAAGTTGTTTGTCATAAATGACTGATTCGGAATGTTGCTTCTGATATTAGATGGTTTAGATTCTCTAAAAATCCCATATTTCCATTTTAATATTTTATTTCTCTCAGGGCGCTTGGGGGAATAAGTGCTCCCTCCACAAACGACTAGGGGCTTATTTTTAATGACAGCTTCATAATTAAGTAAAAGTGAAGGAGTCTCAATCAATGAATCGCAATCAATAAAGAGCAAATATTCAAATTGGGCGTATTTTAAAAATAAGTTTCGAATGCTTGCTCTTCCAATATTTTTCGGCAACTCTATATAAGTGAATTCTTTGCAGGTAGCTTTATTTGTTTCTAGAAATCGCTGTGAACAATCATCAATAACTATTATTTCATATTCAATCGTTAATGAGGAGGCTTGTTTCGATAGCTCCTTAATTAAAGAAGCAATATTAAAATTATATACTGGTATGCAAATTGAAATCATTTCTTATTTCTTTCGAAAGTTAAGCCGTGCGGTCTATTGTCAAAATTACAAATTTTGAATGTAAACTTCTTTTTAAAGTCTTTTTAAAACAATAACATAAATTAAGCTATCTTTTACCTATGAAGAAAATTGAAATCTAGCACGAGCTACAAATAGAGACTTTAGATTTCGGTAGTAGATTATATGACACTGTAGCTTAAGGAAGGATTTTTAAGAGGTTCGTTATCACTATTAATCATTTTATGAATAAATTTTTAGTTATTTTTTTATTTATAGTGTCTGTATCTGTTGCAGATGCCCAAATGATAGATTACGCTCATTTCGATAATCATCTTTTTGAAAAGACTTTATTCAATAAACTTAATCAGTATCGTACTCAAAAAAATATAGATACGCTGGTATGGTCTAATGTGATTTATAAAGAAATTGCGCTACGTAATATTTCTATTATAATAGCAAAAGATGTTTTGTTTCATCCTGATATGCGGGATGTGTGGGATTCTTTAAGGGTTCGTCAGTTAATAGCGGCGGAGTCGGATGAATTATTTGGCATCTATGCATTTCCGGATAATATAAACAGACTTTCATTTTCTTTTTTTGAAAATATTTATCGTACTTCAATAGTAGAGACTACCTATGAAGAGTTGGCAGAACGGGCTATCCAAGGTTGGAATAAATCACCTAAGCACAATGCTACTCAATATGCCTCTTTTAAAGTGAATGGGAAGCCTGGTGTAGCTGCCTGTGCTGTAGGGGTAAGTGGTAATAATTTGTATATCACCTTTGATTTTGTAAGTTTAGTCAGATAGCTAAGGAGCTATTTTTTTTGGCTTATAATTATCACTTTCAAAAATTTCTTTTCAACCTTACTTAAATTAATCAACTTTGGTGAACTTAAATGTATCAAACTGATTTGAGTCGGATATGTAAATTAAATACATTCCACTTGCCAGATTTTTTATGTCAATTGAGAAATTTTGAACTCCTTGGGATAGTGTAATGTTGTTTTGAAGTAATTTTTGTCCAGAAGAAGCATAGATGCTATAATGTACATTTTTTGCTTTCTTATTTTTAACTGATATTAGTAGATTGTTTTTTACGGGGTTTTGATTCAGTGTATATTCTGCTAATAGGCCATTGGTATGTATGATTCTTATTTCTGAGAATTTAATTTGCCCATTAATATCTGTGATTTTTAAACGATAAAATAGATTATTACCATTATCAATAGGGATTAGTTCTCTATATTGGTAAGACTCGGCGACTCCTTTGTTATTTGCAATGATGACTGAACCCCTGTTTTCAAATTGGATGCCATCAAATGATCGTTGTACTTGATATCCTTCTAAATTGATTTCGTTATCTGTTTTCCAGTTCAGAAATACTTGTTCGTTATTTACACTAGCCAAAAATTGCTTGATACTTACAGGTAGTGTTGTATTGTTTTCAACCAACCAAATGGTGCTGTTCATAATAATGTTTCGATGGTTGGGTGTAACATCTACCATGTAACCTGTAAAAAGTCCATCAAGAGGATCACCTGTACCATCATCAAAGGGAGAGCTGTCCCCAAACGCTACAAATTTTCCTTTTCCATATCTTCCATACGCTACCATCACTTGGTTGTTGCCAGAAGGAGGAGAGCTAATCGCATTGGCGTAAATTACAGGTTTGATTGTTGGGTTTGCAGAGGGAGTTAGTGTCATAGTGGTTCCTCCAGACCATTTTACTCTGGTTACATTTCCCCAGGGCCCATGTAAAATAGAATCATTGCCAGCTAAGGATTGATTGAGATTGGAAGAAGTTTGTGAAATATTATCAATCGCTGTGTTGCCTGGATTGTTGAATAGAAATCCAAACGGATTGCTATTGCCAGTGCTATTGTTTTGCATTAAGTCGTTCCATACAATAGGAGCATCATCTCCATCATTGTTTCTGTCGGAAATATCATGATCTGCTATCATAAAAAGTCCACCACCATTGTTAACAAAAGCAAGGATGGCTGTTTTTTCGGCTGCCGTAAATAATATATTGGGTTCGCAAACAATGAATACATCGTATTTGCTTAAGTCTTGCGTGTTGGCAACATTTCCATAGGTGATTGTTTTTCCAATGGGCAAAGATTCTACAGAATAGCCCTTTTTAATACAATCTAATCCCCAATAAGAAAGACCACCATCCCAATAGTCTTCAGCATAAGTATTGCCAAGTGTAACAGCTGGGGTGGGGATTGCTTGCGCATTAGATTCTGTTCCTCCAGTGGTTGGAACGCCATTATTGCTAATAAAATATCCGATATTGTTTAGGTCGGCATCAATTACCCAATCTGCATTGCCTGCAGATTCAGCTTTGGTGGCGTCAAATAATATTTTCACTTGCGCAGAGGAAAAAGTAAATACCAATAACGCCAATTGAAATGCAATAATTTTTTTCATATTATTTATTAAAGTGAGCTGTAAGGATGGAGGCTATTTTTTAGTAAACTTTTTTGTAAGGGTATGCCCATTGTTGTTTACTATTTGGATCATATATACACCAGGAGGGTATTTTTGCATATTTTGCCATTTCCAAGTATTCAATCCAATATTCATATTTCTTTTTTCCTGAAATAGAAGCTGTCCTCTATTGTTTAGCAGTCTTATAACTGCAAGTGTATTTGATTGCTCTTCTACAATAATATTAACACTATTGAGTACGGGAATAGGGGCAATGGTTAAACTGAATTCCCTGCTGCAGGGAGGTGTAATAGAAATAATATCACTAAATAAAATTTGCTGATCAACGTTGATGATTTTAATTCTGAAATACAAAATACTTGATGCGTCTCCAGTATATAGGAAGGAGTAAGAATTTGCATTCATGCCCAAAGCAGTTTTTGAGCCTATTGTATAAAAATGCTGTCCATCGCTACTGCGTTCAATTTCATAATGGTCAACATTTAATTCTTGCTCAACACTCCATTCAATATTTATAGAGCAATCATTGTTTGCTAAAGCCTTGAAACTTTTAATTACGACTGGCACCACCACGCCATTCGTAATTGTTCCAGTTTTATTAATAATCCAGTTGTTTGGATCTACTACGATGGTAGTAGGGTTTTTGACACATTTAACTTTAAATCCTTGATTGTTATAAGCAACGTTTACCAATATCGTAGTGTCTCCTGATGCGGATTTTACTGTAAGCTCTAATAATCCTTTAAAAAAAGGTGTGATAGTTGGGGCGCTAGTAGTTTCGTTTACAACTATATAAATAGAATCTGTAGTAGGTTTATAATAAGTAATGTTATAGGTAGGGTAGCCTTCTCCGTAATACCATTGTGTAAAAAAATCGTTTAAATTTTTACCACTTGTGTTTTGAGCCACTTGTTTAAAGTCTTCGCCTGTTGCAACCGAATCTTTATATTGATTTTGAAAATTTCGTAATGTCTTAAAAAAGAAGGTATCGCTTTGCATTTCAAATCTAAGGGTGTGAATGATTGCGGCGCCCTTATTGTAGCTTAGTCTACTGCTAAAAATCCTATTCTCATCATACAATGAAGCATCAGGCATATATACGCTTCCATTTGTTGTACTCATTACGCTAGAATGTAAACTCAGCATATTGGCAGCAGGAGTTGTAGAGAACTGGGCGGGTAATTTTTCAATAAGCAAATACTCTGAATATGTTGCAAATCCTTCGTTCAGCCAAATGTCGTTCCATTTTGCGCAGGTTACATTGTCGCCCCACCACTGATGCCCTAGTTCGTGTGCAATCAATGCAGCATCAAAGCTTGCCATGGTGCTCATGGTTTGGTGTTCCATGCCGCCCCCAATGGCTGCTTGCGCATGACCATATTTTTCATTTTTAAAAGGGTAGAGGCCAAATAACTCACTAAATTTTTCAATGAAACTAGGTGTTTTATCTAGCGCTGCTTTATTGGAATTGAAGTAGGTGTTGTTGTTATAAATATAATGTTGAATTAAAATCGAATCAGGGGCCATTGCTGCTGGCTTTGCATAATTAAGGTATTCCATATAATTCCCTACTGCTATGCTTGGCATATAATAGTTCATTTTATAACGGCTCTTCCATCTGTACCTGCTTTTGTTATTAGGGAGTGCGTCTACACCTTGGAGCAATCCATTTGACCCAACTTTATTTACATTGCTTGTAGTAACCCAAATGTCTACCGAGTCGAATTTATCTTGTAATTGTTGCTTTACAGGAAACCATTCTCTTGCTTGATAGCTTTCTGATAAAGTAGCAGTGTAATTAAGGCCGTTGCTTGTTCCCGCAAAAACACCAGTTGAATTGGCTGTGCCTCGGTAATAAATCAGTGAACTTATAGTTGCACCCGTTGAAAGAGAAGGTGTCAAAGGTACAAAAACATGATCCCCTCCTGTAGAAAAAGACTTCTTTACTCCATTAATAAAAACAGAGTCTACAATCATATTGCTTTTTAATTCAGTAATAAAAGAATCTAGTGGAGACAAGGCTTTTGCAATCGTAAGTGCTGTGCCAGAGATTGCTCTGCTATTTGTTTCGGCATTAATGTCGAGTTTTAAGTAACTAACATCGTATTTGTTAAGGGATGGATATTGAAAATAGGCAACTCTTTGCTGAGGCCCACTATGTTGAGTATGTTTATTTAGACAAAAGCCTGTGTTATTTATAGCTTGTTGAGCATATAAATTAATGGAAAAAACAGTAAGGAATGAAACAAGATATAAAAACCTCATTTATATTTTTTTTAGTTTCAAATATAATGATTGATTTACGGAAATCTATCTACATAAAGTGTTAATTTATACAGATTAAACATTTGTTTAATCTGTGAAACTGGTTGAATGATGCCCTTTTAACTTTAGATAATTCAATAAAAGGGCTATTTAATCGTAACTTTGCTTCTTTAAAAAAACTTGGCTAAATGCAAGTGGTAAAACATAAATTTTTTTATTGTATACTATTTGTTTGTTGTTTTTTATTTAAACAACAATTATTGGCTCAGTGTGTAAACCCCATTGCTACTTTTCCTTATTTAGAAGGGTTTGAAAGCAATAATGGCAATTGGACAAAAAGTGCCACCCTTCATTGGGAATGGGGTACAATTGTTCCAGGTACCAAATCGGTTATAACAGCTGCTGGAGCTGGACAAAAGTGCTGGATTGTTGGCGGTCTCTCAGGAGGAACTTACAATGGAGGCCTTTCATATTTACAAAGTCCTTGTTTTGATTTTACTTCCTTATCAAATCCTGAAATATCTTTTAAGGTTTTTTGGGAAACTGAAAATAGTTTTGATGGGGCCAACCTCCAATATTCTATTGATCAAGGAGCCACTTGGAGTATCATAGGTTCTTCTACTTCTAATTCAAATTGTCTTTCCACTAACTGGTACAACAACAGCTCTGTAAGATTTATTGGATTTGTAGCAGGCTGGTCTGGAAGTGTTCAGCCAGGATCTGGTAGTTGTGGAAGTGGTGGGGGTAGCGGTACATGGGTGTTGGCTAAACATAATTTAAGTATGCTTGCGGGTAAAAGCAAAGTGATTTTTCGGTTTGCTTTTGGTGCAGGAACTGTGTGTAATGATTATGAAGGTTTTGCAATAGATGATATTTCAATCAAACAAACACCTCCTACTAGTGCCAATTTTACTTACAATTGCATGG
>CANJJU010000074.1 GCA_947474815.1 Chitinophagaceae bacterium | reverse complement strand
TAGCATCACTACTTGATAGTAAATCTTCTTCAAAGAAAGGCGGGTTAGAAAAAATGAAATCGTATTTTTTGGAAGGATGAAAATCTTGCAAAGACTCGTTGATTATATTGATATTGTCTTTCCAGGGAGATAAATGAATGTTATCTTTAGCTTGATTCGCTGCATCCCGATTGATTTCAATTATATCAATTTGTACTGGATGTTTTTGTGACAGCATCAAACTTAACAGTCCAGTTCCTCCCCCAATATCCAACCCATTATTAATTGAATTATTCTTAATCTTATCTGCTATCCAAGCGCCAAATAAACAAGCATCTGTACAAACTTTCATTGCACATTTGTCTTGATGAATAATAAACTGTTTGAATTGAAAATAACTATTTGACAAGTTGGGATATTTAAATAAAATAAAATGCTAACAAACTACTCAATTACCATTCTGCTCTTGCAGTAGAAGCTACACTTATATCTGAAAATTCATTCGCAAGATATTTGTAATAACCAGCAATGGCGATCATTGCAGCATTGTCGGTACAATACTCAAACGAAGGTATAAATACATTCCAGCCATTTGCTTTACCTCTTATTTCCAATTCAGATCGCAGGCCACTATTAGCGCTCACTCCGCCGGCAATACAGATGTCTTTTATTCCGGTTTCTTTTGATGCTTTGGATAGCTTGTTTAATAAGACAGTAACAATTCTATGTTGCACTGAAGCGCAGATATCAGCAAGATTGTTGTCTATAAATATTTTTCTTTCTTCTGGTGTTACAGCAAATTCTTCTTTATACACATTACTCGTACCTGCATTTTGCAAGAAATATAAAATAGACGTTTTTAAACCGGAAAAACTAAAGTCTAACCCAGGAATATTAGGCTCGGGAAAAGAATAGGCTTTCGGATTCCCTTGTTGGGCATATTTATCAATCAAAGGGCCTCCTGGATAAGGCAAGCCAAGTATTTTAGCTGTTTTATCAAAAGCTTCTCCTGCTGCATCATCAATGGTTTGTCCAATTACTTCCATTTCCAAAGGAGATTTACAGAGTACAATTTGCGTATGTCCACCACTAACAGTTAAACATAAAAAAGGAAATGAAGGCTTGGGCTCGTTAATCAAATTGGCTAGTACATGCGCTTGCATATGATGAACAGCTATTAAGGGTTTGCCTAAGGACAAAGACAATGATTTAGCAAACTGTGCACCCACCAATAAGGCACCTATCAAACCAGGAGCTTGTGTAAAAGCAATGGCATCAATATCAGCCATGTTGCATTTTGCTTGTTTCAATGCCGCATCTACAACAGGCACAATATTTTGCATGTGAGCCCTACTAGCCAGTTCAGGAACAACTCCTCCATATAACTCATGTACCTTTTGAGAAGCAATCACATTGGAAAGTATCTGACCATTGCTACAAACGGATGCAGCGGTTTCATCACAAGATGACTCTATAGCGAGAATATTGATTTTCAATATATTGTCTTTATTACTTGAATTTAATAATTAACTTCTAATTGCTTTAACAGGATCCATTTTAGCTGCTCTAGATGCAGGGATAATACCCGCTAAAATACCCACTACCAAGCAAATGACAACGGTAATAAATATCATGGGTACAGATAAAAATACCGGAAATTCTAATGGGCCTGATAAAATGAGCGTTAAAATATACACGAGGAATAAACCTATTGCCCCACCTAGAATACATAAGATGGCTGCTTCCAATAGAAATTCAAATAGGATTGTCAATTTTTTTGCTCCAATTGCTTTTTTAAGACCGATAACGGAAGTGCGTTCTTTGACAGTAACAAACATTATGTTGGCGATACCAAACATGCCTACAATCAGACTAATGCCTCCAATAATAGACCCTACAATATTAATGGTTATGAAAGATTGAGAAATAGCTTTACTAAATGCCTCCACGCTGTTTAAAGAAAAATTATCTTCTTGCGTTGGGCTTAATCTTCTTATTTGTCTCATGACACCTCTGAGCTCTTGCATGTATGCATCTGTTGTAATATCTGGTCTTCCTTTAGCAATTAATATAGGATTAGAATATTCGGGATCAAATAATTGTTTAGCGAATTTATTATTGAGCATAATACATTTATCATAATCCCATCCGATAAAATTCTTTCCTTCCTTTTTGATGACACCTATGATGGTTACTTTTTTCCCTTTTACATCCAACCGCTTCCCTATAGCGCGTTCAGCTGACCCAAATAAATCTTCTGCATTTACATACCCAATAATACAATTGTTTGTCCCTGCATTGAATTCGCTAGATGAAAAATACCTTCCTATTTCAAATTGAATAGGCTGAATGGAGATTTGCGCATCATTGATACCGTATACTCTAACATCTTCTAATACATCATCCTTATAAGACAAGTTGGTATTCGATTGCATTAAATAAGTGATTTCAGAAGTCATCATTGATCTTTCTTTAATCAATCCAGCTTCATCCAATTTCATAACTGGCCTTGCTCGCAATTTCCACATGGGCTTATTGGGGGCACCACTATAATCCCACTTATCAATATAAATGGTATTGTTTCCTAAACTCTTGATTTCATTTTGAATGTTTTGCTCAAGACTATTAACAGTTGTTAACACACCGATAATACAAAAAATACCGAATGCCACTCCTGTGAGACTGAGGGCAGTTCGCAATTTATTTACTCTTAATTCCTTGAAAGTAAGAACCAATGAATTTTGTAATATGCGAACCGATTTGAGCATACTGCAAAAATACAATAGTTACATTAGTGAGGTTGAAGAAATATTATGAGTGGGGATGATATCTGCTAGTTTAGGAAGCGTTTGTAATTTACTATTTAACGTTAAACCTTAAACCCTAAACGTCGATTGTTCCTACTTCCCCCAGCCAAACCAATCATTCCCATTTGCATAGAGCATGAGTCCAAGTAATAGAATCATACCCACAATTTGAGCATATTCAAGGAATTTCTCACTTGGTTTTCTACCTGTAATCATTTCAACCAAAGTAAAAACCACATGTCCACCATCTAAAGCCGGAATGGGTAAAAGATTCATAAAGGCTAGAACAATAGAAAAGAACGCGGTAATTGTCCAGAAATGCTCCCAGTCCCATCCTTGTCCAGAAAAAACTGAGCCCATGGCCTTGAATCCACCCACACCTTTATAAGCTCCTGTTTGAGGAGACAATATCTTTTTAAATTGATCAATGTAAAAACTCAGTTCATTACCCGCTCTTTTTATTCCAGCTGGAATGGCTGCAAAAAAACCATATTTAGTAATGGTGTATTTGTATATGCCTAAACTATCGAACTGCTCTGGCCTATTAGGCGATCCAAAACCAAGTTTTCCGTCCTCGGGTAATGAAGTAATTAATGAAACAGTACTGTCATTTCGGCTAACCATTACTGATACAATAGATCCTTTTTTCTTATTCTTCATTTCAGTAGCATACTCATCATAAAAAGAAGTGTTGATGCTGTCTATTTTAATAATCTTATCGCCTTTGCGTAAGCCTGCTTTATATGCTAAGGAACTGTCTTCGATAAATAATACAAACACGGGCACACGTGGACTAATCATCGGCATATCAGAATTCTTCTTACGCTTTTCCACTAATTTGCCAATCAAATCAACAGGCATATTTAGTTGCATACGTGACCCTTCTCTTTCTATTGTAACATTGCTGTCTACAACCAATATTTTTTTAAGTACGTCGGTATATTCGTCTACTGGTTTTCCGTCAACAGCTAAAACTTTATCACCATTTTTAAAACCAAGATTATTGAAAATAGGATCATTAAAAGCTATGCCATATTTAAGAGAATCTGATTTAATATTCTTTTCGCCCCATACCATTAAAATCATTGCATAAATAACAAAAGCCAATAAAATATTCACGGTTACCCCACCTAACATGATAATCAATCGTTGCCAGGCTGGCTTGCTTCTGAATTCCCAAGGCTGTGCCGGTTGTTTCAATTGTTCTTTGTCCATACTCTCATCCACCATTCCCGCAATCTTCACATAGCCCCCTAATGGAAGCCATCCAATTCCATATTCAGTTTCGCCTACTTTCTTTTTAAACAAAGAAAATCCTGGATCAAAAAATAAATAAAACTTATCTACTCTGCACTTAAACCATTTAGCAGTAATAAAATGTCCAAATTCATGAAGGATAACCAATATAGAAAGTGATAACAATAATTGTGCAGCTTTCAATCCAATACTTGACCAATCAATTGATAATAATGTCATAATGAAGATGCTCTGAATGAGCGTACTTTAAATGGTGTAAAAAACGTTTTAAATTATAATTTCATCAATGAAGCGGCGAAGTTACGCGCCTCTCCATCGCTTTCAAAATATTCCTCTAGTGAAGGATTTTCAATAAAGGCCACTGCTTCCATTGTTTTTTCAACTACCGCCGTGATGTCTAAAAATCCAATTCTATTTCTCAAAAATGCCCACACGGCAATTTCATTGGCTGCATTCAATACACAGGGCACATTCCCTCCTTTTTTAAGTGCCTCGGTAGCCAACCATAAATTTCTAAATGTTTTGATGTCTGGCTCTTCAAAAGTTAAAGAAGGGTATTTCTTAAAGTTTAATCTTGGAAAATCATTTTTGATTCTTTGCGGAAATCCTAGTGCATACTGAATAGGAAGTTTCATGTCGGGCAATCCCATTTGTGCTTTAATACTTCCATCTTCAAATTGCACCATGCTATGTATGATGCTTTGTGCATGAATGACTACTTCTATTTGATGAGGCGCTAAATTAAACAACCATTTAGCCTCTATCATTTCGAGGCCTTTGTTCATCAATGTGGCAGAATCAATTGTTATTTTGGCTCCCATACTCCAATTGGGATGCTGCAATGCGTGGTCTCTTTTTACGTTTACCAAAAAATTAGGCTTTTTACCTAAAAATGGGCCTCCGCTGGCAGTGAGTATTATGCGCTCAATTGGATTGCGTGCTTCACCTACCAGGCACTGAAATATGGCTGAATGTTCACTGTCAACCGGAATTATCGGTGAACGATTTTCAATGGCAAGCTTCATCACTATATCTCCCGCCACTACCAACGTTTCTTTATTAGCCAAAGCAATGATCTTTCCTTTGGAAACACCTTTTAAAGTAGGTTTTAAGCCTGCAAAACCCACAATAGCAGCAATCATTACATCGTATGTATCAAAATCAGCTACTTCTTCTAATGCCGCTTCACCAGCAAAAACCTTTATATCAGTGGATGACAAAGCTGCTTTTACACCATCATATTTGCTTTCATCCCCAATAACAACCGCATTTGGCTTGAACTCAAATGCTTGCTTGATCAATAATTCATCATTGGTTTGAGCAGTTAATATCTCTACTTCTAAGGTGTCGCTGTTTGCTCTAATTACATCTAGCGCTTGTGTACCAATAGAACCCGTTGAACCAAAAATGGCTACTCTTTTTTTAGGGGCATTTGCTGCCATATAGGAATGATTGATTTAGAAGTTGCAATTTAATGAATTTGAGGGAGACTAGATACTTGATGCCGGATACACTTGGCGGTGGGATTGAAATAATTTTAAATATGAAGTTTGAGGTTGTATTTTTACTTTTAACCCCATATTCAGAAAGCCTAGGATTTAGTTAGATTGGGTTTGTCTATTGAGTTAGTTTGAAGTTGGATAACCCAACATTGAACTTTAAACGTTAAATTTTAAACCTCGCCAACCCATCCGCTATTTTTCTGTCATTTGACAAACGAGGCACCTTATTCTGTCCGCCTAATTTCCCGATGCTCTTCATATAATCTACAAACCCATTTTTTCTAATGGGGATGATTTTAAGGGATTGAAGAATATTTCCTGTAATCAGATCATCATAATATACATTTTTTTTACGAAGGTTGGCTTCAATTTTTTGTGCAAACAAATCTAAATCAGCAGGCATGTTTTCAAATTCGATTAGCCACTCGTGATAACTTTTGCCTTTATCTGGACTAACAAATGGAGCGACTGTGAATTCAATTAACTGGATTTTTTCACTAGCAGCAACAGAAAGGATAGATGATTCAACTTCTTCGGCAATCACATGTTCTCCAAATGCCGAAATGAAATGTTTTGTTCTGCCACTAACAATTAAACGATAGGGATTCACAGAAACAAACTTTACGGTATCTCCTATATTATAAGCCCACAAACCCGCATTGGTAGTGATGATCAACGCATAATTCTCTCCAACTTTGACCTGTTCTAATGTAAGTCGCGTGGGATTTGTATTGTTCATTTCATCAACCGGAACAAACTCATAAAAAATACCGCTGTTGGTATTGAGTAGCATTCCAGGTTCAGTTTGGCTATCTTGAAAAGCAAAAAAACCTTCGCTTGCAGGAAACAACTCTATAGTATCAATATGTCGTCCTATGCTCTCCGTTAGTTTGGCTTTATAGGGCTCATAATTAACCCCACCCTGAACCATTACACTGAATTGGGGGAACAACTCGCCGATTTTCTTTCCGGATTTTTCAATGAGGCGATCAAAATACATTTGCATCCATGGCGGAATACCGCTTATGAGCGTCATATTCTCATTAATAGTTTCTTCTACAATTTTATCCAATTTTGTTTCCCAATCTTCGACACAGTTTGTTTCGAAGGAAGGCAATTGGTTGGCTCGTAAATATTTTGGTATATGGTGATTCACAATTCCACTTAATCTGCCAGTAGGAATACCCCCCACTCTTTCCAATACCGGAGATCCACTTAAAAATATCAGCTTACCATTGGCGAATTCTGTATTTCCAGATTCTGCCATGTAACAAAGCAAGGCATTGCGAGCAGTATTGATGTGATTGGGTATAGATTCTTTGGTAATTGGAATGTATTTAACGCCGCTTGTTGTTCCGCTTGTTTTAGCTAAATAAATGGGGCGGCCTTTCCATAAAACATTTTGCTTACCCTCTTTTATTTTTTCTATATAAGACTTAAATGCTTCGTAATCACGAATAGGAACTTGCTTTACAAAATCTTCGTGTGATTGAATATTATTGAAATGATGATCTTTTCCGAAATCAGTTTTAATAGCAGACTTTATTAAATTCAAAAAGGTTGATTTCTGATCAGCCACAGAACTGAGCATTCCCTTCTTAATCTGCCGATGTATATAGTGAGCAAAAGGTTTTGCCAGTATTGATTTAATCTTCATTGAATTAGTAGAGTATGCTACAAAGGTAGAGATATTATTGTTTAGTTGCCTGCAGGTAGGTAGAAGTGTTTAGTAGAATTAACTAATAGTTTTATAGGTTTCAGAAGTTAAATAAGTTTAAAAGGTGGATTTGCCCCGTTGAACGTTAAACCTTGAACTTTAAACGTTAAAGGTTAAACCTTAAACTCAATCACTCAACAATTTCTTACCTTCGCCCCATGCCAAAAACCGTCGCTTTACATACATTGGGATGCAAGCTGAATTTCAGCGAAACAACTGCCATTGGACGGTTACTAGAGAATGATGGATTTGAGAAGCGCGATTTTGATGAAGTAGCCGATTTATATGTAATCAATACTTGCTCCGTTACCGATAATGCAGACAAAGAATGCAGACAATTGGTAAGGCGAATACAGAAAAAAGCACCTGAAGCGTTGGTAGTCATTACGGGTTGCTATGCACAATTAAAACCAACTGAAATTGCTGCTATTCCTGGAGTGAATTTAGTATTGGGAGCAGCAGAAAAATTCAATATTACCTCTCATTTAAAAGAACTTACTAAAAACGATTCGGGTAAAATTTGTAGTTGTGATATTGAAGATGTGAATGTTTTTGTTCCATCACATTCCTTAAAAGAACGCACACGTATTTTTCTTAAAGTACAAGATGGATGTGATTACAATTGCAGCTTCTGTACTATTCCTCTCGCAAGAGGAAAAAGCAGAAGTGAAAGCATTAGCAATGTGCTGGAAAATGTGAAAGAAATAGCTACGGGTGGAGCAAAGGAAATTGTGCTTACTGGAATAAACTTAGGAGATTTTGGAAAAGGATTTACCGGAGGGAAAAAACATGAAGAGAATTTTTATGATTTAATGGTTGCCCTTGACCAACAATCATCCATTGAAAGATTCAGGATATCTTCTATAGAACCCAATCTGCTGAGCAATGAAATGATTGAGCTAGTAAGTGCTAGTAAAAAATTCATGCCTCATTTTCATATTCCGCTGCAAAGTGGAAACAATAAAACGTTGGCTGAAATGCGGAGAAGATACAAAAGGGAGTTATATGCAGAAAAAGTTAGCCTCATTAAATCATTGATGCCCCACGCTTGTATTGGGGTAGATGTGATTGTAGGCTTTCCTGGAGAAACGGATGAAGACTTTAAAGAAACGACTCGATTTATAGAATCGATGGATATCTCCTATTTGCACGTATTTACTTACTCAGAAAGAGACAATACGCATGCACTTGAATTGCATCCTATCGTTCCTATGCAAATACGTCATGAAAGAAATAAAATATTGCGCAATTTGAGTTATGCCAAAATGCAATCT
>CANJJU010000073.1 GCA_947474815.1 Chitinophagaceae bacterium | reverse complement strand
GGCATCAGTTGTTTACTAATTCCCATTGTAATAGGATATAACCTTGTTCCGGATCCGCCTGCGAGTATAATGCCTTTCATGTGATTGAGTTGAAAAATGGTTGATTGATAGTTTAAAATAGTTGAAAGCATTTGTAAAAATGACAACTATTGATTCATTTAATTTTTAGGTTTACTATTTATACTGTTTTTTTGTGCGGCTCTCAGATTATTGAGTTTTACCGATAATACTTGTATTTTATTACGAAGCGCCAATAGTTGGTTTTCTAGAATCAATTTCAAATCGAACGAAAGGATCAATTGATTCAATAATTCTATTAAACTTCCATAAGCAATTGTTGAAAACCTGGCTTGGTCTTTAGCGGAATTTCTTGTGGATCCTTCAGCAATATTTGAAGAAACCGAAATCACCGCTCTTTTCATCTGACTTACCAATCCATATTTTTCTTTTTCTGGAAATTGCTCCATTAAATTATAAATATCAATCACTAGCAATCTTGATAATTGCCAAACTTCTAATCTCTCAAATGAAAATTTATAATCTGACATTTAAATGCTTTTAATTAGAAATCGATCTGTAATTGTCGAGTCAAAATTAAAGCACTTCCCTTTTATTTTATAGCGTTATTCCTGATGGTTTTCTTGTTTTTTCCCCAACAATAATAGGGCTTTTTGCCTTCTCCCTTCAACCATTATTCAACCAATCTTCAACTCTCTTCTCCCCCATACATCCCCTCATAATATTTCTGATAATTGCCACTCGTTACATTAGCCAGCCATTCGTTGTTTGATAAATACCAGTCGATGGTTTTAGATAGCCCTTCTTCAAACTGTAAAGAAGGCGTCCAGCCAAGTTCTGTTTCTAATTTAGTGGCATCTATTGCATAGCGTAAATCATGTCCGGCACGATCTTTAACAAAAGTAATTAACTGCGCAGAAGTCCCTGCAGGCCTTGCTAATTTAACATCCATTTGTTTGCACAACTCTTTAATCAAATCTATATTAGTCCATTCGTTGTGTCCGCCAATATTATATGTCTCTCCTACCTTGCCTTTGTGAAAAATAGTATCAATCGCTCTCACATGATCTTCTACATATAACCAATCGCGTACATTTTCACCCTTTCCATAAATAGGTAAGGGTTTGTTATGAATGATATTGTGAATGCACAGAGGAATCAATTTTTCAGGAAAATGAAAAGGACCGTAATTATTGCTACAATTAGAAATTTTGATGGGCAAATGATAGGTGTGATGGAAAGCTCTTACAAAATGATCGGAAGAAGCTTTTGAAGCAGAATAAGGACTTCTTGGATCGTATGAAGTGTTCTCATAAAAAAAACCTTCTGCACCCAACGAGCCATACACTTCGTCCGTTGAAATATGATAAAACATTTTCCCTTCCATGTTTCCTTTCCAATGCTCTTTGGCCGCTTGTAATAATGAAACAGTTCCTACAACATTGGTTTTAACAAATGCAAGTGGATCTGTAATAGACCGATCTACATGGCTTTCAGCAGCACAATGCAATACACCAGTAAAATTATATTTTGTAAATAGTGTAGTTAAAAAATCAAGATCGGCAATATCACCTTTCACAAATTCATAATTAGAACTCGACTCTATATCTTTTAAATTTTCTAGGTTGCCTGCATAAGTCAGATTATCAAGATTAACGATCTGATAATCAGGGTATTTAGTTACAAAAAGTCTGGTTAAATGAGATCCTATGAAACCTGCACCGCCAGTAATTAAAATCGTTTGCATGTAAATAACATATTATGGAGCAAAAATATAGAATATTTGCTCAACCGAACTGATTGAGTGCAAATAATTCAATGCATAAATAACTCCATCTTAATTAATTACTCCTATTATTAGATTGCATGAATCGCCTAAAATCAGCTGCTTACAATTACCTTTGCGCCCATGCATTACGCCTCAGTTGAAAATATCAGTAAATCTTTCGGAATAAGAACGTTATTCAAGAATATCACGATTAATATAGAAGAAGGAGATAAAATTGCCCTAGTAGCAAGAAACGGATCGGGAAAAAGTACCCTCATGAAAATTGTTGCAGGTATAGATACAGCAGATTCCGGAACGGTATGGGTACATAAGGACATTAGAACTGTTATGCTCCAGCAGGATAATGATTTTGATCCGAATAAAACCATTTGGGACAATGTGCTTCGTTTAGATAATCCCGTTGTACAAGTAGTAAAAGAATACGAAACCTTTTTAGAAGAAGGCTCAGATGATCATGATAAATTGGGCGAACTAATGGCTGCGCTCGATGATTTAAATGCATGGAGTTTTGAAAGTGACTTAAAGCAAATATTAGGAAAATTAAATTTGCACCAGCTAAATGAGAAAGTAGGTAATTTAAGTGGAGGTCAAAAAAAACGCGTCGCCCTTGCTCAAGCTTTAATCGAATCTCAATTACACGAAGGTCGTTGCCTTCTCATATTAGATGAACCAACAAACCATTTAGATGTAGCCATGATTGAATGGCTAGAAGAATACTTAAGCGCACAAAAAATAACATTGTTACTAGTAACACATGATCGATATTTTTTAGATGCGGTGTGCAATGAGATCATTGAAATAGATGAAGAAAAAGTTTTTGTCTATACGGGGAATTACGATTATTTTCTTGAACAGAAA
Source organism: Chitinophagaceae bacterium (assembly GCA_947474815.1). GTDB lineage: Bacteria > Bacteroidota > Bacteroidia > Chitinophagales > Chitinophagaceae > Ferruginibacter. The sequence continues at coordinate 6,128 of CANJJU010000073.1, read as the reverse complement.
AGCTTGCGTCTAGAAGTACAACAAAGTGAATTACAAAAAGATAAAAATATTTTTAGAAAAGAATTAGAATGGATGCGCAAACAACCCAAAGCGCGTACCACTAAAAGTAAAAGTAGACAAGATGCTTTTACAGAAGTAGAAGAAAGAGTTAAACAACAAAAAGATGTGGCAGAAGTAAGCCTGCAAGTGAAAATGACACGTCTGGGAGGAAAGATTCTTGAAATGAAAAAAGTATATAAAAGCTATGGCGATTTAGCCATAATGAAAGGCTTTGATTATACATTCAAAAGAGGCGAACGCATTGGAGTAGTGGGAAAAAATGGTGTAGGAAAATCTACTTTTTTAAAAATAGCCTTGCAACTGGAAATGCCCGATAGCGGTAAAATCAATCATGGTGATACGGTTGTATTTGGAAATTTTAGTCAGGATGGATTACAATATAAAGAGGACAAACGTGCCATTGAATATGTGAAATCTTTGGCAGAGTATTTCCCGTTGGCCGATGGCAGTAAAATATCTGCAAGTCAATTTATGGAGAAATTTGGTTTTACTGCTGAGCAACAATATACAATGCTCAGTAAGCTAAGTGGAGGCGAAAAAAGAAGATTGCATTTGATGAGCATACTGTTTTTGAATCCTAATTTTTTGGTTTTAGATGAGCCTACCAACGATCTTGATTTACAAACATTAAGAACACTAGAAGATTTTTTATTAGAATACCCAGGATGCATCTTAATTGTAAGCCATGATCGATATTTCATGGATCGAATGGTAGACCATTTATTTGCATTTGAAGGCGATGGTGTGATAAGAGATTTTCCTGGAAACTATTCCCAATATAGAGAGGCAATGGCCAAAGGGCTATTAGAGAAAAATCCACAACAGATTATGAAAAATGTGGAAGAAGTAATTGAAAAAAAGAATACTCCTACATCAAATGATGCATCCGCTTTAAAAAAACTATCCTTTAAAGAAAAGTTTGAATTAGAATCATTAGAAAAAGAAATGCCCGAATTGCAGAAAGAAAAAGAATTGTTGGAAGAATCTATGAATGGAAACCTTCCTTACGATGCTTTGCAAAAAGCTGCCGATAGAATAGCTTCCATCATTAAACTACTTGATGAAAAAGAAATACGCTGGCTTGAATTAAGCGATCGAAATATTTAATGCACTACAGCCCTTTTCTTTTTAGTAGCCCCTATCAATACTTCGCTATGATAAAAAATAAATGCATTGACAGACTGAGCAACCAAACAGTGTTGATGTGTTTTTTCTAAAACCTTATTGGCCTTCTCCCTAAGTGATTCCGAAGCAATCATAATTTTTGGAAAAAGATTAATATTAGTAAATCTATACTTCTCATTGATCATTTCTACTTGACCAATAATTTCACACTCCAACTCAATTCCCTCAAGCTTTTCGGATTTAGAAAAAAATAAATAGGTGGAAACAAAACAACTACTAATAGAGGCTAAAAAAAGTTGTTCGGGCGACCATTCATTTCCTTGGCCGTCAAATTCTATAGGGGTAGTTACTTTTATATGATGGGGAGTATTCTTTACTGTTAATACACTCATTTCTTTTTCTCTGCAGTTTAATTGGACGCTAAATAAAAATTGTTTTTCCTTTTTTCCTGGCATGATTATTATTTAAAATGAGTTGTACGTTTTTTTATGTGTTAAAACTATTTTTATACGCCGTTCTCCTTACTGATTAGCCTCATTTTACTTATTGATAGTTGTTATTGATTGGTTGACACTTCAATAATAGCTTCACTACTTAATCATATTTAATCAAGTTAAAAAAGAACTTTATGTCAACAAAAGCATTAACAAGAAACGGAGGTACACTTCCTGCAGTATTTGATGATTTTTTTAAACCATGGAATGAATGGTTTGACAATAGCAGCAATTTGTGGAATCGAATGCTAACTGTTCCCGCAGTAAACATTCTAGAATCTAAAAATGAATTTAAATTGTCGATTGCAGCTCCTGGGATGAAGAAGGATGACTTTGATATTGCTGTCGAGGGCAATATGTTAACCATCGGTAGCGAAAAAGAAGAAAGTAAAGAAGAAAAAGATGATACTTATACACGAAAAGAGTATAATTATTCCTCTTTTAGCAGAAGCTTTTCATTGCCGGAAGATGTGAGCAAAGACGATATTCAAGCTAATTATACAGATGGTGTATTAACGCTCTTGTTGCCTAAAAAAGAAGAAGCAAAAAAAGTAACCGCAAAAACGATTGCAGTTAAGTAAACACTTGCTCAATAATACCAGTTTTGATTGATGCAGAGTTGGTATTATTGAGTTTTTACCCCCCCCAATTATCATGTATACTCTTTAGTGTAAGTGTTTGAAATCATATAAAAGAATGATTTTAGCCCTACTTATTCCTGATTACAGCCTTACATTTGCACAGTAGCAACCATCAAGCGCGATGGGACTGTTTGGAAAAAGAATAAATACGGGGAAATGATTGAGCAAAACATTAAACAATTCTGGTTCGAATTTGAATGCTGGAAAAGAGCATTGTTGCATCTGCAATCAGAAAATGTTTATCTAAAAAACAGACTAGCACATATAACAAAAGATGAATTCACTAATGATATCCTAAGCGATATTGAATATTATCATGCAATTTTAATAGCAGAGGATAATACAATCGCCCTTCTTAGAAATGACATCTCCAGTCAGGAAACTTGGCTTAAAAGAGAAATCGTTCAAAAAAAATCCGATCTCAAAGAAGTACTTAAAAGCCAAAAAAAACTACGAAGAGAGATTGAAACCAGTGAACAAAAATTCAATAAGTTAAAATCAGACTTCAATAGTTTTTTTGCAGAAAAATTATTAAAATAAAAAACCGCTTTATATAGAAGCCGTTAATTCACCATCCCTTCTAGTTTTTTATTATTGACAATAGTAATTTGTCCATTTTTTATATCAATTATTTTTTCGCTCTTAAAGTCGCTGAGTGTTCTAATCAGCGATTCGGTTGCAGTTCCCGCGATGGTAGCAAGATTCTCTCTGCTGATATCAATACTAAAACTATCAGCGCTGGATGTTTGGTATTTATTTTTTAATGTAACCAAGGCATCGGCTACTTTTTTTCGCAACGAATTATAGGCAAGATTAAGTAACTGCTTTTCCTTTTCAGAAATATTTTTAGCGAGCAAGCTTATAAATTTTTGAGCAACTTCTTTATTATTGTGAAGCAATACTTCAAACTCTTCTTTTGGAACAATGGCCAACTCGCAATCATCAATCGCTTCGGCAGTCTCTCTATAGACCGTTTCTTGTAAAAGAGATATATGACCTAAAAAGTCTCCGGCAGAATATAAATCCGTAACAAGATCTTTCCCATCTTCATTTGACTTAAAAGTTTTTATTTTTCCCCTCAACACATAATACAACTGCAATGGGTGGTTTCCCTCAGTATAAATGACTTGCTTTTTTTTATAGGTATTGGTGCTTCTGTGCTCCACCATCGATTGTAATACATCTCCATTGGTGCTTTCATAAACCAATTCATTCAATCCCTCCATGCCGGATTTTAATTCTTTTTTAAGCAAATCTATTTTTTTGAAGCGACTATCAATTGCGTTTAGCAACTCTGTCGGATCAAAAGGTTTGGTAATATAATCATCGGCCCCTAATTCCATTCCTTTTCTAAGATCAGGCCTTTCACTTTTAGCTGTTAAAAAAATAAAAGGAGTATTTTTAATAGAATCATTTTTTTGAATAGCATGAAGCACACCATAACCATCTAATACCGGCATCATAATGTCGCAGATAATCAGGTTTGGTTTTTTCTCCAAGGCCACTTCAACGCCAATTTTTCCATTAGGTGCAGTCAAGAGATTATACCCAGCTAATTCTAAAATTTCGGCAGTGTTTTCTCTGATTGAATCATTGTCTTCAATTAATAGTAAAGTTTTCATTACGGTACGTTTATAGGTTTAAAATGTATACTAAAAGTTGTTCCCTTCTCAATTTCACTATCACAGTGCACTTCTCCATTCATTTGCTCTGCATATTTAGAAACAATATACAAGCCAAGACCGGTTCCTTGAATATTCGATGCATTAGACCCTCTAAAAAACTGTTCCATTAAATGTCGCTTATCTTCTGTGGAAATACCAATGCCTCTGTCTTTGATAGACAAGATGACTACCTCTTCATTGACTATGGTATTGATGCTAATAACAGTTTTTTCGAAAGAAAATTTGATCGCATTTGAAAGCAGATTTAAGACGATGTATTTTATTAGGGCTGGATCTAAATAAACCTTTTCAATTCCTTGATGAGCATACTCGAATTTTTGTCCTTCTTTTAAATTGGTAGACATGTCGTCTATTAAAACAGTGATAAGCTTGGGTAAATTAAACTCAGAAAATTTAGCAGAAATTTTTCCTTCCTCAATTTTTCCTACACTTAAAAATTCATCTAATATTCCAATAAGCGAACTAACAGAAGAAATAATTCTTTGAAGATGCCTTTCTCGTTTGGGTTGCTCATCAATGGTTGTATATTTTTCAACTAGATAGGTAGAAGATAAAATTGTGCTAAGTGGAGTACGAAATTCATGAGAAGCCATGGAAACAAATCGACTCTTTAACTCGCCCAATCTCTTTTCCTTTTCCAAAGAATTCATTAGGTTGGCTTCCGCTTTTTTTCTTTCTGAAATATCTATCACCACCCCCATAAAACCAGTAATCTCATTTTTGTAGTCATAAATTGATGTGATAGATATAGAGACCGGTATCTTACTGCCATCCTTTTTAACATAGTAACATTCTACCCCTTGCAATTTATTTTTTGTTGCCTTTTCTATAATTATATCAGTGGCCGTATTGACAACAATATTGTATTCCTCGAAAAGTTCCATTTTACACCTTTCCAAGTCATCCTTTTCATGAAAGATATCAAGAGTAAAATTCTTAACGACTTCGCCTTCACTATACCCCGTAACAAGAGTTGCCTCCGTATTAAAAAACTGAACAACCCCCTTTTTATTTGTCACAAAGAGCATTACATCGGCATTATCAATAATCGATTTTTGATATGCCAAAGAAATTTCAAACTTATGATTAGCTTCTTCTAATTTTTGTAAGGTAAGCTGTAACTCCTCCGTTCTTTCACTTACTTTTTGTTCTAATTCATTGGCAAGCTTAATAACTTGTGCAGCGTCATTTTTACGAATAGTAATATCACTTACAAAGGCAATGGTAAATTTTTCATTCTCTTTTTGATAATTCCCCAAACTTACTTCTACCGGAAATTCAGTGCCATCTTTTTTTTTCGCAAACAAATCCATTCCTAGCCCCATCAACCTGTTTCTAGGGTTATCATTATACTTTTCTCGATGAGATTCATGTGCATGCTGATGCCGTGAAGGAATCAATACCTCTATTTTTTTTTCGAGTATTTCAGATTCAACATACCCAAATAAGTTACACAGAAAAGGATTAGCAGCAATAATTTCACCACTTGTATTTACTACAACGATTCCCAAAGAAGCATACTTGAAGACGCTCTCCATTTGATTGGCATAACGATCGCTATTGTTCATAAAGCGCTGTACGGATTATAATGTGTAGGGTTAGGGTACTTTATTCGAAGATGAATATAGGAGTTTTTTTCTATTCTATTCGAGAATACAAATTTTAAAAAGAATAAAATCTATACCCGTTAAAAAATAAATAAAAGGAGATGACCAAAATACTTGTACGAGATGATTGATGTCAGTTTATTCGATTACTTAATGAGCCTAAACAACAAAGTGTAAAATCCTAATTGCCTATCAAATAAGTCCAGGCAGCCTCCAATGTTGGAATAACCGCCCCGCCGGATGTTTTAGGAATATATGCATCCAATGAGGTCATGTTATGATTAGGGAAAAGCACACTAATTGATGAAGCAGCGCTAGTAATAAGTGTATGTGAATTAGCATAAGGAGGAGCGTTGTTATCAATGCTAATGGCCGGCCCCGTTAAACCCAAGTCTGTTAATTGCGTTTGTACATTAGCGTAACTGAATATCTCATCATTGATATTGTTAATAGAATATACTTTAGAAAGGGGCGTTGTATTTGCATCAAAAATCCATGCAGCACTTTGACTCAATG
>CANJJU010000072.1 GCA_947474815.1 Chitinophagaceae bacterium | reverse complement strand
TGGATTTAAATCTTCAAAGGCATTGTTAAATTGTCCGCCTAATTCCTTCTTTTTCTGTAGAATATTTTTTTGAATTAAATCTGTTACATCTTCCCCTTTTCGATAGGGGCTAAGTAAATCTGTTTCGTAATTTGAAAACAAACAATTTTTTAATTTTCCATCAGCTGTGAGTCTTATTCTATTGCAACTGCTGCAGAAAGGCGCACTCATTGTACTAATCACAGAGAAGCTTCCTGCATGGCCTTTTATAGAGTAGCTTTTGGCTGTATCATGTATATCGTTTTTTAATGGAACGAATGAGTATTTTTCACTGATTAGATGAAGTATTTCTTCCCAAGTAATTACCTTATTGCTTGTCCATCTATTTCCTGTAAATGGCATGAATTCAATGAATCGAATATGAACGGGATGTTCTTTTGTCCATTCTACAAAATCAATGATTTCATCATCGTTGACGCCTTTCATAACAACCACATTAACTTTAACGTGAATGCCCTTGTTGATCATCATTGATATGTTATTTTTCACTGTTTCATATTGATCTCGCTTGGTAATAAAAATGAATTTCTCTCGCTGAAGTGTATCCAAACTTATATTGATTCCTTTGATGCCAGCATGTACAATTGTGTCTACAAATTCATGCAATCTAGTTCCGTTGGTAGTGATGGAAAGGGATGCAGGCAACACAGATAAATCTTGAATAATTTCGCCTACATCTTTGCGCATAAAAGGCTCTCCACCCGTTAGTCTTATTTTATTTACTCCTAATTCAACGAATTTTTTTGCTAAGGCTACTATTTCATCTTTCTGCATTAGTCTTGCTGGAGGAGTGAAATCATAGTCATCTTCGGGCATGCAATAAAAGCACCGAAAATTACAATTGTCGGTTAATGAAATCCTGAGGTAATTATGAATACGACCAAAAGAATCTGTAAGCATAGAATATTGTTTAAATCTCCCTTAATAAACTTGTTTAAAATATAAGTGAAGATTTATTTCAGTTGAAAATGGTTGTTGACAAATGTAATCAATATATTAATTGTCAATGGATTTCCCCGTTCTGCCTGTTGGCAATGTTTCATTTTTTTTCTTAATAATTTCTGCTGCAATACTGATAGCAATCTCTTTTGTTGTTTGACTTAATATATTAATACCAATAGGTGCATATAACTTGTCTAATTGTTGTTTATTAAATCCTTCTTCAATCAATTCGGCAAACATTGTTTTGATTTTATTTTCACTTCCCAGCATTCCCAAGTAATAAAATTCTTTATCCAATAATTGCTTTAGAATCAGCTTGTCTGTGCGGTATCCTACAGTCATGATGACAACAAAATCTGATGGCCCTGTATGTAGATAATTATTAATAGATTCATAGTTTATGACATTCTTCTTATCTGCAAAGGTGTTTTCTTGAAAGGTATTAACATCAGCTCTGTCGTCATAAACAGTAACAATAAAATCGAGGTTATGCATTAGTTCAGAAAGCGCTAAGCTTACATGTCCGCCGCCAATAATATGAATGTTTGATTGTTTATTGAGGGCCTCTTGGTATTGCCAATCTTCCGGGGTAGTAAACTTAAACGGATCCTTTACATCAGAGATGATTTCAATTCCATTTAATGAAAGTTGAAAGCATGCTGAACCTTTAGTGTTGCATTCCTTTAATGTTTCGATTGTTATAATATCTGAAGAGGAGAGTGGCACAAATGCGATTTTTTGACTCCCTGAGCAGATCATGCCAGATTGATTTGCAGCATGTTCTTTATCGTGGTGCTGTTCCATCATCGAAACAGTAGTAATATTGTTTTGGAGTAAAGATTTTGCTTTTTCCACCAATTTGAATTCCATTATTCCTCCGCCGATTGTTCCAACAAAAGCTCCTTCTGAGGAAACGGCCATTTTAAAACCTCTTCTTCCGGGTGAGCTGCCTTTGCTTTCTAGCACACAAAGAAGTACAACTCGATTAGAAGCGGAAAGATTTTGATATATGAAATCCCAAATCTGCAAACGTTATTTTTTTCTGTTTTCTAAAATCTTTTTAAATGATCTTCCTCGTATTTCATCCAGCGTTAATCCGGTTGCCAATACTTCTTCTTCAGAAATTGCACCACTGTTCAATGCGCGCAGGAAATAATTTAATAATCCTTGTCCAGTTGCTGCATCGTCAAACACATCTCCAATCAAGGTGGCTCTTGCTGCTTTTTCTACAAATGTTTTTAATCTTTCAACTGCATCATCATAGCTTTCCAGGAAGAATGCGTAAACGGCTGTATACCGCATAGAAAATTGTGCTGGATTCAAATCCCATCCTTGATAAAATCCATTCCATAATGAATGACGTATATGATCGTACCCTTTTTTCCATGCTCGCCAAACTATTTCCTTATTTTCCTGTAATTGTTGTGGAGTAAGGTTTTCGCCACGATGTGGGCCAATCGGCATGGTGTTAGTAGCTCCGTCGCTTAGCCAGATGCCGGTATGTGCGAGGGCAACTTTGGTCATGTGGTGTGCAAAGTCGCAAACAGGATGATCCATCTCCTGATATCTTGCTGTGATGCTGCATGAGGCAGTGTAGTCGTAAGTGCCAAAATGCATAGCAATACATCTTCCGTTGCTTGCTTCTATAAATTTATTCAATGGATTGGTGCCGTCGATTGCCATAATTGCTTGAGTGGTCTCCACCATCATTTCCATTTTTAAAACTCCTTTTTGAAGTTTCAATTCCTCTTCCAATATATCAAAGAAGCTTGCGAGTGTTGCGGGTTGTTCTGGAATTGTAACCTTCGGAAGCATTACTACAAAATTTTCAGGCAATATTCCATTCGTTTCTTTTACCAAGGTACTTACGAAGATGTCAAGTGTTCTCAATCCTCTTTCTTTCATCTCTTCAGTAAATGGTTTGATGCGAATACCGATGAAAGGGGATAGTGTTTTTTCTTTTATCCCTTTTGCTACTTCTTTTGCTGCGAAGGCTGCAGTTTCATCTTCTTCCTGATTGCTTCTATTTCCGTAGCCATCTTCAAAGTCGATACGAAAATCTTCAATCGCTTCTGTTTTTAATTTTGCAATTACCTTTTGATAAATTTTACTACTAAAATCAGATTTCGTATCTAGTCCAAATATTGTTCCAAAAGTTTTTGCATCTGGCGCATATGTTTCAAAAATCTCTAAAGCTCTTTGTCCAAGGGCTTTAGCAGCATCGTATTTAAAAAGGTTGGCGCCACCGTATAGCGTATGCACAGGCTGACGTTCACTTCTGTCGCCTGGATAGATTTTTTGAAAAGTGGTGTTTGCTTTTTTTAAATGATCAAACAATTGATCTTTTTTGTTTGATGGAATAGATGTACTCATAGTATTAATTTGACTTCTTAATAAATAAGGGTGTAATAAAATGCTTTAGCTTCCTCTGTAGGTAGAAAATCCAAAAGGGCTAATTAGTAAAGGGATATGGTAATGACTATCGTCTTCTACAGAAAATTGAATTTCCACTTCGGGATAAAATCCTTTGATGTTATTTGACATAAAGTAATTTCCAGTGTCAAAAACCATTTTATAGTTTCCGGGAGTAAGATTTTTTTCGGGAGGAAGGAGGTCAGATATTCTTCCGTCGTTATTTGTTATGCCTTGCGAAATAATTTCGTTTTTTGCATTCAATAGTTTTATGGTAATGTCTTTCCCAGGCTTGCCTATTGAAGTGTCTAGTACATGTGTAGTCAGTTGACTTGTTTTCATCCAATTCCAATTTTCTGTCGTTAATAATTTTTTGAGTCGTATGAGGGTGATTTTATGTTGTTCGCTCATAGCAATATTCAATTCATCATTAATATTGTTTGAAAGCCTGTCTTGTAAAAGTCGAAGCATTTCAGCGCCCGATTTGCCGGTAGCGCAAACAATAAAAATAAATCCAAATTTCTTCTCATAATCTTCATTGGCCTTTGCCAACAATTCAATGGTTGATTTAGAAGCTGCATTCATTCCTCCTTGTTCATTAGCGGCATATTTTTTCTCTAGTGAAGTAGCGTCCCCAATTTTGGGATGTTGGGTAAAAGAAGCTCGCCAATCTTCGGCTGTGCAAGTATTGTACCAATGCTTTGTTGCAGCTAACACTAAATTTTTCGCTGATGAAAAAGCAAATTCTTTGAGCATCGTTGCAACCCATTTTTCAGAACCACAACAGGCAAAAAGCTCTTTTTCTGCAAGGCCTTGATCGATTTTATTAAATTCTTGTAAGTTCATAAACAACAATTGATGTAAAAAAGTATTCAGTTATTTTAGTTGAGCTCCTTGTTCAATCCAGCATCGGATAAGATCTCTTTCTTCTTCAGTGATATTTGTCTTATTATTCTGCGGCATGGTTTTGGTGATTACTACCCGCTGCATAATTAAATCTTTTTTCTTAACAATGTCTTCTGGCGTATCATATTTCACCCCATTCGGCGCCACCTTATATACATCATCTGTAGGTCGTGAGGAGTGGCAGCTAATGCAGCGTTTTTGTACGATCGCATTTACTTGTACAATAGACACCTCGCTTTTGCATTCATTTGGATTTTTTGCCGGTGCAGATATAAGTGCAGCGGACAGCAATATGATTACAGACACAGGGAAAACCCACACGCTATGTATTTTTTTCTCTCTGAGGTTGAGATAGTGTTTGATTCCCGCACTTGCCAAAGTAATAATAATTAATATCAGCCACGGGTATTTATATCCGAATGTGCTAGGGAAGTGATTGCTTACCATCACAAACAATACGGGTAATGTAAAATAATTATTGTGAAGTGATCGAGCCAATGCATTTTTTCCTAGCTGAGGATTGAGCGGCTTGTTTTCTTTTGCGGCTTTCACCATAGCCTTTTGAGAGGGTATAATCACGAAGAACACATTGGCAACCATTATTCCGCCAATCATTGCCCCGAAGTGAATGAAGGCAGCTCTTGCACTGAAAACATGTGCATAGAAATAGGCGAATCCTGTTAATAAGAGAATACCAATAATGCCAAACAGCCAAGTCTTTTTTATCAAGGGAGATTTACACAGAACATCGTAAATGATCCATGCAACAATAAATGAAGCAATGCTAATTTCTATGGCTTGAAAAGGAGTGATATCCATTACGGTTTTATCAATCAATAGTGCAGAAGCATTAAAATAATAGACTATGAATAACAAACAAAAGCCACTCAGCCAAGTGAAGTACGCTTCGTATTTAAACCAGTGTAGATTTTTAGGAATTTCTTTGGGAGCAACCTTGTATTTTTCAAGATAATAGAAGCCGCCTCCGTGTACTGCCCATAGATTTCCGGCAAGTTCGTCTCTCACATCTTCTGTTCTGTTAAGAGAGTTTTCAAGAAATACAAAATAGAATGAAGCGCCAATCCAGGCAATCCCAAACGTGATGTGCATTACTCTTACAATAATATTCAGCCATTCCATCAAATGGCTTTCCCAGGGCGTTCCTTTAACGAAATAATAAGTTAAGCCAAATGCTATGGCTATTATAATAACAACAGATGTATAAATTAGATTTTGTGAAAAATGTAGCATTCCTTCATGAGTCGCGTTTCCTTCTTCTTTAGATGTTTTTATAATATTGGATAGTCGATATGAAATAAAAACAAGTAGTATTAAAATCCCTGCAAGTAATCCGTATGTTATATTTGTAATCATCTATTTATGCTTTTTTTTATTTCCCAATAATCGCAAGCGGCTAATTCCTCCGTCTGGGAAAATATTCAATCTTACATGAGTAAATGGTAGTTCAGTTGATTCGCTTTCAAATGCATGAATAAAATCAGCATTCAATTTCTTTTCGGATAAAATTGTTTGCCAGATTACTTTATTGTTAATCACGTCTTCGTCATTTTTGCTGTTACATGCTTCTATTGAACATCTGTCGGGATAATTGCCTTTGAAATGTGCTGTATCAACGATTATCTTTTTTATCATTCCTTCAGTAGCCAATTTAATCTTCACCCAATCTACATTATTTGGCTGGCGGTTTCTTTTGGTCTCCCAGCCATCGCCCATGTTTACGCCGCGTCCTGGCATAATTAAATTTTGCATAGAACTAAAGAACATGTCATTGCAAGCAATTGATTTTCCGCCATTGATTGCTGCAGCTAGATCTATTTCTTCAGCGATGGTTACCTCATTCCAATCTTTATCTACTTCCCCATATACTTTAAGTCTAGCTACACCACCATCAGGATAAATATGCAAACGCAGATGAGTAAATGATTCATTGCTGTTGATTTCGAAAAAGTTTTGCGAGCCGGGATCTAATGGAGATTTAGGTAATATTTCTTTCCACTCAATTGTTTCCCAATTATCAGGAGTTACTTTGCCTTGCATATTCACTGCTTCTATTGAAGCAAAGGGTGGATGATTTCCTAGAAAAAAATTGGTATCAATATCAAAGCCCGTAATTTTTCCAAGTGTAGCCAATTGAACTACACACCAGTCGTGACCGGGCGTTCTTTTTCTTCGGCTTTCCCATCCGTCCATCCATTTGCCACGGTCTGTGTATTCATCTACAATAAAAATCCCACGGCCTGGTTTGATTAGATTTTCTTTTTCTGCAAAAAAATCATCAGTAGCATATAATACTTTGCCGCCCAAGCGTTCTGATGCAAGCTCTGTGAGATGAGTAAATGCGGGTGATGTTTTAATAATTTCTTTTACCGACGTTGAAGCCATTTTCCTTTATTTAAATTAATTATCTCGTTTTCTAAGAATACTGTTTCGCCTTGTACAATGGTTTGATGTATTGCACCGAAAAATTCTTTACCAATGTAGGGGCTTATTTTATGCCTAAACTGAACCATGTTTTTGTTTGCCACGAATTTCTTATCAGGATTCCAACATACTAGGTCAGCGTCATAACCAACTGCAATTTCGCCTTTATTTTTATCTGCATGAATAAATTTTGCAGGATGAGAAGTTAGCAATGGAATAAATGCTTCCAATGACAAAGTTCCTCTCAATGCTGACCATGAGGCGGGTAGTAAATATTGAATACCTGCTATTCCTCCCCATGCTTTCATAAAATTGCCGCTTTCAATTTCTTTCAATGATGGCGGAGCAGGAGAGTGGTCTGTTGTGATAAAATCAAGCACACCATTTCTCAATGCTATTTTAAGTAATTCATTGTTTTCTCTTTCTCTGATAGGTGGTGCGCATTTGTAGATGCATTCTCCATCGGGAATATCTTCCGCATTAAAATATACATATTGAGCACAGGTTTCGGCAGTTACCTTCAATCCTTTTTCTTTTGCTTTTTGAATGCTTTGTAAGGCTTCGGCTGATGAAACATGTACGATGTGAATGGAGCAATTGTATTTTTCACTCAATGAAATCATCAGTTCAACTGCAACGTTTTCCCATTTCTTTGGGCGACTTGCTAGGTAGTGCTGATAGCTGGTTGGATGATTGATAAAATCATTTTCTATTTGTTTGCTTTCAAGTTCGCAATGTACGAGAAGAGGCACATTGCATTCAGACAAAATAGGCATGGCTTTTTCCAGGTCTTCTAATGTAACATTTGGAAAATCATCAATACCTGAGTGAACCAAAAAGCATTTTATTCCTAACACTCCCCCTTCTATCAATCCTTTTAATTCCGATTGATTACCGGGAATCAATCCTCCATAGAAGCCGCAATTGACATGAAGTTGATTAGCAGATGCAGTAATTTTTTCTTTCAACGACAAAGAAGAAATGGTTACAGGGCTCGAGTTTAATGGCATATCTACCACAGTAGTTGTTCCGCCTGCAGCTGCCGCTTTTGTAGCCGAATCAAATCCTTCCCAGTCTGTACGACCAGGTTCATTGATGTGTACATGCGTATCTATAACACCGGGCATGATGATATTGTCGCCAACATCTTCGGCATCATCAGACTTAAATAAATCAATATGGGTAATGATACCATGATCCATAGTAATGCTTGCTGGTTGAAGTTTATTGTCAATCCAGCATCTGTTACTATATATTTTTTTTCTTTTACTGTTCACTTTTTTGATAAAGACCCATCAATACTTTTTCAGGTGTAATGGGAGATGAGTATGTTATGTTTGAATGTGGATTGAATGCCAATACCGCATTTCTTATTGCAAAGTAACTTCCAATCCCATACATGATTGGAGGTTCGCCAACTGCCTTTGATTTCAAAATGGCCAAATTGTTATTTTGGGTTGACAAGAAATTTATTTCTAGTTTTTTTGGAACAGAATAAATATCTGGAATTTTATAAGTGCTTAATGCGTTTGATAAGAGTTTCCCGTTCTCGTTATATACTATCTCTTCCATAGTCATCCAGCCAATTCCTTGAACAAGCCCGCCTTCACATTGCCCAAGATCAATCAATGGGTTCATGCTTGAGCCTGCATCGTGTATTACCTGAACAGCATCTATTTCATATGTTCCTCTAAGGCAATCTACCGTAACGGTATGGATAGATGTCCCATAAACGTGATAAGCAAAAGGATGGCCTTTTTCTTTGGTTTTGTCAAAATGAATGATTGGCGTAGCATAATGTCCTTTAGCACTTAGGTTGATACGTTTTGTAAAGGCCTGCTGAATAATAGTATTCCAGCTGTATTCAGAAGGCTTGCCATTTATATAAACGATTTCATTTTCAATTTTTATTACATCTGTCTCTTTCCCGGTCAATGTTTTAATGAAGTTGTGTAATCTTTCATTTATTTGATCACATGCATCTTGCAGCGCTTTCCCATTCAGATCTGCTGTTGCGCTTGCTGCGGTAGGGGATGTGTTGGCTACTCTTGTGGTGTTGGTGCTTTCAAGTTTAATTTTATTCTGTTGAACGCCCAGTGAGGCGGTTATGACTTGCAGCATTTTCGTATTCACGCCTTGACCCATTTCTATTGCACCTGTACTT
>CANJJU010000071.1 GCA_947474815.1 Chitinophagaceae bacterium | reverse complement strand
TTAATACAAAAAGCCCTGAATACGAAATTTTAAAGCTGATTTCCTACAAGAATACCCTATAAAGAATCATTAAAAAAACTTAACAAAATATTTTGATTTGAGATAACTATTTTTTATATTTGTTAAAATAAACTAACCCAATAATGAGCCAAATAGCCAAATCGATATTGCTGCTTAGCATTGTGATGGGTAATATGCTTAATTCATTCGCTGACAGGGGCCTGAGAAAGAGATCAAAAAATAAAGTAATCCTAAATATATCTACTGCTAATACCTTTAAGAATTCACTTTCTTTTAATCTTACTACTGGGTTGAAATATAAAGAGGCGATTTATATTGGAGAAAAAATTGAAAATGGATTTAAAATAGCCAATAGCTTACAAACTTACCAAAAAGGAAATACGATTTATCTACTTCCTTCAAAACACAAAATCATTACTCCGGAAGTTAAACAAGGATACACCGGAATGAAACTTATCATAAAAGCAAAAAACTAAGCCGCTGTCAAGCGGTTTTTTTATGCCCCTCAGGATCCTCTTCTCAATTGCATCGCATCTTCATAGTTCAACACGCGATACCCAAATTTCGGAATCTCAAATGTAGAAAACGGCACCACATCGTAATTGATATTCTTAAGTGTATATTTAAATACAATCTCTCCCGATTTGATTTCGTATTGAACAGGAATGCCGGGCAATCCATAAAAAGAATTGTTGTAATCATTGTTGTTAAGCGCCATGTCTGTTGCAAAGTACACTTCTAATTTATCTCCATCCTCTAAAGTAGACTGGGCTTTTTTGCAATTAAACCCATTAATATCTTTTGACTCATTCGCGATTGTAAACTTTAAATTTCTAAAAAGTCGACTCTTGTCTTCCCAGTTTTCCTTGGTTAGTGTAATGATTAATTTCTGACCGCTGTATTCTTTCAATATAGCGCCTTTGGCTAATTTGCTATTATAAATAGCCGACTCCGTTCCAAGATTACTTACAACATCTGTTCTGCTCTTTTCTCCTTTTATATAAACATTCAACACGGAGCCTTCAAGCAATTTCTTGGCAGATGGGCTGTTCGGAGATACTACCATAATCTCATAACTAAGCGTAGCCTCGTTGAGTACCTTTTGGGCGATTGCTACATTACAACAGAAGAAAACAATTATAAGTAAGTAAAGTTTGCTATTCATTGTATTCAATTTATATGCTAAAGATAACAGAAAGATTTACTAAATAAATGATAAAAGCCCTTCCAAAAAAAACCTGCGTTGATAAAACGCAGGTTTCCAAATTATTAACTCTTTCCTTTTTTCTTCATTTCTTGGAGTTTTCGCTGGCTATCTTGCATCGCTTGAATCCGTTCTTGCATTTTAGACTTTTTAACAGGTCGCTTTCTGTTTTCAGTCATTTGCGCCATTATCTTATCGTGATCAATGATGTATTTCTGAATAACAATTTGTAGTATCAGGGTAATGGTATTTGATATAGTATAATACCATGTTAGTGCAGAAGGAAGCTTATTGAAGACGCCTAACAACAATACCGGAAATATATAGGGCATATACTTCATCAAAGGATTGCTGTTGTCCTGCATGTTGTTCATGCTGTATAATGAAATTAATAAACTAGTAGCCACGGCAGTTAATGTAAACAAACTTACATGGTCGCCATAAAAAGGAATGGTAAAAGGAATTTTTGCAATAGAATCATAGGCCGCTAAATCATGCGCCCAAAGGAAATTCTTTCCTCTTAAATCTATATTAGATTGAAAGAAATAATACAACGACATGAAAATGGGAATTTGCAACAATGCGGGTAAACAACCTCCTAAAGGACTTACGCCTGCACTACGCCACAATTTCATTTGCTCCATTCCAAATGTTTGTTGATCGTCTTTGTATTTTTCTTTTAATGCATCTACCTCTGGCTTTAACACTTTCATTTTCGCTCCACTCAAATAGCTCTTATATAAAATGGGAGAAGTTATTAATCGAATCAATAAAGTAAGTAATAAAATTACTATCCCCATGCTTGCAACATTCTTTTGCAAGTAGTCGAAAACTGGCAACAAGAAATAACGATTGATGTATTTTACAAATGCAAAAATGCCACTTCCGTAAGGAACAATGTTTTCTAATTTGTTATTGTATTTTTTAAGGATATTGTAATCGCTAGGTCCATAATACAATTGTAGCGGAACAGAGGCGGCTGATCCCCCAGGTAAAGCATATTGTGCATTGGTGGTAAAACGTGCCAAATAATGATTGCTAGTGTCAGTTGGAACAGACCAGTTCGTATTGGCTGAAAGGAATTTGTTTTTAGCAATCAAAGCATTTGCAAAAAACTGCTGCTTAACAGTAACCCAATCAACCGGCTTTGAAAAAGATTTGCTATCTCCTGTTCCTATATATTCAAAATTAAAATCATTCCCCTCTACAAAACACAAATGACTTTGCGTTAATTCATATGCATGATCTTTTTCTATTTGAGGAACCTCCGTTTGCCAAACAAAATTCACCGCATTCTGAGAAAATAATTTATCCGACCCTTCCATGTTGATATTTAAATCAAGCATATAATCATCTGCCTTCAAGGTGTATTGATGCGTAATTTTTCGCCCCATTGAATCTCCCGTTACAAAACTGATACTCGAACTCTTATCCGCATTCAGTGTGACTGGCATTGCTTTAAAAAGTATTTTATCAATCTCTGCGGTTTGATTAACACCCGAATTGATTGTATAAGAAAGTTTATTAAATGCCCCTTTTTGTAATATGACAGGATTGCTATTGTACTGTTTAAACTTTTTTAATTCAACCTCTTTGGGTTGTGCTCCTTTGTTTGTAAAAACAATTCTAATTACATTATTTTCAAGTGTAACGAGTTCCTCTTTTATACTATCCGTTTGAAAGGAGGCCACTTTTCTATTTGTAATAACAGAATCCACTTTTAATGAATCGCGTACAATCTGATTGCTGTCTACTCTAGGCTTGCTTCTTGCCATTGAGTCTGCTACTTTTGCTTGTTGAGCTTCAAAGGCTAGTCTGCTTCTACTATTTAGCACAAACATTGCAATCAGCAATGCTCCAATCAGCACATATCCAATCAAGGTATTTTTATCCATTTTCATGATCAATCATTTAAGGGCGTAAAGGTAATCAATAGGATTAAGAGAAGACACAAGCGGGATTGAATAATTTACCGATGTAGGCTGTTTCTTTAAAATATTGTATTCTACTGATATATAGATATAAAAAAAGCCCTTTCGAAAAAGGGCTTATATAAACAAATGAATGTTTTATTTCTTTGCAGCAGCAGCGGGTGCAGCAGCAGCAGCAGGAGCAGCAGCTTTAGGAGCAGCAGCTTCTTCTTGTTTCAACTGACGCGTCATTGTTACAGAAGCGATAGGAATTCTTGGAGAATTCAATACTTCCATATTTTCTGCTATGATATTTTCTACCCTGATGTTTTCATTCAATTCAAGGCCGTCAATATTCACTTCTAAAAATTCTTTAAGATACTTAGGATAAGTTTTAATCTTAATTGACTTCATTTTTGTAACCAACTTTCCGCCGGCTTTAACCCCTGCAGGAGTTCCTACGTACTTTAAAGGCAACGTAGCAATTACTTTTTTGTCTTCCGTAAGTTCTAGAAAATCTAGATGAATAAGTGCATCTGATACTTTATCAAATTGCAAATCTTTTAAAATACAGTTGTAAGATTTACCGTCTACTTTTATGTTGGCCAACATAAATTCTGGTGTGTACACGATTCCTTTAAATGCAGTTGCAGGAGCAGAAAAATTAACTTCTGATTTACCACCGTAAATTACACCTGGCACAAGTTGCTGAGAGCGAAGTTGGCGGGTGGCTTTTTTTCCGCTTTCGGTCCTCAGTTGTCCTTCGATTGTAATTGATTTCATTGTATAATATGTTTTTTATGAGGCGCAAAGGTAAGGAATTCTACCTCATAAAACAGCTATTTTTATAGTCTTTTAAAAAAAGGATTGGACAGACTACTAAGTGTATAAATAACTGCTATTCAGTATCTTATTACTTTTTATCCGATTTTAATCTAGATCGAATAAACAAACTGTTGATGCTCTTATTTTCATAAGCATTGCGAAGGGCTACCGCAAACAATTCATCCGTAGAAAGCACTTTAATCTTATTGCTTTGCTTCTTCATTGGAATAGTATCACAAACTACCAATTCTAACAGCACACTTTTTTCGATGTTTTCATAAGCATTCCCGCTCAGCACTGGATGTGTACAGAAAGCTCTTACGCTTCTTGCACCTTTTTCCATCATAAGAGCCGCGCTTTTAGTCAAGGTGCCGCCCGTGTCACATATATCATCTATCAATACAATATCGCGGTCTTTTACATCTCCAATTACCACCATACTAGCAATTTCATTTGCACGTTTACGATGCTTATCGCATATCACCATATCACATTCAAAAAACGAAGCTACTTCTCTAATTCGGTTGGCGCTTCCTACATCAGGAGCGGCAAAAGTTAAATTAGCCAGATTAAGACTTTCTATATAAGGTATAAATATGGCAGATGAATCTAGGTGATCTACCGGTATATCGAAATACCCTTGAATTTGGGGAGCATGTAAATCCATTGTAATGACCCTGTCGGCCCCTGCTGCCACCAACATATTGGCAACTAGCTTAGATCCAATCGCTACTCTTGGCTTGTCTTTTCTGTCTTGCCTAGCATAACCATAATAAGGAATTACTGCAATAACTTTATTTGCGGAAGCTCTTTTTGCTGCATCAATCATCAGCAATAACTCCATGATATTTTCTGTGGGAGCAAAAGTACTTTGTACAAGAAAAACAGAACGACCTCTAATGCTTTCTTCAAATTCAACACCAATCTCCCCATCACTGAATGGCTGTATCTTAACCTTGCCAAGTGGTTCGCCAAATTTTTTTGCGATTTTTTCTGCTAGATATTGAGAGCCTCTTCCAGAAAAAATTTTTGCATTCGATTCCATATGATAGAATTATTATAGTGTAATGTTTTTAAAAAAACAACCTATTGCTATTCGGCATTTTAATTAAATGCACGCTCTCTATAAACTAAATATTCTTAAGCTGATTGGTAACTGCTTTTGCAAAATTACATTTAGTTTAGTTGAATCAATGCTGAAATTATGAAAAATGTTAACAAGCCTTCCACATCTATAAAAAACTGGGCTATCAACGACCGCCCCAGAGAGAAAATGATTTCTTTTGGACCCGCCATTTTGAGCGACTCAGAGCTTATTGCCATTTTGCTTCGTACCGGAACCAAAGAAAAAACAGCCATTGATCTGTCCAAGGAGATATTAAGACAAAGCAAGGACAATCTAGATGAGCTGGGGAAAATATCTATTAAAGAATTACAAAAAATAAAAGGCATTGCCGCTACAAAAGCCATCACTATTATGGCAGCATTGGAACTAGGCAGAAGAAGACAAGCAGGATCATTGCTGCACAAACCCACGATTAAAAGCAGTAGCGATGTGGCCAATTATTTAAGGGTTGTATTAAAAGATGAATCGTGCGAACAATTTGCGGTGATATTTCTCAACAGAGCCAATAAAGTCACTCACTTTGAAATAGTAAGCAAAGGAGGCATCACAGGAACGGTGGCCGACCCTAGAATTATTTTAAAAAAAGCTTTGGAGGAAGATGCTACCAGCATTATTTTAAGTCACAATCACCCGTCAGGTAATTTGCAACCCAGCAAAGCCGATGAAGACATTACTGCAAAAATAAAAAATGCAGCTGCACTCATCGACATCAATGTATTAGACCACATTATTGTTAGTGATGAAGGTTATTATAGCTTTATGGACGAAGGGAGATTATAAACCAGCCAATGCTATGCCTGGCCAGCCGGACCTCCAAAATTGAAAGGTATTTCTACACTTTCCATATCCTGAATAGTGCCGTTAGCTGCTTCGAATTTATTTATATTATCAATCAACGCCTTCATAAAACGCTTGGCATGAAAGGGAGTTAGAATGATTCTATTTTTAACCTTGCTTTTAGGAGTGCCGGGCATCACATTCACGAAGTCTACCACAAATTCTGCATGACTATGTGTAATGATAGCAAGGTTGGCATAGGTACCTTCAGCTACTTCTTCCGAAATTTCGATATTAATTTGGTTTTGTAATGGCTTGTTTTCTTTCATGGTATAAAAAATTAAATGACTGTATAAGTGTTTCAAGTTTACTAGTGATAACAATACAGCTAACGCTATTTCTCTTGATAAAGGTCTATAAAAAAAGGGACTGATTGCTCAGTCCCTTTTAATTTATTTTGGTATATATTATCTAGCCAAATTAACAGTATAAGGAACATCAAAGTATCCTAGAACAGTGCTACCTGAATTTACTCCTACATTTAATCTTAGGGTAAATGTTTGATCGCAATATGAATAAGTACCCGGACCTTCAACACCTTGAGAAACAGCGACTCCTAAGCCAGCATATGCGCTTGCTAAAGTGCCTGCATCACCTCTGTCTATTTGATCAGGAGTGTTAACCAATGTATTTAAAGGATCAGACCAATCCAATTCAAAGTCAATTGGTTCCCATCCGTAGTCATAAATATTTTCAACAGAAATTATTGCTGTAGTAGCAGAAGTAGCTGTTGCGCTAGCAATGGCTGTTGTATATGGACCGTACACTGTACCATCTAAATCTTCGTTGGTATTGTCATAATTTCCCAACAAATCATCTAGTACAGGAGACCCTTCATCACATGAGCTAGGCCCACTGATGATAACAGTAACAGAATTCATAAATCCAGCAGCAGTCATAGCTGGTTCTTCTAATGTAAATACCAAAGTGTCTTTTTCACCAATTGAATAAGATCTTGCTTGGATAAAAATACTATCCAATACTTTTCCGGCAGCAATTGTAACAGATCCCGTTACAGCAGGCATATTTGTACTGTTATAAGAAATAGTATAATCTACTCCAATTTCTGCTCCAGAAGGAGAAGTGATTCTATACGTTGCCGTACGAGCACTTGCAGAAACATCGGTAGTTCCGATAGTTACTTTGAAAGGTGCAGGCGTAACATCTCCCGCACTATAAACTTGCTTTGCTTTTCCAACAAAGTGTACTTCTGCTGGTGGAATAGTAATATCGTATGGCTTAGCTTTGCTACAGCCTACTAGTAGAAAGCCGATTGAAACAGCTGCTACCAATATTTTATTATTAATGAACTTCATAAAGGTTAATTTAATTATTATTAAAATATATTATTAATATCCAAGATTTTGAACCATTGCAGGATTAGCCAACAATTCGTCATTCGGAATTGGAAACACAAAACGGAAATTACCCGCATCCAATGTTTGCCATGCAGCACTTGCATCAGTTGACAATCTTTGTACTGATAAGTTGTTTCTTTTTAAATCGAAGAATCTGAAACCTTCAAATGCCAACTCTTTAAATCTTTCTTCCATGATAGCATCGATCAATGCAGAGGCACTACCAAAACTAGCAGGCGTGTAAAAGTCGATTCTATTGGTACGAAGTTCATTTAAATCATTGGTTGCTGAAGTAAGATCTGGTGAAGCTTTTCTTGCGTTAGCTTCAGCGCGAATCAAATACATTTCAGAAATTCTACAAGCTTTCATATCTACTATTCTACCACCACGGCCTGATTCAAAAAACTTGTTTACATAATGATTGCCGCTTCCATCATCTCCGATATAGGCAGATAATCTTACGTCATCAACATCATAACTATTAAACAATTTATCTGAAGGAGCTATGTATATATCTCCACCTGTAGTTGTCCACAATGAACCAATTCCAGTGCTAGTTTCATATCTAATACGAAAAAGAACTTCGTCATCAGTATCATCAGTCCAGATAGCAGCAAATTGTGATCCAGAAACCAATGGTTTTTCATTAGCGGCAATTACTTCAGAACTGTAAGTAACAGCTGCATCATAATCACCTTTATACAAAGCGATTCTAGCTTGGTAAGCCGCAATGTTTACTTTGTTCATTACCGTATCAGTAAAGCTCACCGTGTTAGGGATCAATGATTTTGCTGTAGTTAAATCAGCTTCAATTTGAGCCATAACCTCACCCATTGAATTTCTTGCAGGCTTAGCAGTTGGATATGCAATTAGCACAACTGGAACACCCAAAGGATCTGCTGCATTGTAATTGTTTGAGTAAGATTGCAATAAACCAAAATGACAGATTGCACGCAACGCAAGCAATTGTCCTTTCAATTCATCTTTTCTTTCTACTTCACTTGCTGCAATAGTTACATTGTCAATTTTACCTAATACGGTATTACATTGACTGATTACAGTATAATATGCTCCCCAAGCGCCCACTACATCTCCGCCAGAAGTTGCATCAGAATTATATTGAAATCTGTAAGTAAGTGCACCTTGTCCTCCATTATTTAGGCCAATTTTAGCTTCATCAGAAACTAAAGCACTTGTGTACATGTCGTTAGCATAAGCGCCATAACGTACATATGCTTCATTGGTAGCTAACTGAATGTCATTTAAGTTTAAAAAAGCATTGTTCTCATTAAACGTATCAGTAGGCTGTTGATTCAAATCTTTTTTGCAACTGCTGAAAAGTACAGCAGCGACTGCAAGCATTAGAATTGTTTTAGTATGTTTCATTTTATATTCTTTTAAGATAAAAATTAAAAAGTAATGTCTAATCCTGCTGTCAATGAGCGTGGGTTAGGGAATTCACCTATGTTAAGGTTTGTACCACCTGCTTCAGGATCAGATCCTGTCCATTTTGTCCACATAAACAAATTCGACCCTTGCACAAAGAAGCTTGCATTTGATATTTTCAATTTGTTCAAAAATGCTTTAGGAACAGCATATCCTACTTTCAAATCTCTCAAACGAACAAATGATGAATTATGAATCATTTTGCTTGAAAAGTCAACTGTATACAATGGACTAGGTGTACTAGTTATATCTCCAGGTTGTTGCCAGAAATTCAATGCAGAAGATTGGTTGTAGCCGCCAGCTAAGAAACCTACTGGGTTTTCAACAAAATATTCCATGTTGTCATATTTAGTTGCACCATGCTG
>CANJJU010000070.1 GCA_947474815.1 Chitinophagaceae bacterium | reverse complement strand
TGTGAAAACACCTGTTGAATTGCTTTGTGCTGACACCACAGGATTGGTACCAGTAACCGTATAACTTACACCTGATCCATTTGCAGGAACAGTTACCGTAATCGTTCCCGTTGCAACAACGCAACTAGGCTGTACCGTTACAGTAGCTGTAGGAGCTAAGGGAGCAGTTGTTACTGTAAGCGTTGCAGGAGTTGAAGTAGCAGTAGTAGGGCAGGTGCCTGATACAACTACTTGATATTGATAGCCAGTTTGAACAGCAGTAATGTTATTAAGAGTATAAGTAGCAGTTGTTCCGCCAGAAGCCACATTCGTAAATCCACTCCCTGTGTTTACCTGCCATTGATATGTAATTCCTGTGCCAGTAGCAGCCGCCGTAAAGGTATTGTTACTGCCTACGCAAACAGTTGCACTAGAAGGATTAGTAGTTATAGAAGGAACTGTATTAACTGTTAGGGTTGCAATATTACTTGTAATGGTGCCACATATAGTAGATATGATAACTTGATATTTATACCCATTTTGCGTAGAGGTTGCTGCGGTGATAGTATAAGAATTGGTGTTCCCGCCAGAAGCGACATTAGTAAAAGTGGTGCCACCATTTATACTCACTTGCCACTGATAAGAAAGCGTTCCTGATCCTGATGCAGTAACACTAAATGTTGCATTATCACCAACACAAACTGTTTGATTAGTTGGTTGAGAAGAGATAGTAGGGGCAGTACCTGGCTGAACAACAAATACAATGGTATCTTTTTGGGTAACTACTCCAGCAACACCCGTAATAAAAATAGTATCTCTTCCAGGAGATAATAAATTAGCATTATTTAAAGTGACAGTAGTGCTACTGCCTGGCGTGAGTGGATTGGTTCCAAATGCTACGGTTGTTCCAACGATACTAGGAGTATAAGTTAAATTAATAGGAGTGCTAAATCCTCCAATTGAAGTAGTGGTTAAATTAGCTGAAGCAGGAGCAGTAGATCCGCAAGGAATAGTAACAGTTGTTAAAGAGCCAAATGTAAAGGTGCTTGCAGCTGCAGGAGGCTGACATCCTAATGAAGTTAGTAGACTTACTCTAGCTCCAATACCCGAAAACAAAGAATTCATTCTAGTGGTCTGACCAGCAGTAAACATATGCATACAAGCATCATCAACATAATCCATGTAGTTCATAAACATGTCACCATTGGGGCCGTTTGAACAACTTACAGAAGGAAAATTAGGGCAACCAAAGTGTTCAGATCCTTGATTGGGAGTATCTGTAACATTATCTGTTCCGGTACAAGCGCCACCATCATCTCCCCAAATATGATAAAGATTCAACCAATGACCTATTTCATGGGTAGCCGTTCTACCTAAATCATAGGGCACCGCATTAGCATCGGGATTTGGAGAAGCAATGCTGCCAACTGTAGAGTACAATACAACTACACCATCAGTAGCAGCTGGGCCACCAGGAAATTGAGCATATCCTAAAAGACCTCCACCTAAATTACAAACCCAAATATTTAAATATTGCGTTCTATCCCAAGCGTTGTCGCCGCCTTTTACACCTGAATATTTTACGTTATCATTACTAGAAAAAGATGTTTTAGTAGTTGATTTATGAATGATTCCAGTAGTTGCAGCTCCAGTAGGATCTCTTTGAGCCATGCAAAATTGAATCTTTGTATCAGCAGCAAGCCCTAAAAAAACGGAGGGTGTACTACTTAAATCAGAGTTCATTTTTGAAAAATCAAGATTTAATTGATTTAATTGAGCAATACATTGAGCATCGCTGATGTTCTCAGCAGCATTGTTATACAAAATATGAAACACAACAGGAATTGTAACAATAGCCGCAGAAGGCCTATTGGCTATTTGTCCATTTACATAACTAGTTGTTTGGTCTTCAATTGACTGCATTCTTGCTGCAAGTGAAGGATCAGCCTGTTTCTGAGCTGCTAAATACTCCATGGTGCCACAAGTCCTTTTTTTAGGAGTTTGCCCTTGAGAAAAACTAATTAAAGTAAAATTGAATAGAAATAATAAGAGTAATAGCTTTTTCATTGATAGATATGTTATTAGATATAATTTATGCGACACAAGATATTGAAAATTGAGTATAATTTTTTAATAAAATCGATCTTATTAATTAAAATCTTAATATTAAATAATGTAACAAAATCTAAGAAAAAAAAGATTGAAATAAAATATGCTATCGTAAATATTAAAGCAGTTAGCTAATTATTTCCAAATAGACCAAAGCTGCAGCACAAGCTGACATGACTATTAACGTAATCCATCCAAGTATATTAGAAAGTTTACCATTGGTAAATTCTTTCATGACTGTTTTATTATTAGAGATATGAAGAATGATTGCAATCAATACAGGAGCAGTTAGTCCATAAAGAATAGCAGAATAAATCAAGGCTTTAATAGGGCTTATACCAATATAATTAAGTGATAGTCCAATTAAAAGGGAAGCAGCGATGATTAAATAAAACGGCTTTGCTTCATTAAATTTATTATCAAGTCCTTCTTTCCAGCCAAATGTTTCGCAGAAAATATATGACAATGATCCACTTAAAACAGGGATTGCTAAAAAGCCCGTGCCAATGACCCCAATAGCAAATAATAAATAAGCAGCATTGCCAGCAAGAGGGCGCAAGGCTTTGGCAGCTTCTTCAACAGTGTCAATCTGATGTATATGGCCATTAAACAAAACTGTACCTGTGGTGAGAATAATAAAAAACATGACTACATTAGAAAAAAACATACCAACATCAACATCCTTTTTCATCTCGCCAATCATTTTCTTATTAACAATGAGCTGTTTTCTTTTGTGCTTCAATTCTTCTACTTCCATGGTTGCTTGCCAAAAGAATAGATACGGTGAAATGGTAGTTCCCAAAATACCTACGAGGATACTTAAAAATGATTTATCAAAAACAATCGTAGGAATAAAAGTGGCTTTCAGAATTGCAAGAAAATCTTGTTTATACAAAAATGGGACGATTAAATATACGAGCAAAACAATGCAAAGGTATTTTAACACATTTGCAATTTTTTTATATGGAAAGTAAATGATGCACGACAAAAGTATGATTGTAAAAAGTACACTAAAAAATGTAGGTTGAATAGAAGGAAAAAGTAAATTTCCTACAGCGCCCATGCCTGCTATGTCTGCACCAATATTTAATATGATGGCGGGAAAACTAAATATCAACATCAAATACAATATAGAACGAGGGTAGTGTTTTTTTAATGTGCCTGTTAATCCTTGAGAGGTAACCAATCCAATTCTAGCGCACATCTCCTGAATAGAGGCCATCATAGGAAATGTAATGAGGGCAGTCCAAAGTGTTGCTAAGCCATATGCAGCACCGGCTTGAGAATAAGTAGCTATGCCAGATGGATCATCGTCACTTGATCCGGTGATTAAGCCTGGGCCAAGCTTTTTCCAAAAACGAGCCAATCTATTTTTCTTTTTAGCTGCTTTCATAATTCGTGTAATTAAATCCAATAGTTAGATAGGGCAATGTTAGATTTCTTCTTTATATAAAATATCTCCAAGAGATATGTAAAGTATCCATGTCTTATTATTTTTATTCAATTTAACTTCCACTGAGTCGTTATTCATTTTTACAAATTCTTTTGTGGTATTCTTTACAAGTATCCAATTACCCTCGTTAGAAAATACTTCTGCCTTAGACGAGTCCGCAGAAAAACAAACATATGCGCCAAATGTTTTTGCTTGATTTAATAGTTTTAAGGGTAATTCAAATGATCGAATACATTGTTGTTGTAATTCGCTCCATTGATATCCCGCGGAAGGAATACATCCATGTAGATCTCTGTCATTTCCCACCATATTAATATTTGAGTGAGATAAAGTATCTACATGTTGATTGCTAATAATAGATGTGTTACAATAACAACCTATTGCTGTAATAAATATAAAGAAGTACAAATAATTGATTAAAGTTTGTTTTTTCATTTGATGATATTTCTATTTATCAGAGGGTATGTAAATCACATTTAGCTAGTTATGGTGAAATGAAAAATTGCATTCTCCTAAAAAAATATCAATTAGTAGTTAATTTCTCCTCAATTTTAAATTTGCAGTCGTAATTTGCCCCTGTATTTACAATTCAAAGATACTTTTATGGCTAACGATTTCAATAAAAATGAAGATGCTCTTAAAATGGCTTGGAGTGCCGTTCGTCAGAAACTTGATAAAATCGACCTTGGCGGAGGGCAAAAGTCGATTCAAAAGCAACATGAAAAAAATAAACTGACAGCTAGAGAGAGAATCACCTACTTAATTGATGCAGATAAACCTTTTATTGAAATAGGTGCTTTTGCTGGGTATGAAATGTATGAAGAGCACGGTGGTTGCCCTGCAGGAGGTACTGTTAGCGGTATTGGATATGTAAGTGGGAAGCAATGCGTTATTGTTGCCAATGACCAAACAGTAAAAGCAGGAGCCTGGTTTCCTATCACCGGAAAGAAAAACTTACGGATGCAAGAAATTGCCATGGAAAACAAATTGCCCATCATCTATATAGTTGATAGTGCGGGTGTGTTTCTTCCCATGCAAGACGAAATATTCCCCGACAAAGAACATTTTGGTCGGATATTTAGAAACAATGCAAAAATGAGTGCGTTGGGCATTACTCAAATTGCTGTAGTCACTGGTGCCTGTGTGGCCGGAGGCGCTTATCTTCCTATTATGAGTGACGAAACGATTATGGTGGAGGGCGCTGGTTCTATTTTTCTAGCAGGGCCTTATTTAGTTAAAGCTGCTGTAGGAGAAGATATTGATCTAGAAACATTAGGAGGAGCAGTAACGCATACTGAAATATCAGGTATTGCTGATTATAAGTTCAAGACTGAACAAGAATGTCTAGATCAAGTAAAAAAAACAATCAGCAAATTGGGAGAGAATCAAAAAGCAGGATTTAATAGAATAGAACCCAAACTACCTTCTAAGAGTGACGGAGAGATATTTGGCATACTGAGTGAAGGCAATACAAAGCCCTATAATATGATCAGTCTTATTGATTGTATTGTAGATGAAGGAAGTTTCGATGAGTTTAAACAAGATTATGGCAAAACCATTGTTTGCGGGTATGCAAGAGTAGATGGTTGGGCGGTAGGCATTGTAGCGAATCAAAGAATTGTTGTTAAAAGCAAGACCGGTGAAATGCAAATGGGTGGGGTTATATATAATGACAGTGCTGATAAAGCGGCCCGTTTTATAATGAATTGTAATCAAAAGAAAGTTCCATTGGTTTTTTTACAAGATGTAACAGGTTTTATGGTGGGTAGTAGAAGCGAGCATTCTGGAATAATAAAAGACGGCGCCAAATTAGTAAATGTAGTGGCTAATTCTGTTGTTCCTAAAATCACTATTATTGTAGGAAACTCATATGGAGCAGGCAATTACGCTATGTGTGGCAAGGCCTATGATCCAAGATTTATTTATGCTTGGCCTTCAGCAAAAATTGCAGTGATGGGAGGAGAACAAGCAGCAAAAACAATGCTTCAAATCCAAGTGGCGGCAATGAAATCAAAAGGAGAAATAGTAACAGCCGAACAAGAAAAAGAAATCCTTGACCGAATTACGGATAACTATACCAAACAAACAAAGCCTTTTTATGCAGCAGCACGTTTATGGGTAGATGCAATTATAAATCCAGCCGAAACCCGTAGGGTTATTTCAGAAGGAATTGCTGCTGCTAATCATAATCCCACTATAGAAGAATTTAAAACAGGGGTGATGCAAGTATAATGCATGAATGCTTTTGCTTAATTAATTTCTCACCAAAATAATTTAATGATTACCATATATACAGACGGTTCATCTAGAGGTAATCCAGGGCCAGGAGGCTATGGAGTGATCATGATGTATGGAACTCATCGAAAAGAATTATCTCAAGGATATAGATTAACCACTAACAATAGAATGGAGTTGATGGCGGTTATAGCTGGCGTAAAAGCAGTTAATAAAAAAGATATTCCTATTATGATTTATTCCGATAGTCAGTATGTTGTAAGAGCAATTGAGGAAGGATGGTTAAAGAATTGGATTAAAACTAATTTTAAGGGAGGAAAGAAGAACAGCGACTTATGGAAAGAGTATTATGAAATCTCTCAGCATTACCCAATAAAAATGGTATGGGTAAAAGGACATGCAGATAATAAATACAACAATCATTGCGATGAACTTGCTACAGCAGCAGCAGACGGAAAGAATTTATTGAAAGACGAATGGTATGAGGAGAACTTACCTTAATGCTTATTAAGCCATTGCTTTTTTACTTACAAATTTCATTCCTACACTATAACTGCTGAATAAAATTGCACTAAAACAAAGGTCAGCCAACAATCCATTTTTTACAAAAGGAATTCCTGCAGCTAAACAAGTAGCCCAGCCACCAATACTTTTTTCGTAGGTAATGGTATCAAACAAGAAGCAGTTTGTATTGCTTAATAAAAAGAATAGGAGAGACGATAATATAGAATACCCAACAACATTGATAGTGTTGATTTTTTTCATGCTAAATCCAAGTATCGTTACAAAAAGCAATGCAACATAATTGCCTATTTGCGCCAAACCATAAAACCCTGGAGCTATATTGAATATTTCTAGTAGAAGATCTGAAGCAAACATTGCCAACAATGGCATTGCAAAAGCCATTTTCTTATCACTGATCACAACGCCGCTAAACAAAGAAATGGCGATAATTGGATTGAAGCTTTGAGGAAAAGTCAATACTTTAAGTCCTGCAGCGAAAATTACCAATAAGGTTCCAATGAGGATGTTTATTTTGTTCTGATTCATGGTAGCTTCAATTTTGACAAAAATAGGGATTTATCAACTGTTTTTTCATCTTATCCGAATGCTTTTATCCTCATGCTGTGAATATTGTAATTTTTTATATTTATTTATGGCTAAACATATGCTGATTGGACAACAAGGAGAAATGCTAGCAGCAAAGTATTTTGAAGAAAATGGGTACCAGATATTATATAAAAACTGGAGACAACAACATTGGGAAATAGATATTATCGCTTCAAAGAATAATACCCTTCATATTATAGAAGTGAAAACAGCTTCCAATAATAGATTCGGATATCCTGATGACAATGTATCCCAAATGAAAATAAATTACCTTATTAATGCAGCAGAAATATTCCTATTTCAACAGCCCCAATGGGAACAGATTCAATTTGATGTATTAGCTATTACGCTTAATCCTACAGTGTCTTATTATTTGATTGAAGATGTATACTTATGATAAAGTAGTCGCTATACTTCTACTCGTTCTATCATCTTCTCTACTAATTTGTAAGTAGCCGGACAAAAATCAATGTTCTGCTTATGCACATGAGCATATTCACTCCATTTTTTCTTCGCTAGATGAGGAAATCCTGAGCAATCAGCCGGACGAATAGCGTAAATAGAACACTTGTTGTCTTTAAGATTTAAAAACTGACAAGGTTCGCTTTTGTTTATCAAGTCTTTATTGCGGTCTTTTCTCAGCCATTGCTTCCTGAACTCGTCAGGAGTTTGTTTGAAATGAGAAGAAATCCTCTTAAGATCTTGTTTGGTAAACGTAGGGGTCATTTTTTTACAGCAATTGGCACATGACAAGCAATCAACTTCTTCCCACACTTCTTTCTCAATGATAGCACTGATAGAATCTATGCCTCTAGGAGGATTCTTTTCTGTTTTACGAAGGAAACTGCGAAACGATTTTCTGTTGATAGATAACTTTCTTCTAAAGGATCTGAAATTAACGGGAAGCATGAAAAGATTTAATATGGGTAAATAAATTGAACGGCGAAAATAATGTTTAATTTTATTGAACAATCATAAATTGTAGAAGATATTATAAATTATGTGGGAAGCATACAAAAAAGGATATAAGGCATGGCTACAGTTAGAAAAATCCTTATCAGATAATTCAGTAGACGCATATATGCATGATATCAACAAGTTTACAGAATACTTGATGTTTAAAGAACTTACATTAACCCCATCGGCAATAGACCTCAAAGAATTAGAATCGTTTTTAAAATGGATACATGAATTGGGTATGACAGCTTCCTCTCAAGCTAGAATCATATCGGGAATGAGAAGTTTTTATAAATATTGCTTGCTTGAACAGATTTCCGAAAAAGATCCGACTGTATTGTTGGAATCTCCCAAATTAAAAAGATTGCTTCCTGATACCTTGGCATTTGAAGAAATTGAACAAATAATAGCTGCCATTGATTTAAGCAAGCCAGAAGGAGGCCGTAATAAAGCTATTTTTGAAACAATGTATAGTTGCGGTTTGCGCGTTAGTGAAGTAGTAAACCTTAAAATAAGTAGTTTGTACCTTGATGTAGGGTTTATTAAAGTGATTGGGAAAGGAGATAAACAACGACTGGTTCCAATCGGATCGGATGCAATTAAATTCATCAATTTATATCGTAATAATAATAGAAATAAAATTACCATCAAATCTGGTCAGGAAGATTTCTTATTTCTCAACAGAAGAGGAAATTCGCTTTCAAGGGTAATGATATTTCTTATATTAAAAGGACTGGTTAAAATCGCAGGAATCAAAAAGAATGTTTCTCCCCATACCTTTCGTCACTCTTTTGCAACGCATCTTGTAGAAGGTGGCGCAGATTTGCGGGCCGTGCAGGAAATGCTAGGACATGAAAGCATTACCACTACAGAGATTTATACGCATTTAGATAGAGATTTTCTGAGATCTACCTTGCAGCAGTTTCATCCTGCGTATAAGGTTTAATTGATTGTTTAAGAGGTTGAAGGGGTTGGAAAAGTTTAATAAGTTAGTCAGAATGCATTAGCAGCTTAAAAATATAGAACGTTAAAACTTAAATATTGAACAATCTTCAATTAGCCATCCTCTTAAAGTAATTCTTCTTCAAGCTCATCCATTTTAATTGAATAACTCCGAGTACACCTTCCTTAATAATTCCTTTATTCATTTTACTCGAGCCTAATTTTCGGTCAATAAATGTAATGGGAACTTCATCAATAGTGAATCCTAATTTCCAAGCAGTAAATTTCATTTCAATTTGGAAAGCGTATCCAATAAATCTAATATTATCAAGATTCATTTTTTTCAACACTTCTCTTTTATAACAAACAAAGCCTGCAGTAGGATCCATTACAGGAAGACAAGTGATGATGCGTGTATACAATGAAGCACCTTTGGAAAGAATAATTCTATCTAGCGGCCAATTTTCTAAAGCGCCTCCTTTAATATAGCGCGACCCAACAGCAACGCTAGCACCATCCACACAACTTTGGTAAAGACGAGGCAAGTCGTTGGGGTTGTGTGAAAAATCAGCATCCATTTCAAAGATGAAATCATATCCTTTTTGTAAACACCATTTAAATCCATGG
>CANJJU010000069.1 GCA_947474815.1 Chitinophagaceae bacterium | reverse complement strand
TTTCCAAAAGTAGTAAGCAAAGTATAATAACAGTAAGTTATCATCATATCGTTGATAGCGACTCTGTTTTGTATTTGTGCAGGGGTTAGAGTTACTGTTTCTGTTAGAGTAACTTTAGAAGCTTCTACCAAATCTTTGATTACATCTTTATAGAAAGTGGTCCACCATCTGTCGGAAATACTTCTTCCGTTGATGTTATAACGAGTCTCATCTCTATAGGTGGTTTCAGTCCAATATTGCGCCCATAGTCTAAAGTTATTATCATTCACATTTGTATTGGCCATTTCATCAGATAGGTTTACTGTTGCATTTGCAAACAATGATCCTGATGATACTGCCAATGGACTTGTGGTGATATTATTGTAGTCATCGATGTTTTTGGTGCAAGAAGCCAGAAGCATGACCCCTGAAATTGCTAGCACGTTGAATATTATTTTCATAAACGTTGTTTTAGATGTATTAAAGTTTTATTTTAACATTAAATCCAATTGATCTAACTCCAGGGTAGCTACCACACTGAGCACCTTGCAAATTTCCAGATCCAAAACTATCTTCAGGATCAGCATAAGGAAGGTTTTTGTGAAGGATAGCAAGGTTTCTTCCAATTAGAGAAAGTTCAACCCCTTTGATATACTTATTGAATTTATCGCTAAACTTCTTCATTGGTAATGAATAGCCTATTGATAGATCTCTCAATTTAATATAGCTAGCATCATATACAAATCTTTTATCAGGAGCAGAAACATAACTATCAATTGATCCATACTCGCTGATGTCAACACGGATAGTATTAGGAAGTCCATCTTCTGTTACGCCGTCTCTGATAATCCCACCGCCATCAGCTATGGTATTTCTTATTGGGTTACCTAGATCATTCAATCCAGCAGTTTCTTCATACAACCCACCTGCCATTCCATAATACATATCAGTAGAGAAAACATCTCCTCCTTTTCTAATGTCTATTAAGAAACTCAATGAAAGGTTTTTGTAAGTAAACTTATTGGTAATACCGCCCAACCAATCAGGGTTTGCATTGCCAATTGTGTTGTTATTGCTAGCAGTCTTTAAATAATTACCATCTGCATCAACAGTAGGTCTGCCATTGGTATAGATATAATCTGTACCATGTATAGTTCCATAAGGTTGATTTAAAGTAGCATTCAATGTAACGCCTGGGAAAGAACCTAAAACGATGTTATCAACATCTCCATATAATTTCAACACTTTATTAGTGTTCTTAGTGAAATTAACGGTAACATCCCATGCAAAGTTTCTATTTTTTATTGGACTGCCATACAATGCCAATTCAATTCCTTTGTTTTGAATGGTTCCTGAATTTACAAATTGTTTGCTGTATCCAGTTGCAGTAGAAATGGTTAAAGGAAGAATCTGATCAATTGTTTTTGCTTGATAATAAGTAACATCAAAGCCTACTCTAGATTGAAGGAAAGACATTTCCATTCCAAGCTCAGTGCTTTGTGTTTTTTCTGGTTTCAATCCTGCATTGTTCTTAGTACTCAACACAGAAAACAATGCTGTTCCATTGAAAGAAGATGATCCATCAGTGGTATAATAATCCTTAACAGAAAACAAAGGAGCATCACCACCCACTTCAGCATAATTCAATCTTAATTTTCCGTAGCTAATCCAATCTTGCTTAACATATTTAGAGAATATAAATCCTCCAGAAACAGAAGGGTAGTAGTAAACATTGTTATCTTTTGGTAGCGTAGATGAACGGTCTCTACGTAAACTCGCATCTAATATAAATGCATCAAGATAAGTTACAGTTGCCCCAGCAAAAACCCCTTCTACTCTTTTAGTTCCTTCAAATTGTGCTGGAGGTTCTGGAGTATTAATAGAGTTAGATAAAGTATACAAATCTGGTAATCCTAATCCTCCATTTGTACTTGCATCTAAGCTTGAAGATGATTGCATACGTGTATTAGAACCCAATAACGCTTTTAAATTAACCTTATCTGATAAATCCCATTCTGCATTTGCTAAAAGATCAAAATTCACTTCTCTGAAATTCTTGCTATATCTTCTGTAGAAAGGAACGCCAATACTAGTTACAGCTTTGCGCTCTTCATTTAAATCATTGTAGTTATCGATAGACATTCTTCCAGTAAGATTTAACCAGCTAGAAGGCTTGTAGGTTACAAAAGTGTTTCCAAAGTAACGCTCTCTAGAATCTGATTCTACGTTTTTATATCTAGTAAAATAAGGGTTATCCCAATAGGCTGGAGCTAGATCACCATCAGGACCATAATTCATATTCCAAGTTGCATTAGAATAATTTCTAAAATAAGCATCTTTCAATTCATCGATATCTACGTTTACTGCCCACCACTGTCTGAAATTAGTCATCACATTAGATGCAGCAGCACCATCATAACCAGTAGAGAATCGACCTTTACCATTTATTTTAGAATAATTGGCAGCAATACCAGTAGTAATGCGATCCGTTAATTTATAAGTAGAAGAGAAGTTTAATAAATCTTTATCAATGCTACTATTTGGTAAAATTCCTTTTTCATTGTTGCGAGTAAATCCTATAGTAAGACTTCCTTTGTCATTTCCAGTTTCAATAAAAACACTGTTATTATAGGATACTGGTTTTTCAAAGAAAGCAGCAGGGCCATTTTTAGCGGCTACCCAAGGTGTTGCTAGTCCATATGTAGAAGATCCTGGTGAAAAAGCACCCCATTGGTAAACAAGTAAAGATGGGTCAAAAGCTGTTCCCCATGATGCATCATCATAAGTAGGAGCAATATTATCATCAATACCGTCTCCGTCAATGTCTTGTGCATCAAAATAAGATCCATATCCCGCACCATATTTATTTTGGTATGTAGGGAAAGTATTCTTTAAAATTGAGCTTACATTAAAACCTGTATTCAGCGTGATGCCTAATCCTTTTTTACCTTTTTTGGTATTGATTAGAATGGCACCGTTGCTTCCTCTAGATCCGTAAAGAGCTGAGGCAGCTGCTCCTTTAAGAATGGTAATGTTTTCAATGTCATCAGGATTGATATCAGCAGCACCGCTACCATAATCATATCCTCCACCACCACTTGATTGATAAGAAGAGTTGTTGGTAGAATTGTCAAAAGGCATTCCATCTACTACAAACAACGCTTGGTTGTTTCCAGTAAGTGATTTGTAGCCTCTCAATACAACATTCGTAGAACCGCCCATTGTATTGTTTTGTCTAATTTCCAATCCTGCTACTTTTCCGCTAAGATTCGTAACGAAATTGCCGGTTCTGGTTTTGTTAACATCCTCTCCAGCTAATTTCTGTGCAGAATAAGGAAGAGAGTTTTTAGATCTAGTGATACCCATTGCGGTCACAATTACTTCTCCCATGTTTTTAACATCTTTCGATAAAGAGATGTTCATTAAATTTTCGGTTGTTTTTACATTTTTAGTAACGAAGCCAACGCCTGAAATTTCAAGTGTTTGATTTCCGCCCTTAGATAATGTAATACTAAAACTACCATCTGTGTTGGTAGCAACAGCATTATTCGACCCTTTTTGTTTTACTGTAATTGAGGGAAGAGGAGAGCCGTCTTTTGCATCAATGACTTTACCACTGATGACTTCTTGTGCAAATACATACGCCTGGGTGCACAATACCAGGGTTAGTAGTGTAAATAATTTTTTCATAAACTGTTCTTGATTTGGTAAATAAAGAATTTCGTAGGCAATTTAGTTAAAATTTATGTGGTAATTTTTTTTTATAGCTTAAGAAGAGCGCTTGGGGATTAATTGTTAATTGAGCGCAGATTTATTTTTAATATTTTGTTTACAATTAAATGAAAATCAATTAATTACAATATAAAAAATAAAAATATTTGACTTTTATGATATTGGTAATGTCAGATGGTGATAATTAGCATTTTTTTGGACCTATCAGAATGATTTCATGATCCATTTCGAAGTGGGCTTACCCAAACCCCTTTACCCGACTTTGTCGGGAGGGGCTTTTTACTTTATTAGTGTGTTAGGATGATTTCATGATCCATTTCGAAGTGGGCTTACCCAAATCCCTTTACCCGACTTTGTCGGGAGGGGCTTTTTACATATTCGTTCACCAAAGTAAACTTTGGTTCGCTCTATGTAAAAAGCCCCTGCACTTTGTGCAAGGGCTTTGTGACCGCGTTAGGATTCAAACCTAAAACCTTCTGATCCGTAGTCAGATGCTCTATTCAGTTGAGCTACGCAGCCAATAATTTATTGGATTGCAAATATATGATTTTTAAGATTTTCCCCCAAACAATAGGAGCTCATTTGTAATGATTTAGATAGAAATACCTTCCAAAAAGCTGGAATGAACATAATTCACCACGTTTTTTAGGCTGTTGGTGTCTTCAAATACTTTTAATTGCCTGTCTGCTCCCGTGCCCTTTTCTAATATTTGATGAACATGATTGATTGCATTGCTACTACCTAAATGGGGTACAACATCATCAATAAAATCAAGTAATTCATAAATCAATACTCGGGTATTCACTTCGGTTTCTTTTCCAAAATCAATCATATTGCCCTCAATACCATATCTGCTCGCACGAAATTTATTCTCATTAATTAATGCACGACTGTACATCATGAAATTTAAATTTTGTGAACGAAGCTTATATAATTTAGCACAAATCGCTTGGAAGATTCCGGCTATGGCAGCCGTTTCTGAAACGGTTAATGGGATATCGCAAATTCTAAATTCTACTGTATTGAAAAATGGATGAACTCGTAAATCCCACCATATTTTTTTTGCGTTGTCAATGCAGTTGGTTTTAATAAGCATTTTTACATAGCTATCATAATCTTCAATACTATTAAATATATCGGGAATGCCTGTACGAGGAAATTTTTCAAAAACCTTTGTTCTAAAGGATTTATAACCAGTTGTTCTTCCTTCCCAAAAAGGAGAATTGGTACTAAGCGCAAATACGTGAGGAAGAAAATATCTTGCGGTGTTTGCAATATGAATCGCCATTTCACGATTCTCCATTCCTACATGAACGTGTAATCCAAAAATAAGATTGCTTCTCGCAGCTTCCTGCAATTCATTTACTAATTCATTGTATCGAACGTGTTCTGTAATAAGCTGTTTTTCCCAATGACTGAAAGGGTGGGTACCACTTG
The DNA here is from genome assembly GCA_947474815.1 of Chitinophagaceae bacterium. Taxonomy (GTDB): domain Bacteria; phylum Bacteroidota; class Bacteroidia; order Chitinophagales; family Chitinophagaceae; genus Ferruginibacter. The sequence goes on along the minus strand of CANJJU010000069.1, from coordinate 4,297 downwards.
CGCCAACCCAAAGCCCTAATCCATCTGCAATGCCGCTGATTGTTTTTCTAAGGGTGGAGATGTCTATCAATGCTTCATCTACATCGGTACAAATATCCGTACCTACTTCTACCACCGCCTGATGCATTTCTGCTTTTACTTTATCTTTAAAAATTTTCTGCCCTTCTTGCACAATTTTTTGTTCATGGCTTTTCAGTTCAAGCGTTGTAGGGTCTATTACCATATATTCTTCTTCTATTCCAACGGTAAATTGTTTATAGGATAAATGTGACATTGAATTATTTATAATGTTAATGAATAGTATAGTTATTGCGCTTCAGTTTCTTTGATAGCAGGCGAATTGTTTTTTGTGTTTTCTGTGTTTAATCTTTTTCTGCTTTTAAATATATCTGATATTTTATTTACATCTTTTCTAAACGACAACTGAACACCTGATCGGTTTCTTTGATTGAGTGTAAAGTCAATGCTACTTCTGTTAAATCCAACAACTCTGAGGGATCCATCTTTATTGATTAGCCATTCTATATTAATATCAGGAGTAAGTAGACCTTTCTTTTCCAATTGTTGACTATAGGTAGGGTTATTGTAATCAAGGTTTCCTCCTACAAGCAATACCAAACGGTTGCTAAATAATATTTTTAACCCTGCTCTTACATTCGCTTGTAATTGGGAAGCGCTTTTTTGTATGTCTAATGTTGGATTGATATCGATATAGGTAGTTAGTATTCCTTTTGTTGCTTTTTCTAATTCTTTATTAAAGAAGTTGGTTAATAAGTTACTTACCACTCCACCAATTGTGTTCGTTAGGAGAGAGCTTGCATTTCCTTGAGATAAAAAATTCTGGTTGCCAATAATGAAGGTGTTGAAAAGGAGTAGGCTAGCTACTTGCTTATTCATTTCGTTGTCATCGTTCTTAAAGTCTGCCAATCTTTTTACTATGATATCATCTCTTTTTGCATCACTCTTTTCTGGTAATTCAAAATCAAATTTTACTAAGGGGCTTTGAAGGACTCCAGTTAAATGCGAGATGATCTTTACGTCTTCTTTTTGTTTAAATCCAACACTTGATGATAGAGTGCTGATGTCTACATTTTTTGCAAGGTACTCAGCATCAATATCAATATTAGCCTGATAGGGGTCGCCATTCCAGGTTATAGAGCCTCTGTTGAGTGTAAATGGTTTTTGTAAAAAGGTTTGAAAATTAAAATTGTATTCTCCTTTTGTGATGTTGTAATTCCCTCTTATGGATAGTGGCTCAATGTTGCCCACTTTAATATTAATTAATCCTGTTCCTTGTCCTTTAATAATGTCGCCAGTTTCTTCGTCAAGAATAACATCTACTTTGCAAGAAGGATTTGCTTTGATGTTTAGGGTTACAACCAAGTTGGTGTTTTCATTAAGTTTTGAAGCTTCCATTTGAGATCCAAACTGTATAAATTCTATGTAATCTATTTTATTGCTTTCCTTGCCTTCTGACGTGGGTAAATAAATATGACTCGAATCTAAGATGCTGGGCTCTCCATTAATATTCATCTGTAGGTTGCTGATAGGGCCATTAAGGCTCATATTTGCTCTGCCAATTACATTTCCATAAAAAGCGGAGTTGTCGTTTTTAGTAGTGTTTAATAATGCTAGCTTCGCCGTTTCAAGTTTCACATTTTCAAATGAGAAGTCGCGAAATAGGGTATGATGAATTTTACCGCTAAGGGTTGCAGTGTTATTAAGTGAATCTCTAAGTTTAATGAGTCCAAAATCAATCTCGTCTTTTCCAAATGTGATGGTTTTATTTTGGATAAAGTAACGGCATTGTGTATACGCCACTTTAAAGGCGCTCTCTTTAATGAACACCTCTCCCGTTAAATATTGATGATGTGGATTCCCAGATAGTTTTAAATTGGAAGAGGCAACCCCATCAATGTCATTAAATATGTCACCCAGGTAGGGTTCCAAGATTGACAAGTGTATTTTTTCTGCAATCAAATCAGTATTCAGTTGGGCATCAGAAGAATCTTTGTAATTGTATTTGCCAATGATGCTAAAAATATTGGTGGTATCTGTTGTGTTTACGCTGTAATCGATTTTTCCAGTGAGTGTATTAGCATTCCCTGCAATATTTACATTGCCCACTAATTTATTTTCAAGCTGTAAGCTATCAGCCTTCCCTTTAAATTCAACAGATAAATTATGCAGTGGGTCTTTAATTACAGCCGTTCCAGTTAGAACGCCTTTCACATTTGGGTCTTTTAAAATAAAAGGGAAGAAGTCTCCGATATTTACTTCATGTATTTTGGCAACAATTTGAGACTCCTTGCTGATTATATCATGTTCTGTATAAATTGAAATTTGTTGATTGTTGTTTGAAAAATTTATTTGATTGGCATCAATTAAATTTTCTCTTATAGAAAGCTCGCCATCTTTTTCTAGTAGCCATTTTTTATCATTTACAATAAAGGAAGAAGGGAAAAAATGAATTTTTACTCCATCCGTTAGCGTTTCAATGCTTGCGTTTAAATCTGCATCGTTGAAAGTAGAGGTGGCGCTTGTTTTAAGGTGTATGTCAGATATATTATTATGGGAAATGATGGAAAGTTTGGTGTCTGGAAATAGTAAACTATCTGATAAGTGAATTTCCCCTACTTTAATATTGGTCATTAAAGTGTCTCTATTCCCCATTGCATTTAATATGGTATTGTTAAATACTTTTTCATTGTATCCAAAATTAGGGATGTCTCCTTGTATGTTTAATTCGGAGGTAGTTAGATCAAGATTTCCACTAATGGAGGTGTTGTTGAAGCCGCTGAGTCTATTGTCAATCAGTTTTACATATTCTTCAATGTCTTTTGTTTGAATATTAAAATAAAAGTCCTGGTTGCTTAATTGATAAGAAGGAGCTTTAATGTAAGCGGGGTAGTATCTGTTTAGAAAAACTTTAAATGCATCTGGCAATTCAAGAATTTTGAACTTGCCTGCAACGGAGGCTTCTGCTTCATTCGTTTGTAAGGATAAATATTTTTTATTTCCTATTAATGTTGAGCTTAATCTTAGAGAGTCAAATGAAAGTTGATGGTTGCCATTGTAGAGTGTGGCGTTAAAAACTCTGGCTTCGCCTAAAAAGTTATCAATATTGTTTCCTGTAAAATTGAGACTAAAAAGACCGTTAAGTGAAAGCTCTTCTTTGCTTAAATTAATATTTTTAAGATTTGCATATTGAAGATCGGCAGTAAGATTAAATGAAATATCATTTTTCAAAAGGCTTAAGACTCCTTCCAGTTTTTTTATTTTTATATTAGGATCGTTGATGCTGGCTTGTCCTTTGAATTTATTGTTTTGGAAATCTCCCTTTGCGTAAATATTTTGATAATTGTATCCTTTAAATTCGAATTGTTGAATATCTCCTGTGAAATTAGCCTTCAGATCGTCTAATGTAAATCCTTTCCCTTCAACTTTTCCATTTATTGCCACTTTTCCAACCTGATTGTTATTGATAAATTTCCCTAATTGAAAATTAGTAGTTGCAATAGTACCAGTATATAATGGCGCGTGATTTTCTGGAAACTTAAAGTATACATTGGTGTTGATGGAGCCCAGGTTAGATTGAATGGTCCCATTTGCTAAAAAGTCGTTGATGAACCCAGTGAATTTACCTTTAAAATAAATGTTCCCCAGTCTTTTAAGATTGGGTTGATTGATCGATTTTATGGTAGGAATGATATCTATTAGATCATTGTAATTTGTATGAGATTGAACTGTAGTAAAATCAATAAAAGTGGTATTGATATTAGACAATCCTTTTAAATGTACATTCCCGGTAATAGCAGTAGCGCCTGTTTCGATATTTAGGTCATTGGCCACAAGATTTTCAATCGTCCCTTTTGCATTGCCCGTTAGCTCGAATGTTTTATTCCATGATTTTACTTCAGGAGCAAAAATGGCGATATCGTCTGTACTGATGATGCTATTCTTGAAATGTCCTTCAAGTAAAACATTGCTCATGAAATTATTCATATCATGATTGAAGGATTTGTATCTCATCGAATAATAATTCGTTAGATGGCTGTTGTTCGTTCTTAAATCAAGGTTTTTAAATTCCATGACTTCTGGAGTAAAAAGCATGGCTGCCTCTATTTTTTTTATTTCTAATCCACTTCTTTCTTTGGTAGCTAGTGAGATTGTTGCCAACACTTTATTGTTCTTTATCGATACGTTTTTAATTTCTCCATTGATGGCGCTGAATAAAAAGTGCTGTCCATCAAAATGATCATTGAAAGGCAATCGGCTTGTTTCAATTTCATCTTGA
>CANJJU010000068.1 GCA_947474815.1 Chitinophagaceae bacterium | reverse complement strand
CCAAGTCTGTTAATTGCGTTTGTACATTAGCGTAACTGAATATCTCATCATTGATATTGTTAATAGAATATACTTTAGAAAGGGGCGTTGTATTTGCATCAAAAATCCATGCAGCACTTTGACTCAATGAACTATTCCAATCAATGGAAGAAAAACCAATCGCTCTTTCTAACGAAACTTTTTTTGCAATATATAAAGCATGGCCTCCTCCTTGCGAGTGACCTGCCAATGTACATTTACTCCAATCAACCTCTCCATTGCTGATAAACTGTTGCCAATTTTGATCAGGATGCAATCCTTGTAAATAAACCAATAGATTATACAATCTATTTTTAATACAATTATCGCTATTGACACTTACCCCGGTGGTTTGATCGGTGCCATCGAATATTTCCTGACGACATTTTCCAAACTGCGTATTGTCTGCATTGGAACCTGCAGCAGTATATATGTCTGAATTATTAGGATACATCAATCCAATGGCGTGATAGCCAAGTGCTGCTGCTTTTTTTACAATCAGTTTGTATACCGCAGGATAACCCGTGGTGCCGGGAAGAAAAATAAATAATTTGTTTTTTAAAGTAGTTCTGGTATCTAAATAGATATAATGCTCATTGTTGAAAGTAGTAATGGCGCTATTGGTCAAGGAAGGAAGTATAGAATATTCAAAGGTTTGACCAGCAGCATTCACTGTAATGGTGCCGCTATAGGTTGCAGCAGGTGTTGCACCACCCGTAGTGGTAATGGTATAAGTATACACTCCTGTAGTTGTAGGCGTTCCGCTGATGGTCAGTACTCCACCCACATAAGTCCCCGTAACACCAGAAGGCAAGCCAGTTACAGTAGCACCTGTAGCAGACCCGCCCACAGTATAAACAATATTCGTAATAGGAGTATTTAATACAACGGTTTGGTTAATGGTACCGGCCGCTGACGTAAGTGTAATAGAGGAAGGAAGCAAGTCCTTGTTTTTTTTACAAGCAGAAAAAAAGTTTACCAAAATCAAGAGATATAATAACTTTTTCATTTTTGCGATATTTTATTGCTAAAGCTACTTATTTTGAATGAAAATCTTAAAATCAATTTTACCTTTATATACTAGTTATTGATGTATTATTGATACCGATTAGGCACCCATTTTAAAGATTTTTTCTTACATTTAGTAGGATTAGTATTATGAAAAAAGTCATTCATTGTAGAACCATTTTAATCAAAATAATCTTGTTGATTGTTTTGTTGGGGACCGCTATGGATGATTGGGCTCAAAATTCTGTGTTAATCAATTTTGGAAGCAACACCTGCAGCGTTTCTACCGAGCCTAGTTTTACACTCATAAAAGATCCTTTTGGAAGTCCAGTATTGCTTTCTAATTGTAATATGCAATCGCAGTTGCCCGATTTTTTTTCTGTATTTGTAGCCTATAATCCAGCAAACAATAAAGTATACATTGCAGATGTGCGCACAGGTACCGAAACCAAAATCTGGATACTCGATATTGGTTTGCCACAAGGAATTGATTGTCCAATTTCTATTCCAACAGACCCTACCTATTCATATAGTTATGCTACCAATAATTTTGAATTCGATAACAACGGAGACATCTGGTCTTTTTCCAATTACGATCCTGCTACCGGCCAATGCAACTTGGATAAGTTTGATGTAACTAATGGAACGGTAATCAATAGCAGGATACTACAATTCCCTGCAGGACTTTCTCCCAACACAATTAGTAGTGGAGATCTTTGTATTTTACCCAATGGAAGAATGTTTGCCACCTTAGGATACTTTCCTTCCTTTTTATACGAAATCACTAATTACAACACTTCCTCAAATGCCACTGCTAATTTTTTAACCACGATGCCGAATCCCTGTTTTGGCATTGCTTATATAAAAGGAGTATTAGAAATTACCGGAACCGATTTTAATCAATCCTGTTATTATTATGATTACGATTTGAGCACAGGCGTGCTTGGTTCTGAAAAAACTTTTCAAGTGGGAAACTCTCCCATAGACAATACCAGCTTTACTCCCGCTATTGGCAATACAAAGCGCCTAATCAATGCCACGTCTATAAACAGCAACACCTACAATCTTACGTATGAAATATATGTAGAGAATATGGGGAACGTAATCTTAAACAACGTTGAACTCACCGATGACCTAGGGGCTGTTTTTGGTGCGGCCAATGTATCCAACGTATCAACAAGTTTTGTGGCGGGGGCAAATGCAGCCGGACTAACGTTAAACAGTAACTACAATGGTACAACAGATATATCAATATTAAATCAGGCGCAAAATTTACCTAACCATATTTCAAATAATACCAATTACTTTTTTAAAGTGCTGGTGCAATGTACCGTAACGAATATACAGGAAGGGATTACTTATTTAAATAGCGCCCTTACCAAAGGTGACATCGGATCTAATAATAATATTTCTTTGGTGACTGTTTCCGATTCTTCTAACAATGGGAGCTATACCGCAATGGATCCTAATCTGGATGGAAATGCAAATCAATTATCCGAAAACATTCCCACGCCTTTTTTAATCAGCGCTTTGCCGGTTACATTCATCAACCTATCTGCTAAGCTACTTGATAACAGTAATTCAAATGTTCGTTGGGAAGTAGCCACACCAATGATCAATGCAAAAAGTTTTGAAATAGAATTTAGTTCAAATGGAAGAAGCTGGAATACAATTGGTAGTATTAACATCACCGATAACAATAAAGGTATTTATGATTTTACACACCTGTCTATTCCGCTAGGAAATTTATATTATCGAATCAAACAGATAGATATCGATCATTCATTTATCTACAGTAAAATTGTACTGCTGCACAATACTACGCAAGGAAACAATTATTCTATTTATCCTACTCCTTCTAATAATTATTTTACCATCCACGCGACGAATGTTATTAATAAAAATACCACTGCTGTATTGTATGATGCCATTGGCAGACAAATTTTTACCAAGCAATTGGTCAATTCAATCACACAAGTAGAGACTAGCCAACTTCCTGCGGGCACTTATATATTAAAAATTACCGACCAGGAGCAAAGCATTACTCAAAAGCTAGTCGTTCAACATCCCTAAGTGTTCATTTACAATAGATTAGCCCACAGATTTGGTTTCTTTGAAAATTATTATATCTACCTCAATCTTTTGTTGTATTTTGCTAAATAATTTAGCATTATGTTGTTAGCGGAACCAAAGATTACTGTATATGGAGTGTGTCACTCTCCCATTCTGGCAAGCTACGGAATCACAGCACCGGCAGGCTTCCCGTCTCCGGCAGCTGATTTTGTAGAAGAAGAAATTGACTTGAATAAGCACTTAATTCCCCGACCGCATTCCACTTACATCGTAAGAGCGGTGGGAGATTCGATGGTGAATGCTCATATACCTCCTAATACATTATTGGTAGTTGACAGAAGCATCAAGGCCACGAACAATCGCATTGTGGTAGCGGTAATAGACAATGAATTTACCATCAAACGATTTGTAAAAAATAGTTCTGGAATCCGACTAATGCCCGACAGCCCAAATCCAAAATACCAGCCCATCCCCATTACAGAAGACATGAATTTTAGTATTTGGGGAACCGTTATACATATCATTATTAAAGCCTTAGATGTGTAATCATGATTGCACTAGTGGATTGTAATAATTTCTATGCTTCCTGTGAACGACTTTTTAACCCCTCCTTAAATGGAAAGCCCATTGTTGTATTAAGCAATAACGATGGCTGTGTAATAGCAAGAAGCAACGAAGCAAAAGATCTTGGAATAAAAATGGGCGCCCCTGCATTCATGATTGAAGACTGTGTTGTTAAAAATAATGTGGCAGTATTTTCATCGAATTATATTTTATATGGAAGTTTAAGCAACAGAGTAATGAATGTGCTTAAAGAAAACAGTCCGTCGATAGAAGTCTATTCCATAGATGAAGCGTTTATCAATTTATCGGGAATGAAACATCACGACTTGTTTGAATGGGGAATGAAAATAAAAGAGCTTGTTACAAATGAGGTGGGTATTCCCATCAGCATAGGCATTGCCAGTACAAAAACGCTGGCTAAAATGGCCAATAGATATGCTAAAAAAGAAAGGAAACAAACGGGCGTTTATTTGGCACAGGAAAATTGGCAAGTAGAAAAAATATTAGCGTACACAAAAGTAGAAGACATATGGGGTTGCGGTAGACAGTATACCAATAAACTGAATGAACAAAAGATTTTCACTGCGGCAGCATTTATACAACTCAACGATGATTGGGTAAGAAAAAATTTGACCGTGGTAGGATTGAGAATGCTCAAAGAACTTAGAGGAATGCCCTGTATTGAAAACGACACAATGCCTGCGCCAAAAAAATGCATTCAAACAGCGAGGTCCTTTGGAAAATTAATCTCTGATAAAAATGAACTACAAGAGCCAATAGCCAATTATGCCAATAGCTGTGCGGTTAAATTGCGCAAACAAAAAAGCTGTACTAGTAGCGTACATGTATTCATTCATACCAACCGTCACAGAATGCAGGACGTACAATATTTTAAATCAGTAATTGTTTCTCTGGAAGTTCCTACAAATGATTCGGGGGAAATTATTAAAGCAGCATTGAAAGGATTGGAAATTATTTTTAAGCCAGGGTATAATTTTAAAAAAGCAGGCGTGCTAGTGATAGATATTACTTCTGAAAATCAAATACAATATGGATTGTTTGATACCGTAGATAGAGAGAAAAGTAAAAAAGCCATGCAAGTATTAGACAAGGTGAATATGAAATTCGGAAAAGACACTGTAAAATATGCCGTACAGGGATTTAAAAAGAAATGGAAATTAAAACAAGAAAAATTATCGCACTGTTATACTACGAATATCAAAGACGTATTGATGATTAAGATATAATAAATGTTCGTGACACACGAACATAGGCAGACACGAACATAGGCAGACACGAACATAAGCAATGGTGATGTGCTTTGCATTTAAATTCAACTCGAATCAGACTATCAGTCCTTACTCGGTTGTGGGGTATAACGCAAGTACGGCTTAATTTCTTTTACTCCTTTGGGGAATTTTTTAATGGCATCTTCGGTAGAAATAGCAGGCACTACGATTACATCTTCGCCCACTTTCCAATCGGCAGGTGTAGCTACGCTATAATTGGCTGTTAGTTGCAAGGAATCAATGACACGAAGTACTTCGTAAAAATTTCGGCCGGTGGAAGCGGGATAGGTAATGATTAATTTAACTTTTTTATCGGGACCTATTACAAACAAAGAGCGAACCGTAAATGTTTCAGATGCATTGGGATGAATCATATCATACAAACCCGCCACCACTTTATTGTCATCTGCGATAATGGGGAATGCCACCGTTACCTGTTGCGTTTCATTAATATCTTTTACCCACTCATGGTGTTTATCAATGGAATCTACGCTTACAGCAAGCACTTTTACATTTCTTTTACTAAACTCTTCTTGCAGAAGTGCCGTCTTTCCTAATTCAGTAGTACAAACAGGCGTAAAATCTGCAGGATGCGAGAACAATACACCCCAGCTATCACCTAGGTATTCATAGAAATCAAGCTGACCTGCAGTAGTGTTGGACTGAAAATTAGGAGCAATATCACCTAAACGTAAACTCATAGAAATTAATTTATACAAAATTAATCATTTTTATTTTTCCCTATTTCATAAATTGAATTCCCCATTTCGTTAATATCATTTAAAAGCGATTGATAGTTTCGTAAAAAATAACTGATATATGAAAAGCTTAGGGGGATTATTGATACTATTGTGCTGCTGGCAAATTTCCTATACACAAGATTCTTCTATTTATAAAAATACAGTAGAGGTAATTGTAAAAAATCTACCCGATATCACCATTGTAGGAAGTAATAGCAAAAGTGACATTCAACAAATGCCAGACATTGTAGGCACCTCTATTTATGCAGGGAAAAAAAATTCGTTGATTGTAATAGGGAATGTACAAGGCAACATAGTTAATAATACAATGAGACAAGTACTGGCTAAGGTTGCTGGAATTCATGTGTGGGAAAGCGATGCAAGTGGAATCCAGATTGGAATCGCAGCCAGAGGGTTGAGTCCGAATCGAAGCTGGGATTTTAATGTGCGCCAAAACGGTTACGATATTTCCGCAGACCCTTTTGGTTATCCAGAAGCATATTACAATCCACAATTACAAGGTGTGCAAAGAATTGAAATCATCCGCGGACAAGGTGCCCTACAATACGGGCCTCAGTTTGGAGGAATGATTAATTATATTTTAAAAAATGGATCCGAAATCAATAAATCTATTTCATTTGAAACAGCTCAATCCATTGGAAGCAACGGAATGTTTAATACATTCAATGCAATAGGGGGTAGAAAAAATAAAGTCCACTACTATTCTTTCTTCGATCATCGCAATGGAAACGGATGGCGAAACAATAGCCAATATTTTTCAAATGCAGGATTTGGTACAATAACTTATGCAATCACTCCCAAACTTTCTATAACTGCTGAAACCATGCTCTCACACACTAGGAGTCAACAGGCAGGAGGATTAACAGATGTGCAGTTTAATGAAAATCCCCAACAAAGTTCAAGAAGTCGTAATTGGTTTGATATTGAATGGGTTACTCCAGCAGTAATATTTAATTATACTATTAATAAAAATTCGAGATGGAATACAAAACTATTTGCCACAATAGGCAACAGAAATAGCATAGGGTTTATGACTGCCATTAATATTCCCGATAGCATCAATCTGTCTACACTCGATTACAATAATCGAACATTGAATGCAGATATTTATAGAAATTATGCCATCGAAAGCAGGTTACTTCTAGACTATTCATTGGGTAAAAAAAATCATGTTCTTTCTGCAGGAATTAAATTGTATACTGGAAGCACGCATCGATACTCAAATGGAAAAGGCACCACTGGCAAACTATATGAAATGACTCTTATTGGAAAATATCCCAATGATATTCGTTTTACATCAAATAACGCTGCCCTCTTTATAGAGAACATGTATAAAATAAATAAAAAACTATTACTCATTCCTGGTATTCGATATGAATGGCTCAACGGAAAAGCAAGTGGCCAAAATGGATATAATATAGATGGCAGCCCTATCTTGTTACAAAATATTACAAAAAGCAGAGACTTTCTATTGTCTGGCATAGGTGCCGAATATCATTGCAATATTCAAACTGAATGGTATGCTAATATTACTCAAGCCTACCGACCAATACAATTTGCCAACTTACAAGCACCTCCCTCTACTGATAAAGTAGATCCAAACTTGAAAGATGCCAAAGGATACAATATTGATCTTGGTTACAGAGGTAAAATAAAACAATGGATAAAATTTGACTGCAGTATATTTTATCTGAATTATAAGAACCGAATTGGCACAATTATTCCGGCAGGTGAATCCTATCGGTTAATAACCAACGTAGGCAACAGTAGTAGTAAAGGCGTGGAAGCATTTATAGAAGTAAATGCAATCAACACAACGAAGAACAGAAAAAAAATAGATCTACGAGTGTTTTCAAGTTACAGTTATACCAATGCTAAATACAGCAACAATCACAAGGATGCTTCCACCAAAGGTAAATGGGTAGAAAATGCTCCGCTCCATATTTTAAGAGCTGGGTGGCATACGTCTTATCAATCATTTTTGTTTACTACACAATGGAGTTATGTAGATAAAACATTCAGTGACGCAAACAACACAAGAACTCCTACACCAAACGGACAAACAGGATTGATACCGGCTTATACTATTATTGATTGCAGTGCACAAATCAATTGCTTCAAATTCATTACACTCAAAACAGGATTAAACAATGTATTCAATACACCTTATTTTACACGAAGAGCCGGTGGTTATCCTGGACCCGGAGTGCTTCCTGGAGATGGTAGGAATTATTTTGTAACCTTAAGCGCCTTATTCTAAAAAAAGAGTCTTCATTCAGTTAATACCGGTTAATTTTACTTAATACAAGTTTTTTTAACACGTTAATATAACTTTATGACATTTACCATCGGAACACCCGCTCTCTTGTTTTCTGCAACCTCTTTAATTTTATTAGCATATACCAATCGATTTTTAACGATTGCACAAATTGTACGCGGATTGAAGAAAACTTATGATGAAAAAGAAAATAAAACAATTTTACTCGAAATAAAAAATCTAAACTTACGCATAACCCTCATACGTTATATGCAACTGTTTGGTGTACTGTGTTTGTTTTTGTCGGTATTTGCAATGACAGTAATGTTTCTTGGATTTAAAACAATCGGCATCTACATCTTTGGAGCTAGTTTACTGTGCTTATTGATATCACTCGGTATTTCATTTTGGGAAATTAGCATTTCAGTAGATGCACTTAAAGTACATTTAACAGATTTAATTACTCAGGAGTAAAATATCCACATAAAAAAACCACCTACAAATAAATGCAGGTAGTTTATTATGGTAATAAAATTATTCGCTACAATTTAGCCATTATTTTTCCCAAGTATTCTTTGTGTTAATTCTGGGAAACGAATGAGTGCTACCACCCAAACAAATACAGTAATACAAATGGGCGCCATAACTGGCTGAGCATGCTCAACATGAGTAGCAATGGCTCCACCCAAATAAGCTACCAATAATAATGTACCCAACACACCGGTACGCGGGATAATGAATAATATTAGAGAACCCAATTCAATGCATCCAAGCATTTTGAAAGTGGCGGCATCAATACCAAATCCTGGTGCCATGCTACCAGATATTTTACCATAGGCGCTTCCTAAAAAAACAAAAGCAACCATTCCTGTTAATACCCAATAAATAACTTTTTTAATTGTAGGATTCATATTATATGTTTTAATTGTTAGAGAACAAAGTAAATTTAATTATTTGAATTTATATAAAGATTGTTAACAATATATCAATCAGAAAAAACTGGCTGACTAGCATCATTAAATAAGAATGATTTGATAATTAACTTCAAACAATGAAAATTATTTGTTTTTTAATTGGAGTATTAATATTATTATTCACAACTTCTTGTCATAAAAGTACCAATGATGATTTTACGATATGTGGTACAACCTGTTCAGCGGGGAGTCCGTGGACCGTGGAAAGTTTAGATCAGGGATTGCCCTGTTTTAACAGACAAGACAGCTGCCTCAGATGGGCACAAACTCATGGATACAGTGATACACCCTGCGTTGAGTGTGATCGATAACAAAAGAGAAGAACAATGCGTTGCTACTCTATTATGCTAGTATATAAATCCTCCACCTTTTTTCTTGCCCAGGGTGTTTTTCTAAGAAACTTCAAACTCGATTGAATACTCGGATTGCTGTTGAAACAATTAATGCGAATATGCTGTCCCAATAACTCCCATCCAAAATGAGCTACCAGTTGCGTAAGTATATATTCCAATGTTTTTCCATGCAATGGATCTTTTGAAGCTTGTTGCATATACAATATTAAGTAATTTGCCCCTATGCAGCCAAACCGATATTTTCTTGTACACAAGCCCATAAATATGGTGTCTCAATTTGTAAGCTCGCACGAAGTACCATTACTCGGTTCACTTGATTTCGAATTTCCTGAAGGATCACAT